>CAZIEE010000001.1:0-43293 GCA_964538135.1 uncultured Methanosarcinales archaeon
ATATTAATAGGATAGAAGGCATCCTTTATAAATCTCATCCAAAGATGTCCAGTGAATTATGTCCAGTGGTATTGGAGGATTTGCTTTCCTCCCCTATTTAAAAATAGGGGTATCCAGCGAATACGCTTTATGAAATGAAACGAATCAAATGAAATCAAGAATATTTACTAAATTATTTATTTTTGGTGTACTTGGTGTATTTCTACTTAGCGTATTACCAGCTTCCATTGCATCAGTTGAAGAGTCAAACATTTTCTCAGGAACTGTTTTAACAAATACTGAAAAAATAATTGAAGGGGGTAAATTTAGGTTTATATACGAAAAATCTCAAGACAAGGTTTTTGTAGTAACCCCTTTTGGAGATTTAATTGTAAATAACAATAATTGTGAATCTAATTCCAGATTTAAGGTATGTATAAACAAAGTTAATTTTTCACATAAAAATTTTACTACCTATGCCTATTATTATAATATAGATACAACAATCTATAAGAGGGCTGGAAAATTAATTACAAGTTTCAATGTAGTACCTGACAGATTACTACAACAACAATCTGCAAGGTTTACAATAACTTTTAGTAACCCTACAATATTCCCCATTTCCAATATTTCATACTCTCAGGAGTTCAAAAATTTTTTAGTGACAGAAATTGATGGGTGTACTTTGGATGGAAATGACAGAAACAAAATTGTATGGTCAGGTTCCATTGAGCCCAATTATCAAGAGTCATGTACTGCTACTATTGTTGCGCAAGAAGATGGAAAATTTGAACTAGAAGGCAATATAAGTTACTTTGACTTTTACGATACCCAAAAAGAAAAAGTAAAATCTATACCAATAGAGGTACTGCCAAAAAAGCTAAAGGTAGTCCAAAATATTGACAAATCTATTGAAGTAAAGAGTCCATTTTACTTCAATATATCATTAACCAATATCGACTTAATAGAGGACATTGATGCTTCAATAAGTATATCTCTGCCTGCTCAAATAGCAATTATTAATGATGCTGGGTTCAATCAAGATTTAAATTTTTTAAAACATAAAGTAAAAATCGAACATGGTTCTACTAAAAATTATTCATTTTATCTTGAATCAAAATCAGAGATTAATGAGGAGATTAAACAAAATTATGCTTATGAAATTAAAAATATAGTAGACACAATAGAAAATAATGTCCTTATTAATGTTGTAGAGCCAAAGCCAATTATAGAATTGTTTACAGAACACGATGAATTAGAACCAGGTCAAAATTTTGTTGTTATTGTATACATAAAGAATCCTAGCACATACCACCCATTTAAAGACATAAAAGCAAGTTTGGATTTCGGAGCAGAGAATATAGAAAAAGATCTGGAAAATCTCATGCCAAATGTGAAATTTACAGTTATAAATAAAACATTAATTACTCCAAAAAACTTAAGTACAGGAGTTAACAAAACCATAATTAATCTTGATATTTATTATAAATTTGAGGGTATTGAAAGGTCTCTTAATAAGTATTTGGAACTGGGAATTAAAAACGAATCAAAGTCAATTAATCAAACAAAAAAAAGTATTCAGACTACAGAACTTAAAACACCTGTAATAGAAAATCCAAATAAGCTATCCAAATGGCAGTTTTTAGTTTTATTTGCTTTGATCATTATGATATCCTATTTCTTTTTTATTATTAAGCGCGGGATAAGAAAAAATATTTAAATTGAACGTAAATGTATTGAATAAAATTGTATTGAATAAAATGAAAATAAGCATAGATACCAAAGAAGACTCACATGATGACCTAAAAAGAGTGATAAGAATGTTACAAAACCTTGTTGGTGAATCCACTGAACCACTCACAAATCAACCAGGTTTATTTAGTGAGCAAAAAACTGAAAATATAAAAAGTCAAGAGGAAGAAGATAAATTGCAACAATCTACAGATAATCTATTTGCAGATTTATTTAATCAGGAAGAGATAGATAAAATGAAAGAATCAGAAAACGATGAAACTAAAGAAGATGAAGATTCATTTATTCCAGAAAACAAAAAACCTATAATAGAATTTTATTAGATCACTATGATTTTTCCCCTTTTACCAACATTTATAACCTTAGTTTTTCCTATCTTTTCTTCTATACCTTCTGCCTCATGTACATGACTGCAGAGTAAGAAATCTGGTTTAAATACATCTATTGCCTTTTTTATACCTTCACTTCCTGGAAATATATTAGAGAACTTTTCCATTAACGAGCCAGAAGGGTGAACATGGGTCACCAAAATTTTTTTCCTTGAATTTTTAATTCTTTCATGTCCCTGTTTTATTAATTCAAAAATTTCGTCTTCTCCTAATTGGAACATTCCAATATTGGCACCTCCACATCCAAATAAACCAACACCTTTGTGCTTAATTGAATATCCATGCAGGTTTGTTGCTCCATAGAGTTCTGCTAGAAAATCAGCTGTTGCAACAGTTTCATGATTTCCAGGTATTAAAATAACCTTTTTATTTTTCTTGACAAATGGGCCTATAATCCCCTCAGTTGATGTTTCTGCATAAGTCAGATCTCCACACAAAACAACAAGATCCACATTTTCCTTTTCTGCCTGATCTGCAAGTTTTTTAGCGAGATTTGTATCTCCATGAATGTCTCCTGCTGCAAGGATTTTGAGCTTTGTCTTATCTTGTTTCTCCATGTTTTATATTAAAAGTCACATTGTTTAAAAAAACTATCTATCAATAATCCTTACATTTCTAGTCAAATCAACTATCTTACTTGGCTTTACCTCTTTTTCCCCCTCATATAATATAAAATCAGTTACTCTTCTTATTTTAGGATCTAAATTTTCCAAGGAGCTCATATAATCCTCTTTACTTAAATTAACAGATGTCGTAATAATGGGTATACCTGCTTCTTTAACTAAATTGCTTATCCAATGATATGGTATTCTAATACCTAATGTGTCCAAACCAGGATTGCAGTCTTTTGTAACACAATCTGGATTTTTTAATTTAAAGATTAAGGTATATGGACCAGGTAATCTACCCAGCCATTTTTTTCCTTGTTGTTTAACAATACAGTTTTTATTAATCCACTCTAATGATGGTGCAATTACTGAAAAAGGATTTTGAGGTCTTTCCTTAATCTTTCTAATCTTTTTTACTGAATCAGAAAGTTCTGCATTACAACCTATGCCATAGATTGTGTCTGTAGGATAAATGAATATACTTCCTTTTATTATTTCTTCAATAATAGAATGTTTTTGAATATTCAATTCTTCAAAGTTTAAAATCCGCATGAATAAACTGAAAAAAACACAATATAAAAAGGTTTGTGAAGTGGTATGTGCATAGCCGATCTTTACGACACTGAGCAAAATCACGCCTTCAGCGAGTTGCCGTCAGGTTCGCACATGGTTATTATTTTTGTGATAACCGACATTCATCTCCGTAGGGGGCATCCCCTTCGCTGCAACGCTCGTAGATGAATTCAGTCCGATTGAATTTTGACCTTATGATGCTATGCACATACCGTTATTCGAAAACTATATATATTCATTAATATGGTTTACTGTATTTAATTGGATTGGTTGTTTAAATGCTGTTTAAAAGTGGTTTAAAAAAAGAGGTATATGAAATCAACAAAATCTCAACTTACTATAATCCTGATTGTAGTACTTGTTCTGGTTACCATATCTGGATTGGTAATCTACCTTGCTAAATCAGGAATTCAGGAAAGAACCAAAATTAACATAGAAAAAACTCAGGAAATTACTACAGAACTCCAACCAATTACAGCATTAGTATCAAATTGCCTTAATGGCCTTGCAAAGGATGCAATCTTATTGATAGGCAAGCAAGCTGGATACATCTACACAAGCCAGGGTGGAACACTTAACGATTATTCAGATAGCGATAAAGGCAATCTTTTTATAAAGTATAATGATGTTAATGTTGGTTACAACATAGTGCCCCCTATTGGTAGTTTTGATGATGGTAGTAGAGTATATTCAGCTTACTTGCCAGTTTATCCATGGAAGATATTCCCCTATAAAGATGATACTTCCTATGGTGATTCCAATAGAATCTATAAAGGATATTTTGGTAGAAACAAAATGCCACTATTAACTAAAGATAATGGTCTTCATTCCATTCAATCCAACATAGAGAGCTATGTTGATAAAAATATTATTAAATGTCTTGATTTTAGTTTGTTTGAAAACCAAGGTTACAAAATAAAAACAGACACTCCAAAATCAGATGCAATAATAGGAAATAAAGACCTTACGGTTAACCTGATACTTCCACTGAATATAATTCATCAAAAAATGAAACTTAATGCTGAGTTGAATGAATTTTCAACAATTGTTAATATACGACTTAAGGATATTTATTTTTTCACAGAAGAATTGATAAATAATGATATTTCTGACATAAAATTCGATATTGATGCTGATACAAATAATAAGGATTCTATGACTATAGAGTTAATTAAAGATGTGAATAATAAAGATGATATAGTAATCATAACTGAACATAATTCACTTGTTTATGGTAATCCTTATCAATATATATTTGCAAGAAAGAACAGAGCACCTGCTCTTCATTATATAAAATCAGGGAGTACCCCTCCATATAGCCCAAAAGCTGAAGACCCAGATGAAGATAGCTATACATTTACTACTACTATTACTACACCTCCAAAGGTAGAGGTAAGTGATGGCTTGCTTATAGACTACCAAGATATAACTTAAAAAAAGACAATAAAATGAAAAAAGAGGTTATAATTTTATTTTTGATGTTGTTTTCAATCTTTGTCCTACTCTTACCTACAGATGTTTCTGCTCAGATTGGGTGTTGTACAAATCCTGGAGCTGGGACTGCAATATGTTCATCTTTAGCAGTATCTATAGGTTCCTGTTGCCCAACTCCAGAAAAAGACAATCCTGTATATTATTCTGATACTAATACTCAACTACCAAAAGACTTTTCAACTTGTAAATCTACTTTCTTTTCTGAAGGTACTAGTTGTAACGATATTAAATGTCAAATAGGTTGTTGTTGTTCTGAACTGGGTGGAGAGATTAAATCAGGAGCAGAATGTAAAGGTCCAGGTTTTGAATTTAAAAAAGAGCTAACATCTTGTGATACTGCTTGTGCAACTCCAGAGTGTAGCGATAAGATAGACAATGATGGTGATGGTTGTATTGATGGCAAAGACAAAGATTGTACCAGTACTTTTGATAAAGAAAAAACAAAACAAACAGGTAGTTCACCTTGCTTAGAGCAATCTATTGATTGCAGCTCTTTAACCTACGAACCAAAATTGAGTAATCTGATAATAACTCCAATAAAAGGAGAAAAAAAGTTTTTATTAAGATGGGAAGATGAGTGTACTAATAATGCTCAAAATTATGATATTTTAAGGTGTAATAAAAATCAACAAGATTGTAAAGATTCAGATTTTAAATCTATATCTTCTACAAACACAAATTCTTATACAGACGAATCAGATTTATTATTCGATAAAACCTATACTTACAAGGTCATAGCAACCTACACCAATGATAAACAAACAATAATAACCAAAACAGCAAATCTTGGCAATCTGGAATGTTTTGGTCAGACTAATGATAATATTTTCTGTATACACGGAACTTACTATGATCAATATGAACAATACTTAAAACAAAATAATTTGGGTAGTTTATCCAATTTTATTAAAAAAGAGGAAGTAAAAAATAGATTTAATAAAGCATATTCTTGTAATTCTAATAATCTACTTATTTCAAATGGTCCAGATCCACCATGTGATGTTGATTCTTTATGTCTTGTAAGGGACGGAGTAGCATCATGTGTGGAAAAAGTTACTTGTAATTATAATGAAGGAAATCCTTTTGGATTGTTTTATACAAAAGAAGGTTGTGAAGGAACTCCTACTACTACCCCCCCTATTCCCTATAAATACTGCTTCTACGATAGGTCACATACTACCATAAACTCCTGCTTTAATTGTAAGCCATCAATGGCATGTTATGATTATAAAGAAAAAGATTCATGTTTAAAAGATAATTGTGAGATAGGCTCTTGTGAGTGGATAGATTTAGTTAATGAGATTGGTGTTGGTGTTTGTCGTAGTACCTCTAAATCTAACTGCAAATGGTGTGAAAGTGAAGGAACAATCTCTTTAGGCAATCTGGAATCTTTCAATAAAGTGTTTGATTCCTGTACAAAGACAAAATCAGATGCATTATCCATTCCACCTGATCTCAAATGTTACTTTAGCAATGGAAGATCAAAAGATTGTAAAGATGCTGTATGTACAGATTATGATCCTGATGAGATAACTCAATGCAGCCAAAAAATAAGTCTCGATCCTAATAATAATATATTACGTTATGGGTCTGGGACTAATAATCCAATACTGTCATCAGATCCATGTGGTCTAAATATATGTCAGAAAATTGAGGTAACATCTGGAAATTCTATGTGTGTTAAAAATGCAGATGGTGATGCCAAACCAGATTGTCAATCCATAAAAGATAACTCTATCATTCCTGAATGTGAAAGTGATTATTTTGCTCCAGAGACAAAATTGACTCAAAAAACTAAAGTATCTGGAATACTCGACAAAATTAATTTAGAGATAACAGACCTTACAAGTTTTGATAGTCCAGTTATACTAGTTGATGAAAGTAAAGACTATAAAACCTTCCTTTGTGTTTCTAATGGCAGAGGAGAATCAAGGTGCAGTGATCCTCTAAAACATCCTTATGCTAAATCAACAAAAAAAAAGAGTATAGAAGTGATAGGGCTAGAAGCTTATGATACTGGAACTGGTAAACCAATTCTATTTTTTAATGAAGGAATAAATACCATAAAATACTATTCCCAGGATCCATCAAAGAACATTGAAGTAGTTAAAACTGCAGATATTAATGCACAAATTAGTGGAAGTGGTCCAAAGGTATTCAAAATTAATATACTTAATTCTGAGCTTAAAGAGGATTTTACAAAAACACTTTATACGAACAGCAAAAATCAGGATATAAATGTTAAATTCTATACTCTTGCAACTTTGACATTTGCAAGGCTTGAGAAAAAAGGATTAATCAACCCAGTATGGAGTCTTATCAGCTCGGTTCCTACAGATAGTGAGAACTCTGTATTGTTACCAACAAAAGATGTAATGGGAGAGGGAGAGTATCAATTCAGGCTTAATGCAAAAAACGACAAAGGAATTTTGATGGATAGCGAGTTCTTAGCATCAATCATTGTTGATGTAACTGCTCCCAATCTTGATATTAAATATCTTGATGGCACTAATGAAAAAGAGTTGGCTGATGTAATCATCACCAGCAAAAATAATCAAGGAACAACTATAAAATTAAAGTTCAATGAAATAGTTAGCATTGAATCAGTTAAATTAGAAGACAAGGAAATAAAAAATGATTTCTCAACAACTGACAATAAAGAATTTAAACATACAATAATCCTTTTAGATGGAAATAAAAGACTTGATGTAAGAGCAAAAGATCTTGCAGGCAATGTAATTGAAAAATCAATTCAATTTACTATTAATGCAGATCCAAATCTGAAGATAAAGTTAGTAAATCCAGAATTTGGAGTTGCATCTGCCCTTACCTTTGATCTTGTTATAAAAACTGATAATGATGCTACATGTAAGTATAATTTAGATGATTCTCTTCAATTTGATTTTATGTCTGCTTTTGATCCAAAACCAAAACCATCAACTGAACATAAAAAAATCAGTTTTGATGGAATAAAAAAAGATGGTGAAGTTCATAAACTAAATATAAATTGTAAAGATGAAGTTAGTGGAAAAAATACTCTTCAATCATTCGATATAAGTGTTGATCTCACTGAACCAGAGATAATAACTGCGTATGCATATCCAAATCCAATTACTGAAGATTCAAAAACAACTAGTTTGACTGTTCAGTCAAATGAACCTATAATATGTAAGTTCGGTACAGACCTTGGTAAAGATCCTGGTGCAATGTTTGACCAAATGAAAGGTTTTGAAGATTTTGATAAGAATAATTTTAAAACTATAACCTCTCAAAAAATTACTTTAGAAAATGAAGGAGAATTTACTTATTATGTTGCTTGCAAAAATAAAGCAGGACTTAAATCAGATGTTAAAGAAGTTATAATTAAAGTAGATTTATCAATACACCTAATTATTACTTCACATACAGAACCTTTGTTTGGATCAGAAAATGTTAAATTATCTATAGAAACTAATAAGGAATCCAGTTGTAACTATAAACTAGGTTCACAAATCACATTGTTTGGGGAGCAAGGCTACACACATCAAAAAGATATTACTTTAACTAATGGTAAGCATAATCTTTTAGTCAAATGTTCTGCTAAAGGGGGAGTAGAAAATGATCAAATTAACGTAGAAGTAATTGTGGATACTCAAAAACCACAAATGGTTTTTGTTGATGACACAAGTAATTTTGAGCAATTCCCAGAAAAGACCTGCTTAACACACAGATTAAGAGTTAAATGGTTAGGGAAGGATGATGAATCTGGTGTAAAAGAGTACTTTTATTCTCTGATTAAATCTGATAATCCTAAAAATACTATTATAGGATTTACACAAAGTTTTGATAGTAATGAATTCGTATTTATTGATAAGACTTCAAATAATGAACCTCTAAATCTGAAAGACAATACTAAATATCTTTTCAAAGTAAAGGCAAAGGACTATGTAGATTTAGAGAGTGAACCTAAAGACAGTAATGGCATAACTGTAGATACATCTGCTTGCAGACCAGAACCAAAATGTGGAGATGGGGATATAAATAAGGAAGGGGAGGTTTGTGATTACTCTAATGGAAATTTTGTATTTGGTTCATATCCAAATAAATGTATTGATTACACAAATTTCATTGGAGGTATTTTGAAATGTTCTGGTAATTGTAAGGATTTTGATATATCAGACTGTGTTGAACAAAAATATTGTGGGGATGGGATAATAAACACAGGTGAGCATTGTGAGAAAGGGAAATCAGGTGTAGATAAATTTGGTAGCTCTAAAGCATGTACAGATTTAAATTTTGCTGGTGGTACATTAACTTGTGATTCCAGTAGGTGCTTTTTAGATACATCGAGATGTACACCCAAATCAAAATGTGGCAATAATTTGATAGACTTAGGAGAGGAATGCGATGGTACTAATTTTGGGAGTATATTATTAAATGCTGATTGCAAAGAATATAGTAGTGCATTCACAGGTGGAACATTTAGTTGTAATAAGTGTAAAATTGACACTAGTAAGTGTGAGGGTATTCCAAATGGAAAATGTCCTGATAATACTATCAATATAAATGAAAAATGTGATGGTAACAGATTTGGTATCATAGATAATTGTGTTGAACTGGGCTTTAAGGGAGGGACTATAAGTTGTAGTAACAGATGTGAACTTGATACAAGTAAATGTGAACCAAAACCATTATGTGGAAATGATGTAATAGAGCCTGGAGAAGAATGTGATGGAGACAATTTAGGAATAATAAAATCCAGTTGTTCTGAGTACAGTTCTTATTTCAGTAGTGGAACTATAAAATGTGATGACAACTGCAAATTAGATACATTTAACTGTGTTGAGTCCCCAGTGTGTGGTAATGGTTTTTTAGATGGTTCTGAGGAATGTGATAGAACTAACTTTATAGGGATTGCTGATGATAAATGCACCTCTTATAGCCAAACTTATGAAAGTGGGATACTTGGATGTGGTAAAGATAACTGTAAGGTATCTACAAATAATTGTGTACCTAAGCCAGAATGTGGTAATGGAGTAATTGAAAACGGAGAAAGTTGTGAAGGTAATGACTTTGGATCTAATGCTCCTAATGGAAAATGCACTACCTACTCTAATGATTTTATAGATGGTGACTTAAAATGTAAAAATTGTCAGATAGATGTATCATTTTGTAAATCAGTGCCAGAACCTATTTGTGGTGATGGTGTTATAAACCAAGTAAATGAGGAATGTGATCTAAAGGATCATAGAGGTAACACCTGTAAAACATTTGGTTATAAAAATGGGGATTTGAAATGTACAAATAATTGTGAATATGATACTAGTGGTTGTTCTAATCCTGAAAAGACATTTTGCCAAGATGGAAAAGTACAAGAACCAAACAGCGTTGGTTTTAATGAGCAATGTGATAAAAATGATTTAGGAGACAAAACCTGCAGTTCATTTGAAATTTATACTGGTGGAAGTTTAAGTTGTAATGTTGGTTGTACATTTGATTACACCAAATGTGTTCCTAAAAATCCTAATATTCAACCAGTTTGTAATGATGGTGTTATAAACCAAGTAAATGAGGAATGTGATCTAAAGGATCATAGAGGTAACACCTGTAAAACATTTGGTTATAAAAATGGGGATTTGAAATGTACAAATAATTGTGAATATGATACTAGTGGTTGTTCTAATCCTGAAAAGACATTTTGCCAAGATGGAAAAGTACAAGAACCAAACAGCGTTGGTTTTAATGAGCAATGTGATAAAAATGATTTAGGAGACAAAACCTGCAGTTCATTTGAAATTTATACTGGTGGAAGTTTAAGTTGTAATGGTGATTGTACATTTGATTACACCAAATGTGTTCCTAAAGAGAAACCTGTAATATGTGGTGATGGAAAGATAGGTGGGAGTGAAACTTGTGATGGAAATACTTTTGAAAATATAAATATCAAAAAATGCACAGATTATCCCAGCTTTGAAGGGGGGAATTTAAAATGTATACAATGTACCCTCAATACAGATAGTTGTATACCCAAGCCTGTATGTGATAATGGTTTATTGGAAACAAGAGAGGTTTGTGACGATAATGATGGTCAAATCCCTGTTTTTGGTGCTATAAAATCATGTGATGATTTCAACAATTTTGATGGAGGTATCCTTGGTTGTAATAACTGTGTTTTAGACAAAACAAATTGCATAAGGCACCCATATTGTGGAGACAAATCAATACAATCATCTGAAAATTGTGATGATGGTATACTTGGAGTGATTGATAGTTGTGATGACCTTAATTTTGAAGGTGGTAATTTAAAATGTGGCCCAAATTGTTTATTAGACACTTCTAAATGTAAACCAAAACAAAAATGTGGTAATGGTCTTATAGATCCTGAGGAGTCCTGTGATGGAAAAAACTTAGGAGCATTAAATGGTGATTGTATTCAATATGATTCATCATTTTTTACAGGTGGAGAATTAAAATGCAATAGTAATTGTAAACTTGATACAACAGGATGTTTTGGTTCTAGTGGGAAATGCGGAGACAATATTTTAAATATAGGAGAATCTTGTGATGTTGCATATTTTGGTGCAATAAAAGATTGCTCAGATATAAAAGATTTTAGTGGAGGGAGTCTTAAATGTAGTAATACCTGCACACTCGATACAAGTTTATGTATTCCTGCTGCTGAATGTGGTAATGGCTTGATATCACTAGGAGAAGGTTGCGATGGAACTAATTTAGGAAAACTTCCAGATAACAAATGTTCATCTTATAGTCCTTTCTTTAAAAGTGGAATAATTAGCTGTAGAAATGATTGCCAGATAGATACATCTGGTTGTACTCAAGCTAAGTCTTGTGGTAATACTAAATTAGATCCAGGAGAATTATGTGATGGTTCTAATTTTACTGCTCTAAAGGATATAAGTTGTAAAAATTATAGTTCACTCTTTATTAATGGAACATTAACCTGTATAAACTGTGGTATAGACACAAAAAATTGTATTGCAAACATTACAAATATAACAATAACCTGTAGACACAGAGGAAATTGTCAGTTTGATGAAGCCTGTGATGATAATTCTGAGTGTGAAAGCAAGTTCTGCTTAGATAAAAAATGCAAAAAACCAACTTGCGATGATAAAAAAAAGAATCAGCTTGAATCTGATATAGATTGTGGAGGTGTTTGTACTAAATGTCAAAACAATCAGTCTTGCAATCAGAATGAGCACTGTCAAAGTAATTTTTGTAGCTTAGGTAAATGTAGATACAAGGGAGCTTGTGAAGATGGAAACCTAACTGGCACAGAAACAGATGTTGATTGTGGTGGTGAGGTATGCCAAACAAAATGCCCTGAAGGCAAGAATTGTAATGGGGATAAAGACTGTAAAACTGGATTGAGGTGTATTTTATCTAAATGTAAAAAGTGTACAGAAAATGAAACAGATTGTGATGGTAAAAAAGATACAATAGTTGGTGGTGATGGTGATAGTGATGGAGACGGAATCCCAGATAATTGGGAGCTTCTTCACGGGCTTAATCCAAATGACCCAAATGATGCTCAACTAGATCCAGACAGTGATGGATTAACCAATCAAGAAGAGTATAATGTAAAGAACACATATGGTAAAAGCTCTGACCCCAACAACAAAGATAGTGATGGAGATGGTTTTATTGATAAATTAGAACTAGAAGAGGAGACTAACCCAGTAGATGTTTCTGATTTTCCAAAATCTAATTTTTGGAAGATTTTGTTGTTTGTACTTGGAATAATGTTTTTGCTCTCAGGAATAGGGTTTTTAGCTTATAAAGGGGTGATGAGCAGAAGAGAAGAAACTAAAGAAAGAAAACCTGTAAGGGTGCCTCAAATACCTCTAGAGGTTGGGCAGCATATGTTAAAGCCTAAGGTAATGTTAAGTCAAAAACCATACCAGAAAATTCCAATTAGGGAGATTATAAGGAAGAAAGAAGAAAAAAGGGCAAAAGACAGGGAAAAAATATTTGAGTCATTTGAAGAAAAGAAAGAAACTCCAAAATTAGGTGAAAAGCCAAAACAAACTGAGGAAAAAGCTTCTGAAGATGTATTCTCTAAACTCAAAAATATTTCTAAAGAACAGAAACAAAAAGAGAAAGAAAATAAATGAAATGAGTACAAAAAAGTCAGAGGTTCATAGTCAGATATTTGTTTATATTTTAACTGTTGTGGTAACTTCTTTACTCCTGGTCTATGGTTTCAATTCAATTCAGAAATTCAGAAAAAGCACTGAAGAGTTAGAGTGTCTGAAGTTAAAAAAGGATTTAAGTGGAGCAATTAAGTCCATTTTAGGAGATTTTGGTAGTGTAAAGAAGAAAGATGTTAGATTATGCAAGAACTACAAAGAGATTTGTTTTGTTGAAACTTTAGAGTTTAATTCAATTAATTTAGATAATATAAACTGGATTAGGTACCCTTTTGAGATATCATCACCTAATCCGCCTGATCCAATAATATCTGGAGAAATAAAATCTGGTACTGGAAAAAATGCTTTCTTAGTTGATAAAATAGCAAAAGAGTCATTTAATATTGGAACAATATCTGTTAATAAAGATGTCTTGTGCATCAAAGCTCAAAATAATTTAATAAGCCTAAAATTAGAAGGTAAGGGAGATCATGTTTTAATAGATAAATGGTAATCTTGAGATATTTCTTATCGAGATAAAAAATGAATAAAAAAGGATTTGAAATGCAGTTTAATTGGATTTTTATTTTAGTTGCAGGAGTATTCATCCTTATACTGGTTGGTTTATTTATTTCCAGGAATACAGAAATTGCTGAAAGATCTGCCAAAACCAATTTAATTAGAAGTATTGAATCTATAATAACAAGTGCTAGTGTAAGCACAGACATAACAAATGTTGTTGAAATATCCAAATTAGAGATAGATATAAGTTGTAATAAGATTTCTGTTGGGGGAGTGCCTAAACAATATCAGAATTTAATACTGTTTGCTCCATCAAAAATTAAAGGCAGTAAACTTATAACCCAAACATTAACTTTTAGTGTTCCATACAAAGCAACAAACCTTCTTTATATCACAAGTCCACAAGTGAGATACATAATAGTAGGGGATGGAGATAACTCTCTTGTAAAAAAAATAGATGCTCTACTACCTAAGGATTTGAATAAAAAGCTTTACTCTACAACTGATCCAAATATTGCAAATATAGAAAACGAAAATAATTATAATATAAAATTTATAGTTTTTGGAGATAGTATGATTAATATCCCTGATAACTTAAAAAATATGCCAGATAAGTCAGTTACTGCTGTAAGAATACCCTATCCTGTAAGTGATGAGATTACTGAGGATGATGAGATTACTGGAACAGTAGAATTTTATAAAAAAGAAGGGAACTCATGGGCGACTAATTCTCTTCAAGATACCTCCCCTTATATTGGAATAGAATCCTTAATTGGAGCTATTTATTCAGATACAGTAGAATTATATAATTGTAATATGGGAAATACATTTTCGAGACTTAATCTTGTTACTCTTGTTTTAAAGCACAGATCTGAAAAATTAAAGAACTCAGATAAAACAAACGAAAACTGTTATGAGGTATATGCTTCCATATCATCTGATCTACAACAAATTATTGATAAATCTTTAAACTTTAACTCAGAAAATGTAAATACCATTTTATCTGCTGCTTCAAATCTAGAATATGAAAATAAAAAGTTAGAAAAAGAATCGTGTCCCCTAATATATTAATGGATAAGCAATCACAAATTCAAATAACAGAAACAATAGTCGTATTGTTTGTATTCTTCATATTAATGTTTGTTGGTTTAATCTTTTATTTAAAGATCTTTAAAAGTAATATAGAGTCAGAGAAGGAAGAGTTAAATCAACTTAATTCTATAGGTGTAGCACAAAGAGTTATGTTCATGCCAGAATTACAATGCAGTCAATCTATTGTAAAGGAGATAACTAATTGCATTGATATTATAAAACTAGATGCCATTAAAAGTGGAAATATAATTAAAACAAATCTGGCTTATTTTGATATATTTGGATTTAGTGAGATAACTATATCTCAAATTTATCCTATCGAACCTGGAAAAGAATCAGCTGATCCTACAGATTTATCTTTAACTGAAAACCATTTACAAATCTATTCAAGAAAAGCAGAAGATTTGAAGCAAAGCTTTTCTACAAACGTACCAATATCATTATATGATCCAATAGAAAAAAAATATAGTTTTGGAATTTTAAACATAGTAACATACTCTTAATTAATAACTCTAGATTAATGATAATGAAAAAAGCACAAATGGAAATGTTAGGACTTGCAATTTTTGTTGTATTATTAGTATTGGGATTTGCTTTTGTAGCTAAGTTATGGCTTTTAAAAAATCCAGTAGAGCATAGGCAGAGTTTTATCAGATCACAGCTTAGTTCAAACATGATTAATACATTGATTAAGACAAGTACAACTTGCTCTCAGCTATCCATGACAGAATTATTACAGGATTGTGCTCAGGCAAAAAGCATATCCTGTGGGAGTAAATCGTCATGCGAATTTGTTAAGGATACATCAAAAGAAATATTTGGAAAATCACTTGACAAATGGAAAATGACCTATAAATTTTTAGCTTATACCGACATTAATTCCCCTAGAACTTCAAGTATAATAAATTTAGGAGAGGATTGCAAAGCAAAAGAACGTGATTCAGAGATATTCCCTATAAGGATAAGTGGAGGGACATTATATATAAGATTAGATATATGTTAGTAAAATTACAAATTACCTTAATTAAGTCCTTTTAATTTATCCTCAATTGCACGAATTTCAAACTCTAAGCTCTCTAGTTCTGACATTGGCTTTTTGGAAATATTTTCTTTTGGTGGTTCCTTTTCTTTTTTTTCAGGTATTTTTTTAGTTTTTTTAATATCAGTTTTTATATTAACTTTTGGTAGTTTAAGCTTTAAATCTGCTAGAAGCTTATTTGCATCCCTGATATCATTTTTAAGTTTGCGTATTTTTTTGCCCTTTTCATTCGCAAAGCTTTTAAATTTCTCAAAGCCCTTAAGTACATTTAAGGTCTCCCTTAAAGTCTCAAAAACAGCTTTCCTTGTTTTTTGAGGAGCCTTTAATTCCACAAAAAAAGAATCTTTAGTCATTTGTATCTAAAAAATTATTTTGTTTATTTCTTCTATTTTTCTTTCTATCCCCTCTATTGTATTACTCCAATTTGTAAGTTCTTCTTTCTCTGAATCTCTCAATCTATTAAGCTCACTTAATGTAGTCTTTACTTCTTTTACTTTTTCTTTTATTAAATCTATAACTTTTGATATTTCTTTGCTTTCTTCTATCTTTACAAATACTGGTACTTTTGTTTTTTCTTCTTCCATTTTTTACTCACCTTTGAATAAACTTTTATCAATAAGAATAAGTTTTTTATGCAAATCATGAACATAAGGAGTTGCAATCCCCAACAAATTTTCTTTTTGATTTTCTATTTCCTCTAATTTAATTAACCCATTGCTGAAATTTTTTAGGCTGATTTTTATTGATTCAATGTTTCCAATAATACTTCTAAAGTTTTCTAAATCTATATAATTAATATTCTCATTTATTTTTTTGACAGGTATTGTCTTTATTTCAGTTTCTTGAATCACAGGCATATCTGGTATTTTTGTAAATTCAGTATTGATTTTTGGACTAGACATTACTTCTTGCAAAGAATTTATCAGTTCATCCTCTACATGAACTGTACTGGGATATTCCAGTGAAACCTTTTCTTGAAAACCTTTATTGAAAGTTTGTGGTGGATAATCCAGGTCAGCGTGCTGTAATTCTGGGAGTTCAGGAAATCCTTGAAAATCTTTTTCAGAATCAGATTGGACATATCCTGGTGGGGAAGGTATATCTTCAAATCCTTCCAATCCTTCAAGTGATGGAGGAAGTGGAGGTAAATCTAGATCTTCTGATTCATGTTCTTTCTTCTCTCTTTTTAAAAAACTTAAAAACTTCATCATAATGTCTTCTCCAAATTGAATGGAACTTGGTTTTATTAAAACTTTTGTTAACATTGTACAGTAACAATCAAAAAAATATTTAAACCATAAACAAATCTACATGGTTTATGTCAAAACACAATGTTTCCAGGACAATGTCAACACAGCATCCTGATAATATTAATCATCCATTTTTTTCTGATAGCCAGGAACTTGGAGGGGAAGATGAGATTAAAGAAGCATTCTATTTATATTCAAATATAGGATCAAGGGAACAACTTTGGGACTGTGAAGGCAAGGAAGTTGACAATTTTGTTGTT
The DNA here is from genome assembly GCA_964538135.1 of uncultured Methanosarcinales archaeon. Classification (GTDB taxonomy): domain Archaea; phylum Nanobdellota; class Nanobdellia; order Woesearchaeales; family GW2011-AR4. The sequence goes on from CAZIEE010000001.1 coordinate 17,088, forward strand.
AAAAAGCTTTTGAGTAAGTACGAAAATTATTTCACAAGACATAAATTAGGCAAAGATGTTTTTCTAACATTAAGGGTACCAAACCCTTCAGTTGAAAAAAATGAAGCAAAACTTTTGCTTGAAACTCTGGAAAGCATTCCAAGAAATTTTGATGCTGCAAATTTATTTTATAATGATGACATTGCACCTATTTTTGAGATTGCTCTGCCAATGACTACTGATTACAGGGAGCTGGTAAGAATCTCTAATTATTACAAGCATTATGTAGTTGGCAAGCAGCATCATAAGTTTAGTGACATAACAATTTCTGAATGGATGGGCAAGTTCAATCCTGAAAAGTTGAGAGTAATACCCCTGATTGAAACAAAAGAGAGCATACTTAACCCAAACGAAATAGTTGAAAATTATTTAAAGAAAGAAAAAGTTGAGGATTATCAAAGAGTATGGCTTGCAAGAAGTGATCCTGCTTTGAATTATGGAAATCTTGCAACAATCTTAATGTTAAATGTTTCTTTTCAAAAACTTTATGATATGCAAAAAAATCTTTCAATAGATCTTCTCCCAATTCTTGGTTGTGGAAGTTCCCCTTTTAGGGGAAATTTTAATCCAATTAATGTAAATAATTGCTCGAAGAATCACCCAAGTGTTTATACATTTACACTGCAATCGGCATTTAAGTACGATTATAACATTCATGATGTTAAAAATGCCGTGAACTTTTTGAATGAAACAAGTCCTTCAAAGCCAATTACTGTTGATGAGCACAAATGCAATTTAATTATTGAAAAACTTATAGATGAGTACCAAAAACAGGTTAGCCTTCTTGTAGACTCTATAAATAATATATCCCCACACATACCCTCAAGAAGGAAAAGAAAGCTTCATATTGGATTGTATGGCTATTCAAGAAGTGTTGGCAGTTTGAAACTACCAAGGGCAATCACATTTTGCGCTGCTTTGTATTCTTATGGATTACCTCCAGAAGTTTTGAGTTTGAATGCTTTGACTGAGAATGAAATAGATTACATAAAAAACATTTATCCAAATTTTGAAAATGATTTGAGGGATTCATTGCAATATTTGAATGAAGAAAACCTAAGGGTATTCCCTCATGAGATAGTTGAAAGGATTGGAATGTTAAAGAAAATTGTTGATTATGATATTAATGAAGAACATAAAAATATAACTTCTACAATAATAGAAGATTTGAAAAGAAAAGATTACAGGTTACTTTCTGAAAATATAGCAAGGGCTGGTTTTGTAAGGAAGTTTTTGGGGTGAACTTTATCGTGCTTCGTGCTTCGAATTTAGTTTTTTTGTACCACTAAATTTATATATTCCTCCTCTTTCTCTTTCAATAGCCCGTCACGAGACAAGCGTGAGAGCAAGATTGCACGCTAGCGTGTAAGTACCCAATGGAGTTGACGATGAACATCAAGCAATGAGCTTGGGGGTTAGTGTAACGGGCAACACAAAATATTAAAGGTATTAGAACAACTTTAATCATTATTTTCATTTATTGTTATCTCAGTGTTAGTGAATTAGAAGTATAGTAAATTAGTTCATAAAATTATAAGTGAAATAGTATCGGTGCTATAAATAAAGGATAGCTTCAAATAAACTTGTTCTAATGCTTTATACTGTTATAAATCGTATTGAGGTGTTTAAAATGGGTAAAATAAGTCCAGTTGTAGCAAAATATATAGTTCATTCAAATATAGATATTGAGGGTGTTGTTGACAGGCCAGATGTAATTGGGGCAATATTTGGTCAAACAGAAGGTTTGTTAGGTGCAGATCTTGAGTTGAGGGAACTTCAAAAATCCGGTAGAATTGGTAGAATAGAAGTAGATACAGAAATAAGAACTGGAAAAACCAAAGGTTCAATCACAATTCCTTCTTCTTTGGATAAGGCTGAGACATCAATAGTTGCAGCAGCATTGGAGATTATACAGAGAATAGGTCCCTGTAATGCCAAGATTGAGGTTCTCAGGATAGAAGATGTAAGGATAAGCAAAAGAAATATGGTTATAGAGCGAGCAAAGGTATTGCTTAAGAATATGATGGATTCCACAATGCCAGATTCACAAGAAATTGCAGATGAGGTATCTGCAGCTGTTAGAGTTATGGAACTTGTTGAGTATGGGAAAGACAGGCTTCCAGCAGGTCCTGCAATTGATGAGAGTGATGAAATTATAATTGTTGAGGGTAGAGCTGATGTACTAAACTTGTTAAAACAAGGATTTAAGAATGTTATTTCACTTAATGGAACATCTGTACCCCAAACAATAGTAGATCTTTGCCAAAGAAAGGTGGTTATTGCCTTTGTAGATGGAGATAGGGGGGGTAGTCTAATAGTTAAGGAACTAACATCCATCACAGATATAGATTTTGTGGCAAGAGCTCCTGATGGTAAAGAAGTAGAGGAAATTACAAAAAAAGAGATTCACAAGGCATTAAGAAGCAGGGTTTCAGGAGAGCAAGCTAAGTTAGAACTTTTAAAAGAACCAGAAAAACCATCAGGAAGTTTTTTTAGGCCTCAGAACCAAATGGTCAGGCCACAACAAAAGCCTTTTGTACCACCTCTACCAACTATTAAAAAAACACAGGTTTCAAACGAAGAAAAAAATAAATTTAGATCTATGCTTGAAGATTTAATTGGAACAAAAGGGGCAGAGGTTCTTGACAACAAATTTGCTATTTTAGTAAAAACTCCGATAAACGAGCTAAAAACTTCACTAAAGGGCATATCCAATGCATATGCTGTTATCTTTGATGGGAGTATAGATGGAGATATAGTAAAAATTGCAGAAGAGCTTAATATCAAATTTTTAGTGGGCATGGATTCAAAGGTCAGGCAGAGTGAATCTACTACCATCTTATTAACAGTAAATGATATTTAAATAGAGAACCAAATGACAACCACCTTGTTTTATATTCTAGCTTCAGTCCTATTGGTAAGTCTAGTTTCTATTATTGGTATTTTCTTTTTCATAAGAAGGAAAATAATTAAAACAACACTATTTTTTATGGTGAGCTTCGCAGCAGGTACTTTATTAGGGGTTGCATTGCTCGATTTGCTTCCAGAAGCCCTTGAGGAACAAACAACAATTTCAAATAAAATTATCCCTTTATTTGTTTTGTTAGGAATCACATTCTTCTTCATTCTTGAAAAATTTTTATATTGGCACCATCACCATACTCATGAAAAAGAGGTTCATGCTTTTACCTCTCTTAATCTAATTGGAGATAGCATCCATAATTTTTTAGATGGTGTTCTTATTGCAGTAAGCTTTTTAAGTAGCACAGAGCTAGGAATAGTTGTTACAGTTGCAGTGATTATGCATGAAATTCCTCAAGAAATAGGGGATTTTGCAATATTAATTTATGGTGGTTTTTCCAGATTAAAGGCACTAATCTATAATTTTTTAACAGCATTGACTGCAATTTTTGGAGCTTTATTAACCTATTTTTACTCTAATTATATACAGAACTTAAATGCTCCCCTGACAGCTTTTGTTGCTGGAGGATTCATTTACATAGCAAATGCAGACTTGATTCCAGAGATAAAAAAGGAAAAGAATTTGAAAAGGTCATTTTTGCAGTTAATCTTCCTGATAGGAGGCATTCTATTAATTTGGATTATTACAACCATACTTTAATACTTTAACAAAATTTGTCAAAATCTGTTTAAAATGAATATAGCAATCCTTTTAGGAGCAGGAAAAGGAAAGAGGGTAGGTTCTGAAAAAAATAAAGTATTATTAAATCTATTGGATAAGCCGCTAATTTTCCATACAATAGATATTTTTGAGAAATCTGATTTAATTGATTATATAATTCTTGTTGTAAATAAAATAAATGAAGGAGAAATAAAAAATATTATTAGTAAGTTCAGATTCAAAAAAGTAAAAAAAATAGTTTATGGTGGTAAAAAAAGACAAGATTCAGTTTATAATGGAGTAAAATCACTTGATAGATGTAATGATGGGGATATTATATTAATACACAATTCTGCAAATCCTTTTTTAAGTCAATCTACAATAAAAAAAGCGATTGAAGGGGCAAAAATTTATGGTGCTTCAGTAGCAGCAATCCCATCAGTAGATACAATTAAGGAAGTAGATGTAAATAATTTTGTAATTAAAACATTAGACAGATCTAAATTATTGAGGGCACAGACTCCTCAGGCATTTAGGTATGACCTCTTAATTAATTCATTAAAACAAGCACATAAAGACAGATTCTATGCAACAGATGATGCAGCGCTGGTTGAGAGATTGGGGCATAGGGTCAAGATTGTTGAAACTGAAGCTGATAACCTAAAAATAACAACTCAACAGGATTTAATAATTGCAGAAGCCATTATGAATAATAAATCCAATGTATTGGATACAAAATCATTTAGAGTTGGGTTTGGTCAGGATAGCCATCGCTTTTCAAATAAAAAGAAAAAATTGGTTTTGGGAGGTTATTTGTTACCAAACGAAACCGGGTTAGAAGGAAATTCTGATGCGGATGTTTTATTGCATGCTTTGTTTAATGCACTAAGTTCAGGAATTGGGGAAAGATCACTTGGTTATTATTCTGATTCAATGTGTAAAAAAGGAATAATGAATAGCAAGGAATATTTGAAATTAATTTTAAATAAGATGAAGGAAAAGAATTTCAGAATCAATAATATATGCGTTAGTATAGAAGCAGCTAAACCAAGATTTGAGGTACACACAAACAAAATCAAGGATTCATTATCAAAAATATTAAACATAGAAAAGAATGATATAGGTGTTACCTATACCTCTGGAGATGGTTTAACCAAATTTGGCCAGGGAAAAGGAATTCAATGCTTTGTTGTGGTTAGTTTGGTAAAATAAAGTAAATTGCAAAATTTCTTGTTAAATCTTCGCCTTTACAATATTCTTTGCTCCACAAGCAGTACATTTCATGTACAAAAGATCATCTACGCTTTCTAATTTTGTATCTGGTTTACCACATTCAAAGCAAAGCACAAAATCATTTGCATATTGCCTTATCTTTTCATTTATTCTTAAAGCAGGTACCTTGGCACCAATAATTAATGTTCTGTTCTTCTTAATTTCACCTGGGGTTGCAAGTTCTTTTAGGATATACTTAAGTAAGTGATCAACATCTCTCCTCAAAATTGAAGCTATTTGTAGAAAATTAGTTATTATAGTTCTGTTGCCTTGTATATGGCCTAAAACTTTAGGTATCTCAAATCTTTCTTTAATAAATACAATGTCTGGTAGATTTTTTCTTACTTCTTCAAGCATTGTTTTGTAGTCTTGCATTCATTAAAAGAATCTAAATCTGTATATAAATCTAGCGGGATAGGTTTTATTCATGTTTACACTTGTATAATGGCATTGCAACTTTGGGTGATACATACGATATTTTTTACCGAAATTCTTATATATGGAGGATAATTCCATCAGAAATATATGTCTACTACAACTGTACAAGCATTGGTGCCTGGAGGTGGAGCTAAGGCTGGTCCCCCATTGGGTCCTCAATTAGGTCCTCTAGGAGTGAATATTGGACGAGTAGTATCTGAAATCAATAAAAAAACATCTATATTCGATGGTATGAATGTTCCTGTCAAGATTATAGTAGATACAACCACAAAAGATTTTGAAATTTCAATTGGAACTCCCCCTGCTTCTGGCCTAATAAAGAAAGAAGCAAATCTTGAAAAAGGTTCTGGCAAGGCAAAACATGAAATGGTTGCTAACCTCCTTATTGAACAAATTATAAAAATAGCAAAGATGAAGGAAACTGTTACATTAGGTATTTCACTTAAAGAAAAAATAAAAGAGATTGTTGGAACATGTCAATCTATGGGTATATTTGTTGAAGGTAAGCCAGCAAAAGAGATCATAAAAGATATTGATATGGGAGTTTTTGATGAAGAGATAAGACTTGAGAAAACCGAGTTGACTGCAGAAGAGCTTGCAAAGCTTGAACAAGAAAAGAAAATGTTTGCAGAAGAGCTTGCAAAACATAAAGCAGAACTTGATAAGATTGCTAAGGATATTCTTGCTGAGATGACTGGTAAGCCAAGAGGAGAGATTAAAGCTAAGTTAGTATTAGCTGGAATTCCAGATGACATGATAACTGCATTGTTGTCTGTTGAAGGAGTTGCTGCAGCTACAACAACAGATTCAAAGACAGCTACAGCTTCAACTACAGCTACAAAAGGTGAAGTAAAAAAAGAAGTTAAGAAAGAAGAAAAGAAGAAATAACCTCCTCCTAAATTAAAATTATTATCTTAACCTACTTTTTTAACCTACTTTTGATTATAAAATCGTAGGGAGTTTTCAGATAAATGTCTATTATTTAGATACTAGGACTAACATTAAAACGCCAGAAATCAATGAATTAAAAGAAAGCATAAAATACTATTCCAGTACTGAAGAAAGCACATATTTGACATTTCCAGAATGGTACACTGTTTATAGCTATCAGGAGTATGCCAATTTTATAGAAAAGAATCGCCCAAGCCAATTTCCTTATTTTTCTGCTGTGAAACAATTTTGGAGCGGTTACTGTGATATGTATGGGATTACTTATGAAAGTTACTCATTCAGAACCAAGGATCAAAAAAGTAAAAGATATGGGGGAAATGTCTTATATAATAACAATGCCGCATTATCAGGATTTTACAGATGTGATGAAATAATGCTGACAGCTATTGCACGATCTGATTGGAACCATAAAATAAGCAACAGTGAACAGATATTCTCAATGAAAATTTTAACTCAGCCTTATCTTAAAAGATTAGAATCCAATGGTGTAAAAATTGAACACATTTATGATTATTAAATCAGAATTCTTTCAAAATCTCCTCAGGTTTAACAATTTTTATTTTTTTATACTCTTTCAGCTTCAATAAATGCCTATCATAAGTGATTATATAATCAGAAGAAGATTCAATAGCACATTCTATAACTTTGTTATCGTCAGGATCATCTTTTATTATCTCTATTTTTTGTTTCGGTTCAATCAGCTTAGCAAAATACAGTAACTTTCATTTTATCGTCTTGATTTTCTAACTCTTTGGATCATTTCAGGCACATTACTTTCTTTGATTCCCAATCTTTCCACTCTTTTTCTGCCCTCTAATGCAATTGCTCCTATCTCTTTGATTAAATCTTCTTTGGATGGAATTAATATTTTTTTTAGGATAATTGCATCTTTTGAAGAAACAACTGAAAAGATAGTTCCCTCACTAGCGTTTAATTCTTCCCTTATATCTTGAGGAATTACAATTTGTCCTCTTGAAGACATTTTAATAGTTTCTGCTGGCATTTTGACCTCCAATAATTCTTATTTTCTTATAGTAAGATATACTTATTTATAAACTTTTCTGTTTTCTGCTTAATAACAACGGAACTCCCCCTAACAAACGAAACGACTACGACGAAATGTTCCCCTTAATGTAAGTTCTGATTTTTTTTATTACTTTTTATAATCCTACTCAAGCTTTGGTTGACTGGACATTTAATATTATACTTTTTTCCTAATCTAACAACAGCTCCATTTAAGTAATCAATTTCTGTAGGATTCCCTTTTATTAAGTCTTGCAACATAGATGAAAGATTTTTTGAATCTTTTATCCTCTTATTGAGGTCATTAACAAAGTTCCTGACAAAATCTTTGGATTTAATATTAAATTTTATTCCGTCTTTTGTTGCTACCATCAAACATTCTTTTACAATGATTTCTTTCAATGGGTTTAATCCTTTATCTGCAATGTATCTATTTTCTTTTCTCAAAATTGCTGTAAGAGGGTTCATGATACAATTAAATATAAGCTTTTTCCATACATCTAATCTGATGTCAGTTGATACAGAACATTTTAAACCACACTTATTGAAATTATTGACTAAAGATTTACTCACAAAACTATTTTCAATTATAGTATAACCTAAACTATTGCATTTGATAATACCTGGCTTTGAGAAAACCACCCCTAAACTTGTTACTGCTCTTAAAACAAGGCAATTATTTTTAACAACATCCTTTACTATATCCTCACTGTTGAGTCCATTCTGAAGACATAATATAATTGTGTCTCTCCTAATAATATTTTTTATATTGCTTATAGCTTTTTTGCTGTCATAAACTTTTGTAGTTAGTAATATCAAAGTGTTTTCATCAATCTTGTTGATATTTGTTTCTGCTTTTATATTGTAAGTCTTGCTCTCTAATCCAGTAATATTCCAGACAATCTTCAAGCCATCTTTATTTATTTTGTCAACATGTTGCTTTTTTGCTATTAAGGTAACATCATTTAACTTAGATAATCTTGCCCCATAAAAGCTACCAACTGCTCCTGCCCCTAAAATTATTATGTTCATATCTTCTTATAAACTATTAATCTTTAAACTTATTAGTTACTGGCATTCTCCATTCCAAATTATGGAATGAGCGTTCAGAAACCCTAATTAGCATAGCTGATCTTCTTTTATGCTCATTAATCCTTATCCTGTTAATTGTATTATCAACAATTTTTTTGTTAAAACCCTTACTGATTATCTCTTGTCCAGATAAATCTCCTTCTATGTAAAGTTTACATATCTTATCCAATAATTCATATGACGCCCCAAGCTCTTTGACAGCAGTCCTTCCAGTAATTAGTTCAGCACTGGGTTCTTTACTTAGTATCGAAGAAGGAACTCCTAAAAACCTGCCAAGTTCTAAAACTTCAGTTTTCCATAAATCTCCTATGACCAATATATCTGCTGCATTATCTCCATATTTTGTAGTATAACCAAGAGCAATTTCTGATTTATCAGAAGTACCTATAACCATTGCACTGTATAGATTTGAAAAATAATAAAGCAATAACATTCGGATTCTGGCTTTTGCATTTGCAATTGGATTAGGAAAAAATGTATTTTCAGGAAACATCAATCTTTTTGATATTCTGTTTTTTTTATTAATCCTTTTAATGCACTCCAAAAAATCATCTATTTCTAAAATATAGTATTTAATTTTTAATTTTTTAATTACTTTAAGTGCATCATCCATGCTTTTTTTTGAAGTAACTTCTGTATCTGGCATTATTAATGCTGTTAAATTCCTGCTACCCAAAGCTTTACATACAAGATAAGTAGAAACAGAACTGTCTACACCCCCACTTAATCCAATTACTGCTTTTTTGCAACTATTTTTTCTAAAATAATCTCTAATCCCCAATATTAAAGCACTGTAAACTTCATTAACTCCTTTTATATTTTTCATATCCATTCATTTTAAAATGTTTATGATTTTAATATCTTCCTCAAAATCCTTGCATTTTTCCATTATCCTTCCATAATTGAAGTACATACTATGTCCATAATAAACTATCCCATCCTGGGAACCAACATGGTTTACATAAATTATAGGAAGATTATTTTCTGACCATCTTTTTTTTAGAATATTCTCTATAATTTCTATCTTACCTTTGCTATAAGGAGAGGCAGAAATATTTATTATCAGCTCAGCACCTTTGCCTTTTTGGGCTTTTAATATTTCAGGAAACCATATATCTTCACAAATACTTAAACCAATCTTAAATTTGTTATTTTTATTTGTCTCATTAAATTCAAAAACTGTTGAATCTTTGCCAGAATTAAACCATCTTTTTTCATCAAATATTTTATAATTTGGCAAACATATTTTTTTGTGAACTGCTATAACCTGTTGATTTTTTATGACAGCAGAACTGTTATACAAAAGTTCATTGTCCAATTGAATAAATCCAACAATAGCTGATTTATTTTTTGTATTTTGGACTATCTTATTCAAAGCAAGATTACATGTATTAATTAAATTATGATTTAATATTAAATCCTGAGGGCTATACCCTGTAATGGAAAGCTCTGGAAAAACAACAATATCTGCATTTGTTCTTTTAATAATTGAGATTATCTTCTTTGTATTCTCTTCTATGTCTCCAACAACAGGATTTATCTGAGCTAATGCAATTCTCATATAATTTCAAATGGTTCACTCATAATCTTTCCATCTTTCTCAATTATCTTTTCTATCTTTTTTTGTGCACTTTCTAATTCCTTAGTGCATAATTTTGATAATTCACTCCCTTCTTCATATTTTCTTATAGTTTCCTCTAAAGTCAGTTCTCCTTCTTCCAAAGATTCCAGGATGTCCTCAAATTTCTTCAAATTTTCCTCAAAAGATCTATTCTTTTCCATCTTTAACCTCAACAATTCTGCTTTTAATTTTTCCTTTGTAAAATATAACATCCAGTGACTCATCTATTTTGAGATGGCTTGAATCTTTTATTATTTTTTCTTCTTTCATAACAATACTATACCCTCTGCTTAAAACAGCTTTAGGATCCAGATTGTGTAACTTGGCTTTTAGAATTTCCAACTCTGCCTTTTTTTGTTTTATTTTATTTGATATAGCTTTGCTGAATCTCAACATTAATTCGTCAATCCTCTGTAAATAAGGCTCAATAATTCTTTTTGTTTTAATCAATAGTTTTTCATTCAGATGAGACAGATATATTAACAACTCATTTTTGTCAGGAACAGCAATCTCAGTAGCAGTTGATGGAGTTGATGCACGGATATCTGCAACAAAATCTGCTATTGTAAAATCTGTTTCATGACCTATTGCAGATATTATAGGTATTCTTGAATTAAAGATTGCTCTTGCAACTACCTCCTCATTAAAGCACCATAAATCCTCTAAAGAGCCTCCCCCTCTTGCCAGTATTATAATATCTATATCTTGTTTATTAAGTAATTGAATGGATTTAACTATTGATTCTGGAGCCATGGTACCCTGTACCAGACTTGGTGAGAACTTGATATTTATACTTGGAAATCTTCTTGTTAGATTAGTTATCAAATCCCTTATAACTGCACCAGTAGGAGAAGTAATAATTCCTATGGTTTTTGGGAATTTTGGGAGATTTCTTTTATGTTCTTGAGAGAATAATCCTTCTTTTTCAAGTTTTTCTTTTAATTGTAAAAATCTTTGATGAAGCGCTCCCAGTCCATCTGGTTGCATTTCTGATACAATTAATTGGTATTTGCCATATGGCTTATACACCCCTATTGAAGAAAGCAATAAAACTTTCATCCCCTGTTCAGGTTCAAAATTAAGAGATGAAGAATCATTAAACATTACACAACTTATCTGGCTTAATTCATCCTTTAATGTGAAGTATAAACGACCATTAGAGTGCCTGGTCAAGTTAGATATTTCTCCTTTCACCCATATTTTCTTTAACTTCAAATCAGTCTCAAGCTTGTATTGTATATAATCATTTATTTTACTTACAGTAAAGATTTCAGAATCTGTGTTTAGGTGTAATTGTTTGGATTTCATCTTTCCATACACTTTGGGTAAAATATAGTACCAATATCCTCATTGTTGAGAACTTTAATCAAAACATTGCTTGCTCTGCCATTTGCAATTACAACTGTTATGCCTGAATTCGTTGCCAGCTTTGCTGCATCAATCTTTGTTTTTATTCCACCAATGCCGAGATGGTTTTTATCACGTAAATCAGCCAGGTCATCTATCTTAATTTTTTTATTATCATAAACTTCTTTTATCAAAAAAGGATTCTTATTGTTTTGGTTTTTATTGAATAGCCCATCAACATTTGTTAGCATAACAAGTAAATCTGCATGCATTTTATTTGCAATCAAAGCTGAAAGTAAATCATTGTCTCCAAAAGAAGCTCCAATTTCATCAATGGAAATAGGGTCATTCTCATTTATTATTGGGATTACACCTAATTTTAGCAATCTGTTTATGCTATTACTTAGGTTAGTATATGTTTTAATGTTTGAGAAATCATCATAAGTTAAAAGTATTTGTGCAATTTTTATTTTAAATCTTCTAAATAATGAATGGTACGCAGCCATTAATATACTTTGACCAACTGCAGCACATGACTGCTTTGTTATTACATCATTTTGTTTTATTCTTTTTTTAAGGTTCAATTCCTTTTTGCCAGCTCCTATTGCACCACTTGTTATTATTATAATTTCCTTTTTTTTATTTTTTATATTTGCAATTTGAGCAACTAAATCAGACATAGCCTTTATGTCCAGTGTTCCAGTGCTGTCTGTTAATGTACTGGTACCTATTTTAACAACAATTCTATTTGCTTTTATATTTCTTGACATCTGATTATTTTATTTACTTATGAATTCATCTCGATTGAATTTTGACCTTTTGACCTTATGGTGATGTGTAAATTTTTTTGCAGATTTTCCAATATAATCTTTTACCACCTGACCAGTTCCAACTAATTTATATTTATAGATTACAAGGCCTTCCAAACCAACAGGGCCTCTGCTATGGATTTTTGCAGTGCTTATACCAATTTCAGCGCCTTTTCCATATCTAAATCCATCTGCAAATCTTGTTGATGCATTCCACATAACTGATGAAGAGTCTACTAACCTCATAAATGTAGTAGCGCTGTTTTTATTTTCTGTAATTATTGAATCTGTGTGTTTTGAGCTGTATTTATTGATGTGGTTTATTGCATCATTCAAGTTATCAACTACTTTTACAGAAAGTATAAGCTCATTATATTCAGTTGACCAATCTTTTTCAGATGCTTTATTAATCCCCTTTATAATTTGCATTGTTTTATCCTCGCCTCTTATCTCAACCTTTGCTTCTTTAAATTTTTTTACAATCAAAGGAAGAAATTTTTTAGCAATGTCCTTATGCACCAGCATGGTTTCCATGGCATTGCATGCAGCAGGATACTGGCATTTTGCATCAAAGCAAATATCAATTGCTTTTTTTATGTCAGCAGATTTATCAACAAAAACATGGCATATTCCTTCTGAGTGGCCAAGCACAGGAATTTTTGTATGGGTTTGAACATATCCAACAAATTTATTACTCCCTCTTGGAATTATTAAGTTAACCCAATCATTTAATTTTAGCATCTGAGCTACATCCTCTCTTGTTTCTAATAATTGTACAGTTCCATCTGGTATTTTATTTTCCTTAGATGTTTCTGATATTAAATTAAATAAAAATTTGTTTGTGTTTTTTGCCTCTGAACCCCCTTTTAAGATTACTGCATTGCCAGATTTTATGCAAAGACTGCTAATTTGAGGAATTGCATCTGGTCTCGATTCGAATATTGCACCTATAACTCCAATAGGGCAAGTAACCTGATAAAGCATTAAGTCATCATCCATCTCTACTTGGGATATGAGCTTACCAACAGGGTCTTCTAATTTGACAACCGTATTAATTCCAGTTACCATTTCATTTATTTTATCTTTGTCTATCTCTAATCTTTTAATCAGAATCTGGCTTAGCTTTGATTTTTTTGCTTCTTCTAAATCTTTTTTGTTTGCAGCAATTATTGATTTTGAGTTATTTTTAATAGATTTAGCTATTTCAATCAATGCCTTATTTTTTACATTTACGGATAACACAGCCAGCTTTATTGATGCTTCTTTAGCTAATTGTGCAATTTTTAGTGTTTTGTTTTGCATAGTTCTTTGCTTCTTTTTACTGTAGCATTAATAGTTTTTTCAATTATAACCTTAATATCTGATTTATTTAAAATTTCTAACCCAGCCATTGTGGTGCCTTTTTTTGAGGTGATCATGTTTATTAATTCCTGTGAATTTAAATTAGTTTCTAGCATCAATTTTCCTGTGCCTAATGCAGTTTGAGATGCAAGCTTGAAAGCTGTATTTTTTGGCAATCCACTTTTAATTCCAGCTTCAGCAATTAAACCAATAAAGTAAGCAAAAAAAGCAGGACCTGAACCACTCACAGCAGTTACAGCATCCAACAAATCCTCCTTAATCAATATTGAGAGGCCTGCAACATTCAATATTTTAGATACTATTTTTATATCATCACTTGTTGCATATTTTCCAGCAGAAAATCCAGCTGCCATTTCTCCAACCAAGCAATTTATGTTTGGCATTACCCTAATTACTCTTTTATTTTTTAAAATAAATTCAATGTGTTTAATAGTTACACCAGCAGCTATAGAAACAACAAGTTGATTTTTTACAACATCTTTAACTTCATTCAAAACAGCATCAATGTCTTGAGGTTTAACACAAATAAAAACAATATCAGAATCTTTTACAGCTTCTTTATTATCCTTTGTTGTTTTTATTGGAAATTGTTTTTTTATTTTTTTTAATGAATCTTCATTTTTATCGCTTGCAATTATGGATTTTGCTAATTTATTCTTATAAATGCAGCTAATCAAAGCTGTTGACATTTTTCCTGTTCCGATAAAGCTAATCGATTTCATTTTATAATTTAATCTCTTCTTTTAAATCTTCTATAGAATACCCTGATTTAAAACCACGATCTACAAGGTACTTTTCCATATCCCATATACTTATTTCTGCTTTAGCAGCAGCTTCCGAAATAGTTATTTTCCCTTCCATATATTTTTGAGCAACTTTTTTTGTAATTAAATCCTTGTATCTTATCACAACAAGTTTCTTAATTATAGTGCTTCTATCAACAGACTCTTCTTTTTCTAGTTCCTTTACTTTTTTTAATGTATCATTGTTTAACTTTACTTTTATCAAATCTGCCTCTTTTTCCCAATATAAAGCTATAGCTTCAGCCTCCCCTCTTTGTATATTGCATTCATTTGCTTTTTTAATAAGACTTTTTGATTTGTATTCGTTTTCATTTAAAGAATTTTGCATCTATAAAGAAATAAATATAACCGAAATAAAAAAATAAAGTTTAGTCTGATAATTTTATTTCAACCCATTAGCATGAACAGGAACAGGAACTGTAATCTTAATTGTTTTCTCTCCTGTATACCTTTCTAGTCTTACATGGGATCCTTTCTGTCTTGTAGCAATAAATCCTGCCCTCTTTAGTCGCTTAATAGCCTCAATATTAACTTTTCTAATGGTATATAAAGTATAAAATCTCAAAGTTTCCATGAGAAAAGCCACTATCTATAATAGTAAAGTATATCTTTATTTTTAGTTTTAAGGAATATTTGAGAACAACCAACTTCAAAGAAGAAATAAGTGGTTTAAAACTCCACCCTTTAGGGTGATATTTTTGGGTATACTACACCGAAAATGTCTTGAATTTCTAAGTGTCCTGAAAATTCGCTGTCAAAGGCGGATTTTCATGATATGTCTTACAGATTCGTTAAGATCTTCTAATGTTAGATTGCTTTCTATCCCCTTTTGTCTCATCAATTCAAAGAAATCCCCAATATACATATCTGCAAATTTTGCAGCTTGCTCAATTGAAAATTTGCCTTCTATATAAAGGTTCAAAGCCTTTTCTTTTTTGTCTTCTTGTATCCCTTTTTTTAGTATATCCCTAAAGGCTGTGGATTTATCCAAATTAAATATTCTGCTTACTTTCTTTATATATTCAAGACTATCAATACTAAGTCTTGCTGTGACAGATACCAGCTTAGCCATTTTTACCTCCAATATAATTCAATGTTTTGTTAATCAATTCATCTTTATACCTTCCATAAATACCTAAATCCCTTATCATTTTATCTGCTTGATTTTTTGTGATAATGTGCATATCCAAGGCAGATATGACAAAAGTTAATGCTGTAATAAATGGAATTTTATAAATTTTGCATACATTTATTGCTTTATGGTCATCGGTTGCTAAAAAATCTGCTTTTTCTTGCAAAAATAAAATGATAGATTCTGCTTCTCCTTCTGCCAATCCAAATTCATTTACAATTTGGTTAAATTTTTTTTTCTCTTTTATATTTTTAACTTTAATCAAATTTTTATTGATTTTATTTTCTATTGAGTACGCATTTTCATATTTTGCATTTTTTCCTTTGATTACTGCTTCACTATAAACTTCCTGTGAGATTATAAAATTAAAATTTTTGAATAAATTATCTAGTAAAGCAATCTTCTCTAACAAAATCAGAGTTGATGCATCAGAGATGATTACTTTAGTCATTTATTACATCGTAATACAATGTTATATTTAAAACTTTCTATGTTTTAGACGAACAAGAAATGATTTTAATCTTATACCTTTCAATACAACAATATTTTTAACTTCATCTAAAAAGAAGGTATCTGCTTTGCCGAAAAGTTCTATGCACATTTCATATAGTTTATTAAAGTCATTCAGCTCAAAATCTGCAAGCCCCTCATCTTCAAAATTAACATAGTAGAATTTATCGAAGAAATTTTCTATTATAGGTAAACATTTTAATAAAGTTTCCTGTTATAATAGTAAACTTTATATATATACTATCCTATCTGTTGATTTATGAACACAGTTGAGATAAAAAGGATAGTACAACAACAGGCAAAAGAAAGGGACTCCATACTAGCCAGCGAAATAATTGAGAGGGATATTCCAAATTTAATGAGCTTCCTAAAACACCCAAATATATTGGCTATTTTAGGCATAAGAAGATGCGGAAAATCTGTTTTGTCATGGCTATTAATGAAAAAGGTGATATACGGCTACATTAATTTTGATGATGAATCCCTATATGGGACAAACGCGAGCGACCTTAATTCTATACTACAAGCATTTTATGAACTATATGGAGAAATAGATTACTTTGTTTTTGATGAGATACAGAATGTCACAGGATGGGAGCTTTTCGCTAATAGATTGAGGCGTACAAAGAAAATTATCATCACAGGCAGCAATTCGCAGCTTTTATCAAGTGAATTGTCCACACATTTAACAGGAAGACACATTGATTTTCATCTGTTTCCATTTTCATTTAAAGAATTTTGCATCTATAAAGAAATAAATATAACAGAAATAAAAAAGTCTGAATTTACTACAACTACATCTGCTTTAATGAGTAAATCTTTAGAGGAATATACTGAGTTAGGAGGCTTTCCTGAATCCTACAAAATAGGTACTCCAATTCTAAAGTCTATTGTAGGTGATATCATAACCAAGGATATCATAAAAAGGTATAGAGTTAAGAATGTCAAAGTGATAGAAAGTTTGGCTAAATACCTTATATCAAATTTTGGGAATGAGATAAGCTTTAACAAACTGAAGAATATTTTTACAATTAAAAAGGTTGAAACTATAAAAAATTATGTTGGATATTTTGAAAATGCCTATTTAATTTTTGTTGTGGAAAGGTTTTCTCCAAAACTTAAACTACAGATAATAGCCCCAAAGAAAATATACTGCATAGATACTGGAATAATCAATGCCATATCTTTTGGCTTGAGCAAAAATATTGGAAAGATTTTTGAGAATATAGTCTACATCCAATTGTTAAGAACTAAAAATTATAGCACTGAACTATATTATTGGAAAGACCACCAGCAAAATGAGGTTGATTTTGTAGTTAAGCAAGGAACAAAAATTAAGGAGCTTATTCAGGTTTGTTATGATATTGATTCTGACAAAACAAAAGCAAGGGAAATTAGAGCGCTCCTTAAAGCAAGCGAAGAACTGGGCTGTAGAAATCTTTTTATTATTACACAAACTAAGGAAATGGAAGAAAAAATTGAAAATAAAAAAATAAAGTTTATTCCTCTATGGAAATGGCTGATTGAAAGAGTTTAAAGTTATATAAAAAAGGGGATGGTAAAAATTTTTATAGATGCATCTGGGATATTAACCGCCAGATTGACCAGGTTTGAATATATCTTTTGTCAAGCTATTTGTCCATCTACCTAAATTTGGACCAATATCATAGCCTTCTGTTTTATCAGCAATAGCTCGCAATAATTGCAATGCACCAACTTTGCCCTCTGCATGACCAAAATATTTAGCTTCTTCAATTACTCTATACAATATGTACATTGCTGCTCCTCTGGTTGTTATAGTTGGATTTATTGACATTTCCGTATTATCTTGAAGGTCATAGTAATAAACTTTCCCTATATGTTTATCCACTCTTGATGCCCTAACATCAAAAGCAGGATTTAAATGATTTGGCCTCATAGTCATCTTAATATAATTAGGCAAATTTGAAGGGGCAAGATCTGATGAAGTTGCCAAATCATTCAATTTTATTTCTACTTTAGCTTGCGTTACCTTTTTATCCTTCCAGTAGCCTTCTTCCCTTTCCTCTCTAGAAACCGTTCGTACATGTTTTAAATATGGAGAATATGTTTCGCTCATGATGCGATCCATAACTGTAATAGCATTTTTATGATACCTTCCATCCCTCATATCATCTCTGTAAGGATCATATGCAACATACATCCAAGTAACAATATCCAAAGGATCACATAACCCAATAAATTCCTCTGGCACTCTTCTAATACTAGGAACGCTTCTTCTTTTTGGAGACTTTGGATTAGGAACCTTTGGCATATAAATATCACTCAAGACAACACCCTTTTCTAATACAGTTCCATCAAATAATGTGATTCCATCACCTACTTCAAGAGGCCATCCGTTTTCATCTAATCCTATACCTTGTTCCCAATCCCATTTTTCGAAGTTTGGTTTTCTATAGTTATTGTACATTTCATATTTTTCCTTTTCTATTTCAGCCTGCTTTTTTTTCCTTATACTTTCCCTAATTTGAGAAATTTCATTTTCAATGACAAATTTTCTTTGCAATGGATTTATCATGCGATTCAGAATATTTTGTTTTATATTGCTAAACTTAGAGAAATATAAAATCCATAAGTAAGCCGCTATCAATTTTTTTAATAAAATAGCCATGTCTTTATCTAATTTAATTTCTTTAAATACGTTAAGGACGTTTTCAAAAGCTTCTAAAATTCTTGGATCTTTTGATTGATCTGTTTTTAGAATTTGTCCGATATTACTGGTTTCAAGCTTAACAATTTTTATGAGTTCTTCGATTTTTTCCTTTGAAACATCTTTCAATTTTTTATTCATACTTTCTACTATCCCTTTTTTTAAATTTTCTATGTTTGTTTTAATATTATCAATTAAACCCAATGTTTCTTTTTCACCTGATTTTTTAAGCTTAGTCGTATCTATTTTAGGATTCTCAGTTTTCATTTGCTCGGTAATCCTTTTGTAGAGTTCAAGTTTGAATTTATTATCTAAAAAATTATTTATTCTATTTTCAAAACTTTGATCAAATATTCTTCCAGCCCTTTTATCTAATTCAAATAATCTTTTATTTAATGGATCCATGATTTCATTTATCTCTTTTAGTTCAGTTCTTAGAGTCAATAGTTGTGATATTTTTTCATTAAGATTAATCTTGTTAAACTCTATTTGGGCATCTTCAAGAAGTCTTAGATATGGTTGCTTACTTGGATCAAAAAAAACCATTATTTCAACATCTTGAGAACTTAGAGTGACTTTTTGCAAAAGTTCAACCTCAATATTTACAATTTGTACTATATCAGTAACATTTCTGGTTTTTGCATTGAATTCTTCGTCAAATTTTTCTTCATCAATCAACTTTGGCATATCTGCCTTTATTTTATATTTTGCAAATTGTTTTATTATATGGTAAGTGTGTGTAAAAAAAATCTTTTCTTGGGTCAACTTAAATTTTTCCAATGATCCACCTTTTTTCATAATATTATTTATCTTATCAGTTATGATCGTCCTGACACCACTACTTGAAATCAGTGCATCTCTATGATTTAATTCAAAATTTTTTATTTTGGTTTTCAAATGGATTATTGCCTTTTCAAAATAACTCTTGATAAATTCAATGTTTTTAGCAAGGTTTTCTAGCTTTTGTTTGTCAGTAGTTCTAGATTCATGCCAGACCCGGCATTTTTCTATTATTTCATTTACCTCTGATATCAACGTATTCCAGTATACCTCATTTTCATAACCAAAAAAAACCACACTGTAAGTAGTTCCAAATTCGTCATAACCCCTTCCATCAGTATAATAAATTGGCTCTTTATCTGGTCTGTGAAATACTCCTTTAATTTTATCATCACCTTTTTTGATTGTAATGTTATCCCTTACTATTTTAGTACCCTTTTCGGCAAACCTTCCTTCCCTCTCTATTGCATCAAGTTCCGTGTAAGGTCCCAAACTTGTTTTAATAATTTCTGCACCTTCCTCATTCTCTCCATCTTTGGAATAGTATTCAATCATCTCATTCATTATTTTTTCAACACTTTCCTTCCCTTCCCAATCAACTTCTGTCTCTACCATTTTTTTGTTCATTGCACCTAAGTGTTCTAAGTTTATTTCTTCCTGCAAATCAGTAAATGTTGGTATTACTGTTGGAGCTTCTCCTTTGGGAACAGTATAATGATAATCAAGTCCTTTCTTTCTGAAAATTCTAACATAAAAATTTCTTAACTTTCCAAAACCTTTATTTATAATAGTTTCTTCTTTTCTTGATGGTTCTTCAGCCATAGTAATCAACCTCGAATTTTCTTATTAAATCAATTTTTTTTCTGAAAAAAGTAGGCGCCCCGATTGAAATCAAAATTTTAATCAATCTTTTATACCTATCCATACATTTCCAGACAAGCAATTTGATTTCTGTAATGTCCAAGTTTTTTGATTTTTCTTCTTTTATTTTTGATCTTTCGAAAATATCGTTAATCATTTTTAATATACCCTCATATTTTTTCAATACAAATGCAAATAATACTATGGAACCAAAATTTTTATAATTAGAAGGATCTACTGATTTACCAAGTTTTGATCCATATTCACTGTAATCAATAAGTTTTTGGTAATTACTTGTAAGTTCCTGTGCCTCTTTTTCTAATTCAATCTCTTCCAAAACACTGGTTATAGAAGTCACTATGGGGACATACAGTAATTCCAGATTATTTTTTATTCTTTTGAATTCCTTCTTTTTTTCATCAAATAATTTTTTCAATTCCATTTCTATTGTTTCAAAAAAATCAATAATTACTTTTTTTAAGCCTTCATTTAAGGTGATCACCCTTCCCCTAAAAATTGATAATAAGCTCTTCATAGCTTCTTCTATAGCTTTACTTCTTCTTACAAAAAATTGACCTGAAATATCTTCCTTTTCCTTTTGCAATACTTCTATCCAGGAAAAAGGGTTTTCTCCAATAGTGATATTTTTTAATAATAATTCGTAAGTTTCCTGACTCCAGTAATCATTATTGAATTCTGCAGCGATTGACTTTATATTCTCAAAAAATTTTTTTGTAGATACATTTTTTTCCCATCTGTTGGTGTTTTTGTCAATATCCATGTATAAATAATCTATCCAATACTGCAACCTGCTGCTTATACCTGGCATATTAATAAGATAGTTAATTTCATGATTTTGGTCTAAAGCTATCTTAAGATGCCTGTCTCCAAACCTATCTAGGGCAACAAAAGCGTTTGTATTTTCAAGAAAAAAACCTGTAAAGTAATCCTTAAATCTTTTAATAAAAAATGTGATATCATTGCCCCTTTGCATATACACAGACCATTTATCCAAATCAGTAATGCACGCATTTAATGCTTCAATCTCTTTATCTACTCTTAACATCAATCGAAGTATCTTAATTAATCTTTCCATTATCTTGTTGGAATCTAATTTTCCTAACATTTTCATGAACTCTGCATAAAGTATGTTAATATCACCCTCTCTTTTTAAAAATTTTTTTTTGATGTCCTCTAAACTTAAAATACCTTTATTGTACATGAAAAAATCATTGACCTTATCAAGCTCTCCATTGAAGTAATATAGCAATTCCAGTGCATCCTTCAGGAACCTTGTATTTTCATTACCCAGGAAACCTGGATTACTAACTCCCTTGAGATTTGTAATTTTCTCTTCATCAGTTAAATTATTTATTTTCATTTCAACTTGTTTTCTTTTTTTCTGGCTTTTTTTCCAATTGTTCATAACCACTTTTGTAATATTCTTCTAAATACATTTTTGCTAATTCATTCTCTTTAGTACTCTTTTCTGCAAAATTATTTATAAACATCCATAATCCAACCATACTCACTGTGGGTAAAGGATTTATAGGCTTAACTTGTAAAAGACTATCATGTGTTCCTTCATGATATTTCTTTTTTGCCCAGTAAAAGAACTTTCCCCCATTTTTTAGCGCTTCTCTGTCAAAAGCAATATCCTCATAATCAAGCAATTTTTTAAATTTTGCATTATCAAGATTATAATAACCCTCCAAAATTTCGTAATCAGTGATTTTTTTGCTAAAACGATGGTATGTGCCAAAGCTAAGATCATTAATATACCATACCCAGTCTTTCATCGCAAAGTCTAATATATGACTGAATCTCGGAACTATTACACTTGAATCAGGGTAATATAAATACTCTATGTCTTCTTTTTTCCATCTCCTTATTGACGTATCGATTCTGCCTTCAACTTGAATTTGATTTATATCAGTAATAGAGTAACCGTATAAATTGACTTCTTCAAGGTAATTTGTACCTGGCTCTAAGTTCACTACATTTCCAGTGAAAGTCCTGTCCAATTTCACTTTTGTCCAATCTATTTCTCTAAAAAATCCCTCATCTCCTAGCCCTCCTTCTTCAATTTTATAGATATCAGGCTTTGCATCTTTTCTGGCAAATCCATAACCCCTTTGATAACTTCCATACATATTATACATATCAAGAAACTTTAATCTTATATTCCTAGTTAAATTATAAGTCCTATACCTTTTCACATATGCCAGGAATTTAACATAATAAGATTTAATTTGTATGGAGTACTCATTATTGAGTTGGGTTTCATAAGTAGTAAAGGCGTCACTAACTCTAGTGCTTACTGCTTGTTCAGTATCCTTAACTGTTAAATCCTTTTCCAAATATGATTTTAATTCCTCCATCAACTTATAAACAAAATAATCCTGTCTTGCCCAACCTATAGCAGGCCTTTTATTTTCTGGATTTATTTCAATTTCCCATCTACCTTCACCTTCAGGATCCTTTTCAATTCTTGCACCTTCAACATAGCTTCGCATAATTTTGGCTAAGAATTTTGCAGTCATTATATTATTAGTTAGTCTCTTTTCTTTTTTGCTGAGGTCTTCATACATTTTCTTAATTCCTCCTGTTTTAGTATCACTAAGTCCCTCATATTTAGCACGAAATATTTCATGCCTTAACATATAATTCATCAAAACATAGAGTTCAATCCTCATATTTTGCAAGCTAAATGGGAGTTCTCCTGGCAATGTTGGTGTTCTTAATAGCCCATATCTGCTCAGGAATTTTGCTAAATACTCTCTACCCCTAATTTTTCTGTAAAGTATTTCTAGTAATCTTGTAAATCCCTCCTTTTTCATTGCTTCTAGTTTTTCCCCCCCACTAATCCCAAAAACTACCCCACCACCTAGCACAACTATCACTAAAATTCCTAAAAGTATCTTCCAACTAACACCTACCAATCCAATTAATCCAGGATTATCTGGATATACAAGGAAGTGAAAAGCTGCTGTCACTAAAAATGCAACTATAATTGCACCTATCCAGTCAATCAAACCATTAGATTCGGTCATTGTGGATTGCCTCCTGACTGTTCTGCTTGAGGAGTTGCTGAATCTCCTGTGCCTTCTGGTGATGATGTAGGTGATTGTACTTGTGATGGTATAGGTGCTGGTGATGGTGCAGATTCTTGACTTGATTCAGCAGGTGCACTTGATGTAGTTTTAGTTCTTATTTTCTTTATTCCTTTCAAAGCAATTATCAAAATACCGAAAAATACTACTATTTCGATACCTGCTTTAAACATTGTTCCACCAGTTAAGCCACCTTTATCAGTTAATGAATCACAATCAATAGGACTAAGCTTACAAGCTATCTTTCCTAACAATCCTCTATATTCTGGAGTAGCAGTAGTTAATGCAGCTGAGAACC
The DNA here is from genome assembly GCA_964538135.1 of uncultured Methanosarcinales archaeon. Lineage (GTDB taxonomy): Archaea > Nanobdellota > Nanobdellia > Woesearchaeales > GW2011-AR4. Next base: position 40,850 of record CAZIEE010000001.1, read on the forward strand.
ATGAAACCAGAACAATTGCTAAAATCCATCTTCCGCTTTTGTTAGTTACTGTGCCTTCAAGAGCTTGGGCAAACATTATCACTAATAAAATTTCTCCCATTTGTATTACAGCTCCAAGTTTAGCCCCTTGACTAGCCATGCTTATAGACAAAACTAAAGCTAACAAGTAATTTAGTGTATTTTTACCACCTACCCCTCCCTTTAACAAAAAGCCATTAAAGAAAAAGGACAGTAATACAAATGAACCAATAAAAACAAATAGACCACCTTGTGGATTTAATATCCCATTTTGCTTATTAAACAAGAGCCCAATTAATTGTTTAACAGCAGGCTCTGACCATATCCATTTATCTCCTATGTTAACTGCCCATACTGAAGAAAATATGAATATCAATAAACCAGCTCCGATTTGTCCTGGCTTTGATTGTAATTTTACCCCAATGGGTGACATAACCAGTATAAAGTACAAAACAGATGAAATAATTAAAGAGTTAACTAATTTATGCCTACTGAAAAACTGAGCAAAAGGCCCAACATTCCATATCAAACCAGTTTGTCCATAAAGGAAAGCAATCAAAAATGATGCAACTAAGATTATAATCCAAATAACTGTCTTTTCTTTGCCAGGTTTGTCAGGTAGTAATAATGATTGTAACAAAAATAGGATTATTCCAATTACTGCTGTATTAATTAACAAGAACCATATTTTTGTTCCTTGGAAAGGAATAGCATGGGCTAATGGCAAGCTGATTATAGCTACCAAAATCACTCCAATAGCCCAAATAAATTTATTTTTTGTAATTGTCATATTTCTTGTCATAGTTCTTTTTCAATCTCATCCAAAGTTTTGTCATCAGGAATATCATCAAACTCATAGCCTTGAGAGGTTAACTTAATCCAAAGCCTAAGCACATTATCACTAAAGTAGAATCTGTTGTCTTTCTTGTAAATAATATCAACATCCATTAACCTTTCAAGAATACTTTTTGTTACAGGTGCGCTTCTATAGATGTGTTTTGCTATCTCGCTTAGCCTGAGTTCGTCTTTTGCAACAACTTTTAGAATTGTTTTTAGTAGAGTCTGGCCTCTTGCATGATTGTAGTAATAATTAAAGCATTCATTACAGTAATCATAGATTGCGTTTTTCTTTTTGAGCAACTCAATCAAAAATGTTCGCTTTAAGCTCACATTTTTGTCAACAGATAATTTTTTTAGAAGTAGTAATGTAATGTATAAATTTCCATTTGTCAAGGAAAAAACCTCTCCAGAAATTTTTTCATTGTCCACTTCTTTCTTTCCAAAGAAACTTTCAACTAAATTAAAGATTTCTTTTTTGTCAAAATTTTTTATTTCATAGCAATCAAAATTTTTTAATCTGGATATGCACTCTTTAATTGCAGAACTTGTTACAACATAACAAACATTTTGTGAATTAAAATTGATAATAGATAAAATATCTTTAATCTGAGAAAAATTATTCAAATCAAAAATATTATCAAAATTATCCAATATTACCAAAAACTTTTTGTTGTTTTCTTTAGCTAATATTTGAATAAAATCAAAAGCAGTTTGAACAAGAAGTTTTTGCTCTGGTTTTATCTTTAATAACTCATTATCAATAGTTTTTATTAAAGAAAAAGAATCTTTACTTAATTGACTCTCAAATTTCAGTAAACTATTCAAATGCAAAAACTCTTTGTATTCAGTTATTGGTCTATTCAAAAAATTAAAGAGAATGTTCCCAATAAATTCAATTGAAAAGTTTTCTGGGTTTAGGCTTATCTTTTCTAAATCAATATAAACTGGAACAAGCTCTTTAATATCCTTGATATTTTTAATGTGTTCTTTAACAATAAAGGTTTTTCCTGATTTTCTAGAGCCAAGCAATGCAATGTTTTTCACATCACCTTTAATAAAAGAATTTGTATTTCTCTTTAATATATCAAGATAGTACTCTCTATCTACAGATTCCAATTTTCTCTCAGACAATGTCAAACCCATCTATTCCCTACTATCTGCCAATTATTCCTATACCATTTGGAATATATACTGTTAATATAAATATCTTTCCATTATCCTGAAAATCCGCTGTCAAATGTGGATTTTCATAACTGTTATACTTTTCGGTATATTTTTTTAAAAATAATATACTCAAAATAAAATATTCCATTTTGTATAGAAGATATATTTAAAGTTTTGCATAAAATATTTATTCCTATTAGAATATATACTTTTTGGTATAAAAAATAAATAGAAAACCACATTAGCAAAAGATTTATTGTCGCGCTGACGGGACTTAGAAGAATTGGAAAAACTACAATTATGTACCAATTAGTGCATAAATTACTGCAGGAGAAAGTTGAGCATTCAAATATTCTGTTTTTTTCTTTCGGCAGGCTGTAATACAATACCAATAATTTAATCCAGTAACAGCATCGTCTACC
>CAZIEE010000002.1:0-31878 GCA_964538135.1 uncultured Methanosarcinales archaeon
AAACAAGCCAGAATCCAAAAAGTTATTAAGGTTCAAGTGTATTTCAGTCATTTAAACACCTCCTTTTATTGACGGTAAAATTTGTAATCGTCGTCTATAAATAGAGGTGTGCTTATATATAAAACTTGGTTTTTCCACGAGAAACGAAGGTTAAAAAATGTGAATTGAAAAGAAAGAAATCACTCACTTTTTATACTGTGCCCCCTCTGTTTTGTAAATTCAAAGTTTTATAACAAATTACTCCTCTTTTGGGGTTACATCAGTAACCACTATATAGTAAAATATAGTAAACTTTAAATATAGGTTAGGGCTCCCTTTTTATATGTATAATCTGCATGAAAAGCCAATTTTACATTATTTGATTCTTTTATTAGTAGCAGCAACATTAATTGTAAGTATATTTGGTATAATAAATACTTACCAATTAAGACAAGATATAGATCAAATAAAAAAAGTAGTAACTCAAAGATCAATAGATGCCACTGACCTTCTTCAAAAATTAACCTCTCATAATGAAACAAAAAAGTATGAAGGAATCTCTCCAATAAACATTATTGCTGTAACTAATAATAATCTTGCTAATTTGCAAACTCAAATAAATGGTTTGAATGAATCTTATATTGGAAACTTTCTAGTTCAATATCCAGATGTAGTTATAGTTTATGACTATAATAAAGATATAATAAGTGGAGTAATCAATTTACAAAGGCCTCAAGCCAAATTACCAGATGATTTTTTCACAAAATTGAATAAGCACCCCCAACTTAAAGGTTTAAGAGACCAACAACCAGAAGGTGGGCAGCTTGATGAATCTTCCTTAACCAGCCTAAATAAGCAATTTCCAGATTTTTACCTAAATGCCAGTGTTGGAGATTTCTTGCTTAGGTATAAGACAAAGCTGATTATTTATGATTATGATAAGGATAAGATAATTAATTCTGTTGATCTAAAAGATAATCAAAACTAATTTTATTTACTATAAAAAGTTATGTAGAATAAACTATTATCCTGTTCTCGTTTGAGCCAAACTCTTTCTCTATTTTCCAATCTTTTGGTGGTTTAAATATTTCTTCTGGAAATTTCATATCAGAATAAACTGAAGTTAGGCTAGTTATCATTCTGAAATTAACTACTATGTAAGCATTTTTTATACCTTTTAATTCTAAAACTCTGATGTTCCTATCTTTTTTTCCATATTCTGCGTAGTCATAATCATTAAATGATATGATGTTACTGCTTTTCTTGAAACTAAAAAGATAATCCAAAACTTTTGATGTTCTTTCATCACTATAAATAATTTTTTCTTTGTTTTTGGATAAATAATTGTATACTTTCTTCTCATCTTTTATCTGATTCCTCAAGTCTGAGGCAAAAGTATAACTTATAGAAGAGATTAATAATAAAATCAAAAGAAATGGAATCATTTTCTTTATTGGCTTTTCACTTAAGAAATATGCTATAAGCAGTAAAACTGGGAATGTTATAATGCTTAAATGTCTTGCTGTAACCGGATAAGGTACGTATTCTTTTAAGCTTATTGTCCCAAAATTGAAGTATAGCAATAAAACTAACATCCAAATTATTGGCACATAAGTTTCTTTTCTTTTTTTAAATAAAAAATAAACTGTGGACAATCCAACAAATATAAAAAATAATCCATAATGGACATCTGTAAGCATGAGGTAAGGGAAGTGCAGAAATAACCTTGAAATTAAACCCCCCTTCACAAAATAATTTGAATAATAATTCTTTACATAGCTAGCTTCTTCTTGTTCAAGTATTTTGTATTGATACAAAGGATCACCAGAATTGTAATAAGAGAATAAAATCTGAATTAAAAGTGCAACCAAAACCCCAATACCTATTAAAATGTAAGCTAATTTAAATCTTTTTTTGTAAATAAAATAGGCACAAAAAAATAGAGACATTAGTAAAGTTATCTCTTTTATTAGATACCCGATACCAAGAGAAATACCTGCTGAAAAATAATATAAATTCTGCTTTATTTTATTATTTTTATTATCTACTTTATTCTTCTTTTTCTTTTTATCTCTTTCATAACCTTCTCCATATAAAAATAGCAAAACTCCCAAACCCATAAATAAAGTAGAAGGCAGATCTGGTAATAATCTTGTTGCATATACAATATCTAGTGGATAAATGGCCAATAAAAATGCAGATGTAAGCCCAGTTTTTTCATTGAAAAGGTATTTCCCCAAATAGAATATTAGTATAATGCTCGCCAATGATGATACCAATGTAAGGCTATTTGCTGTGAATTCATTTATTCCAAATAAATAGAATATTAATGCTGTTGGATATATTAATCCAATCCTAAAGCTGAAATGATTCTGTTCTAGTTTAAAATCTCCGTTTATAACATCGTTTGCATACCCATAGTATTTAAGTTCATCAGATGGGCCAGAACCAGTAAAGAATATTAATCTTAGAATTAAAGCGAATGCAAGTATGATCATCAAACTCCGATCTTTAGCTCTGAGTATAGCACTTTCGTGGATTTTCATAATATCATGCTTTAAAGAAAACATTATTTCTTTTTTGGGTATTCCAAATATCTGATATTAATGTACCTTTCTTAACATATTGTGTGATGTCAATATCCTCATAAAAAGAATGATTTATTGTAATGATCACTACATTTTTATCCTCAAGAAATTTTTTAATATCCTTTTTATCTACATAAGGGTCATGAGTTTCAAAACTAACAAATTCATTCTTAAGAATTTTTAAAAGTTTCATACTTAGACTATCTCTTGTGTCATCACAATCTTTTTTGAAAGTCAGTCCAAGCACAGCTATTTTTGCTTTGCTTGTATCAATTCTTTTCTTAACTTCATTAAAAATAAAGTAAGGTAAGCCTTCATTAACTCTAAATGCACTTGAAATAACTCCAGTAAAAGAAAATAGGTTTGGAGAGCTACTTAGTAATATCCAAGCATCTTTGCCCAAGCAAGGTCCTTTTGCAAATCCTGGTTTTGGAACATTTGCCCTGGGATAATTATGTTTAACTGCATTCACAATGTTAAATATATTGGCATCAAGGGAATTTGCAATTATAAAGAATTCATTGGCCAATGCAAAATTTACATATCTATAACTATTTGTAAAAAGTTTTGCAAGTTCTGCTTCTAGTGGTGTTGTTCTTATTGTTTCAGAGCAGATAATATCAAAAAGGTCTTTGACTTTTTTATATGTTAAATCATCGTATACTCCTATAATCTGAGGTAAGCTTTCAATCTCCATTATAGCATCACTTTGTACAATCCGTTCAGGAGCAAATGAAATAAACAAGTTTTTTCCAACTACAAACTTGGTATTATTCTCTATAAAATTCTTTATATAATCTGTGCTTTTTGGTGCAAGGGTACTCCTAAAAATAAGGATTTGATTACTTTGCAAATGAGGGATTATAGACCTAATAATTGACTCTACTTTGGTTAAATCTGGTATAAGGTCAAAATCAACAGGGGTTCCTGGAACAATAATCACATATTCTGCATTGCTTACTTTGCTTTGGTCATCTGTACAATAAAAGTTACCTTTGGTTACAACCTCTTTTAGTATAGGTTCAGCATTTTTCTCAAGAAAAGGCATTTCTTTATTCATAATCTTGGCTATCGATTCTTTGTTAATATCTATAGCCAAGACCTTTAAGCCTTTTTTTGCAAAAGAAAGACCAAGGGGTAGCCCAACATGACCGCATCCTCCGATAACACAAACATTATATCCGAAAGTCATTTTAAAATTAATTAGTCCCACAATTAATTTAAATATATCCCTTTTCCAGAATTTCTATATGGTAGAATTAACAATAGTTATGCCTACGTTCAATGAAGAAAAACAGATTAAAAAGACAGTAAATAGTATTTATTCTAATTTAAAGAGTCTTGGACTTAGTAGCGAGTTGCTGATTATTGACGATAGCAATGATAAAACATATATCATCTTACAGAAATTAATGAAAATTTATCAATCTCTTAAAGTCATCCATAGACATAAAGGAACTGGGGTAGGCTCAGCAATTAGACTTGGAATAGAAAAGGCATGTGGAAAGTATGTTATAATTTTTATGGCTGATGTTCCAGAGGACTCAAAATATTTTGAAGACATAATTAGAAAATTAAGGAGAGGTTATGATTTAGTGCAGACCTCGCGTTTTTTAAAAGGCTGTAAGATTGTAGGATACCCCATTAAGAAAAGAATTTGTAATTGGTTATGCAATAATTTCATTAAAATAGCATTTCTTGAATTCAAATTAAAGGATTTCAGCAGCTTATTCAAAGGTTTTAATAAAGAAAAGGTTAAAGCACTGAATTTAGAAGCAAATAATTTTGATCTTGGATTAGAGATAGCACTTAAATCAATGAAAAAGAAATACAAAATAATAGAAATACCTGTAAATTGGAAGGAAAGGGAATTTGGGACGAGTAAGTTAAAATTGTCAAGATATGCAAAAGATTATCTTAAGCGTGTAATTCAAATATGGTCAAACTAATAATCTATCTATTTTTTTATTATCTTCTTTTTTTAATTCCCAATCTAATGTATCAAGAAATTGTTTGATATGTTCTATCTTAAAAGATTTTGGTATTGTAACCATATTTTTTTTAGATATAATCCACTTTATTGCTATCTGAGCTTTTGTTTTACCGTACTTTTTTGAAAGATAATCCAAAACACTATCAGGATAGTTTGCTAATTTTCCCTTAGCTAAAGGATGATAAGCTATTACTGTTATGTTCTTTTTTGTACAAAAGGGTATAAGCTCTTTCTCTGCTTCTCTTTTCAAAATATTGTACTCTATTTGATTTGCTACTATTCTATACCCTTTAAGGTACTTCTGTGCTTCTTTAATTTCCTGAATAGAGAAATTACTTACACCTATTGATTTAATCTTTGACTTATCTGCAAGATACTTCATAGCCTCCATTGTTTCCTTTATAGGTATAGATGGATTAGGCCAATGAATAAGATAAAGATCAACATAACTTGTGCGTAGCCTTTTTAGACTTTTACCTAAAGAAGCTATAACATCATTGTAATGTAGATTACTTTTCCAGACTTTTGTTGTAATAAAAAGTTTTTTTCTGTCAAATATTTTTATTGCAATTCCAATTTCTTTTTCGGCCTGACCATCACCATATATTTCAGCTGTATCTATATGATTTAATCCAAGCTTTATAGCATCTTGAATAATTTTTATATCTTTTTTCTCATGGGAAGTATCAGATTCAAAATAGCCACCAAATCCCCATGTACCTAACCCAATCACTGGTATTTTTACTCCATTAGAAAGCTCTTTATACTTCATTTCAAACTATCCAACTATATGTGGGGAGGGGAGGGGTACTATAATCTTTCCCTTGTACCCATTATCTTTAATTTTTGGGATAAGCTCATTTGCTATATTCCACGACAATAAAAGCGCAAAATCAGGTTGATCTTTAAGCATTAAAGATTCATCAACAACTTTAATATGGGTTCCTGGAGTATACATCCCTACCTTTAGCTTACTCTTTTCTACAATATAGTCAATTATGTCGGGTGTTATATTACAATAATTTAGTAAAGTATTCCCTTTTGCAGGAGCACCTATCCCTATTACTCTTTTATTATCCTCCTTTATATATCTCAACATCTCTTGAATCTTAAATTTGTGCATTAGCACTTTTTTTCCAAAATTTAGATAGGTATTTTTGTCAAATAAACCATTAGACTCCTCTTCTTTTAATAATCTATTGACATTCTCAGTTATGGGATAAGTCCCCTTTTTGCATGCATATGTCCTGATGGAGCCTCCATGAGTGGTTATTCTTTCTGCATCAAATAGCTCCATACCAAAATGTTTAAACAGATATATCAATGGTCTTAAGCTATAATACCTTAAATGTTCATGGTATATTGAATCCCATTGCATATCCTTCAAAAGACTAAGCAGATAATGAGATTCTTGAACAAATATCCCATCATCACTCAAAAGCTCTTTTACCCCATGCATAAAGGATTTTAGATCATTGACATGAGCAAATACATTTGTAGCTGTTATAAACTTAGCATTTCCATACTCTTTTATTATTTTTAAAGCAGTATCTTCATTAAAGAATTTTTTTAGGGTAGGCACATTGTTTTTTATAGCTATCTCTGCAATATTGGAAGGTTCTACTCCAAGAATTTTTATATCATATTTTAAGTAACCCTTTAATAGTGTTCCATCATTTGAACCTATATCTACAGCAAGATCATTTTTTTCTGCTCCTTTTATACTAAATCTTTTTACCAGAGTGTCTACAAGCTCTTGAAAATTTTTTATTAAGCTGTTATTTGAACCTGTGTTATAAATATAATCTTCAAAAAGTATTTTAGGATCGACAACATAACCAAGTTGTACTAATCCACAATCCCCACAATAATACAAATCAAGAGGGTAATAAACCTCTGGATTGTTTAGAGCCTTTTCTTTAAGAAAAGCATTGCTTGGTGGTTGGTTACCTAATGAAAGAAACTTAAATAAGTTCTCTTTTTCACAAATAAAACATTGCATTTATCTTAAACCTGCCTTATACCAATCATAGCAATTTTTTAGACCTTCTTTAAATCCTATTTTTGGGGTAAATCCCAATTTTTTTAATTTAGATATGTCAGGGCATCTGCGACTTACACTACCTTTTGGAGCTTCTTTAATTTCTAAAGAAGGATTAATCCCAACTATCTCAAATAGTTTTTTTGCTAAATCTATAATCTTTATTTCATCGTCATCTCTTCCAATATTTATTATACACTCATTACTGAACTGGCTTTCCATTACTATTTTAGTTGCCATTATGCAATCATCTATATAACAAAAAGATCTTGTTTCCTGGCTTCCAAATATCTTAAATGGTTCCTCTTTTTTTACAATCCTTTCAATAAACTGTGGTACAACATGATCAAATCCCATTCTGGGCCCATATATATTGTGATATCTGACTATAACAAAATCTTTAATTCCATAAACTTTTGAGTAAGCATAAAGAGCAACTTCTCCAACTATTTTTCCAGTACCATAACATACCCTTACATTTTTTGGATCTCCTATTATAAGTGGTACTTCTTCTGGGGTTGGTATTGGAAATTTATCTCCAAAAAGTTTTACTCCTGCTGCATAAGTTTCAGAACTTGAGCTAAATAGCAACTTTGCTTTGTTATTGGTTTTTCTACATTTAACAAACCATTCCAGTATGTTAATAATCCCAAAAACCCCAATCTTTAAAACTTTGTCAGGGATATTATAGAAATTAGCTGTACCATTAATAGCTGCCAAATGGTATATATATTCATAGTCTGTATCAAGTTTATCAAATGTTTTAGATAATGTAACATCTCCTTTAATAAATATTACATTTTTCCTATTAATTAATTCTTTAAAATTTTCATCTTTTGAACCCCTCTCAAAATTGTCAATTATTGTTATGTTATAATCAAGATTGGCAAGATATTTAGCTAAATGAAATCCGATAAATCCAGCTCCTCCTGTAATAAGTACTTTCATATTGCAAAAATCCAAACTCCTTTTAGTGTGGAGTAGGATAGTTGATTAATCTTTATATAGGGGAATTCTAATATCCCCCTTATTTTTATTAATTTTGTGTTTTTTAGGTAATCTTTAATAAGGAGTTATTCAAAACTATAGATTAATATTTATCTGTGGACTTTGAGGATATTATGAAAAATATTTTGATATTTATACCTGCTTACAATGTTTCAAAGACATTAAAATTACTTTTAGATAGAATCCCTGTTTCTATAACAAAAAAAGTCAAGGAAATATTGGTTGCCGATAATGCTTCTCAAGATAATACCTACCTTACAGCAATTGATTATAAAAAGCAAAAGGGATTAATAAACTTAAAGATAATTAAGCATAAAGAGAATAAGGGTTATGGTGGAAACCAAAAATTTGCTTATCAGTACGCAATAGACAATAATTTTGATATTGTGGTTATGTTGCATGGAGATGCCCAATATGCACCTGAGATGATCCCTAAACTTCTAAATCATTTAGAAAAAGATAATGCCGATATGGTATTTGGCTCTAGGATGAAGGGTGACCCTTTAAAAGGTGGTATGCCCCTATGGAAATTTATAGGCAATAGAATATCAACTATGATTGAGAACTGGGTTTTGGGGTTAAATTTATCTGAATTCCATTCAGGATTCAGGTTATACTCCTGTAATGCCTTAAAAAAAGTTCCATTTCATCTTTGTTCTGACTATTTTGATTTTGACACAGATATATTAATACAATTTAAGCTAGCTAATTTAAGAATTGCTGAAATACCAATACCCACATACTATGGAGAAGAAAAGTGCAATGTTAATTATTACCTCTATTTTTCCAACATATTTAAATCATTAACTAACTACATCTTTTTTAAAATGGGGCTTAAGACTGTAAAAAAGTTTGAAATTTAGGATATTATCTTATGAATATAAATCTTATCTTGCTTATCCAATATGCCATAATCCTCTTCAAGTACTCTTATTAGTTTATATTTTTCAGGGTGTTCTCTTATATATTTTATAGTTTTATAGTTATACACTACTTTTTTTTCTCCTTCACTAAATGGGAACCAGTAATGATTACCATAAATAAGATAACTTATATTATAAGTTCCAATCAGAAAATCAAGAGATGAGGAATCATTTGGCATGGATACATGTCTTTTACTCGTTAAGTAGTTAAGATTAGGGGAATAACCAACCTGACTCATGAATCCTTCTTCTGGCAGAGATTCTACATATGCTGCAAGATTTTTACCTCCTACAGTTTTTTTTAGTTTAAAAATAAAATAATTATTTTCATAATACCAGAAACCTATCCAAAAAAGAACCATGAACACTAATACAACTGACAATACCTTTAGTTTTTTATTCCCCAACAAAGAGGATAATCCAAGTGCAATAAAATAACCAATTAGTACAATAGATGTCAAGACCATTCTTGAGGAACTTATCCAATAGGTTATTGGGTAAATGAATATACCGAATATCAATAAAAGATAGACTTTATAATCAATATCTCCCTTTTTAATCTTAAAAAGTTCCTTAACAGATTTAATAATCCCATATAGGAATAATATTAATATTATTAAATAAAAAATAAGTTTAATAAAAAGAATAATTGAAATTACTGATTCTACATTATATCTATTGATTCCTGTAGGCATCTCCAGAGGTAGTATGTGGAACATATATCCAAACACAAATAGATAATGAGTAAGGTCACTCCTTTTCATCTCAACTATAGCAGAACTTTCACGAAAAAAAAGTGTACTTAATAATTGTGATGAGCCAAAATTTTTTGTTTTAACTATTATACCATCGACTCCTGCAGGATAATATTCATTATTAACATAAACATAAAACTTAACAAAAATCCAAGAGGCATAAGCCAATGTTATTAGTAAAATAGCAGCTATTGCATAGTAATGGATTGATTTTTTTGTTTTTGTTATCTTTTCACTTTTAAACAAGAAGTATACAATTATTAATGAAGGTAATAGTAATACTACCTGATCTGTAGTTAGAGATGCTAAAGCTCCAGTCAATCCAGAGATTAACAAATATCTTCCATTGTTTTTTTTAACACCCTTAATGCAAAAATATATACTTAACATGAATAACATCACAATCAAAGACTCTTTGTAAACTATTTTTGAAAAAAATATTGTATTGTATGAAATTGTATAAAATATAAGTGTAATGAAAGTGATATTATAATTACCAGTCAGCATCATAAAAAGTTTGTAAATAATAAAAAAGGTTATTATTGATGCTAACAAAGTTACAACAAGACCTGCAATATAATCTTCAAAAAATAAACTAAAGAAATGTATTAAATATGGAAACAATGGCGGGTGTTGCAAAAAAAGCTGATTGTTGTCTAGGGTATGCTTTGGAAAGTTATTTGCTAAAGTGAGGTATTTTCCCTGGTCACCTACGATGTAGTAAGATGGAGTGTTTACAAAAATTCTTAGTACAATAAAAACTATCAATAATAATGAAAAAGTACATGTTTTAAAATTTATTTTATCACTCATAAAATAACTCTTCCTTCCCAAGATGTTCTTTATACCAGGAATATGCCCTATTAATTCCTTCTTCTATGGCTACTTCTGGCTTCCAACCAAGTAATTTTAACTTCTCAATGCTAGGAATCCTTTTGATAATCTCTCTCTCCTTTTTTCTTGTCTCAGGTCCATATCCAACAATCTTTGGATTTAAATTTTTTCCAGAAACTTTGATGATAAATTTAGCAAGATTTTCCATTGTAATTTGGTCAGTATTTGCAATATTATATGCTTCTCCTTTTTCTCCCTTTTTCCTTACAGTTTCCATTCCACTTATTACATCAGAAATGTAAGTAAAACATCTTACTTGACTACCATCACCAAAAATCAAAGGTGGTTCATTATTTAAAACTCTTTTAATAAATATTGGCATAACCCATTCAAATCCTTGTCTTGGACCATAAACATTAAACAATCTTACTGGATTTATATTCATTCCATACTCTTTTACATAACCATAAGCATACATCTCAGCAGTAAGCTTAGAAACTCCATAAATGCTTACAGGACTTTTTTGACTATCTTCTTTAATTGGTATTTCTCTTGGCTCACCATAAACTTCTGAAGAAGAGGTATAAACTATCTTTTTAATATTCGTGCCGAGAGCGCATCTAAAAACATTAACTGTTCCATCTATATTAACTGCTAAAGTATTTAATGGTATTTTATCAGAATTAACAACTCCAAGTTCTGCAGCAAGATGGTAAACGACATCACAATCATGCATTTCCCATCTTATATCGTCAAGTACAGACTTTCTGACAAACTCCAGTTTAGGATGGTTAAATGCTATTGGCTTGAGATCAATTACTTTAACATCATTCCCTTCATTTAACAAATGCCTAACTAATGTGTGTCCTATAAATCCATTTCCACCAGTAACCAATATCTTCATTCTAAAATTACCTCCACAATTCTTTGAGATGCCTTTCCATCCCAAAAAGTTGGTATTTTACCTTTAATAGTCATTCCTTTAATTAACTTCTTACAAATATTTATAACTTTAACTTTATCAGTACTGACAATTATGTTTGTGCCTTGTTTTACGGTTACAGGCCTTTCTGTATTATTCCTAAAGGTTACACATGGAACTCCAAGCACTGTTGTTTCTTCCTGTATCCCTCCTGAATCTGTCATAACAAATTTTGAATTACTCATTAAGCACAAAAAATCAAGATAACCAAGTGGTTCTGTTATTATAATATTATTATAATTTTTTAGACTACCTAACAAATTATACTTTTTCAACATTTTTAAGGTTCTTGGGTGAACTGGATAAACTATTTTAATATACTGTTGTAATTCATTTATAATTTCTAGAATGCCCTCTAAAGATTCCTTTTTATCCACATTACCTGGCCTGTGTAATGTAACCAAAGCATAACCATTTTCACTTAATCTCAGTTTTGATAAAATTTTAGATTTTTTTGATTTCTGCTTATGACTTAGTAAAGTATCTATCATTACATTACCAACAAAAAAAATCTTTTTTTTGTCTATGCCTTCTTTAATTAAATTAATATTACCACTTTCTTCTGTTGTAAATAAAAAATCAGAAACATGATCTATAAGAATTCTGTTTATCTCTTCTGGCATCCCCATATCAAAGCTTCTTAACCCTGCTTCTACATGAGCTACTTTAATCCCACATTTTACAGCAGTTATAGCTGCAGCAAATGTGGAGTTGACATCACCAACAACAATAACAAGATCTGGTTTTTCTTTATTCAAAACTTTTTCAAAAGCTGACATTATTTTTGAAGTTTGGGCAACATCAGAATATGAACCAATTCCCAGGTTAATGTTTGGCTTTGGCAGATCTAAGTCATCAAAAAAAAAATTAGACATCTCTAAATCATAATGTTGCCCTGTATGTACCAGCAATTGCTCAATATCGCTATGTTTACTGATTTCCTTCATTAAAGGAGAAATCTTCATAAAATTTGGCCTGGTTCCAACAACATTAATTATTTTTAACATTTTTTAATCAAATATTACCTTTATCTGATATTACTTTTATCTAATCTTATCATATATCCTTACCATCTTGTTTGCATTATGGCTCCAAAGAAGCTCGTTTCTTACTATATTTTTTCCATTGTTACCTAATTGTTTTCTTAAACTTGAGTCTTTAAGAAGTATAACTGCTTTATTTATAAATTCTTTTTTGTTATCAGGATTTATTCTATATCCAGTTACCCCATCTATAACTGAGTCAGCAGTTCCTCCTGATTTTCCACCTATTACTGGCTTACCTAAGTAAGATGCTTCAATATAAACTATACCAAATCCTTCAACACCTTCTTTTTCTTTTATAGTTCTACTCATCAAAACAAAAATATCACAAATGTTATAAAAATTTGCTAAATCCTCATCAGCTACATAATCAATAAAAGTAACATATTTTTCCAGTTTAAGCAAATTAACCAAACCAAGTAGATTCTCTTTTTCTGATCCCCTTCCTATTATAAAATATTTTATATTTGGATAAACCTTTATTATCTGGGGCAGGCAATTTATTATTATATCTATCCCTTTTCTCTCTACAAGATTTGCAACAGATAGCAATATTTTTTCTTTTGTGCCTTTAAGTCCAAGTTCTTTCTTAAATTCTTCAATACTTTTTGTTGGATTTAATTTTTCTGGATCAACCCCACATTTTACTATTACAATCTTATTTTTGACTGCATTACCTCCCAAATCTCTTACAAGTTTAGCAACATAATTGCTTATACAAACTATCTTTGATGGGAAAACCAAAAAAAACCTATTTAAGGCTTTTTTAAATATGTTATTGGTAAGCAATCCAATGCCATAAGCAGTTACTACAAAAGGTTTTCTTGCTAATCTTGTATAAATACCTATCAAAGCAGTCATTGTACCAGTAAAATGTGCGTTTATTATATCAAAATCTAATTTTCTATCAGCAAAAATCAATTCTTTAATCATCAATAAAGAAAAAAAGAATCCTTTAAATGGCAAATAACCCTTAACTTTTACTCTGTGAACCTCAACACCATCTTTTATCTCATAGCTTTTATCTTTAGTGTCTCCTAATGTAATTATATATATTTTATGTCCTTTTTTTGAAATATATTTTGCTTGTTCATGTATAAAAATCCCAAGGCGTTGATTTGAGCTGTTTGGGTAAATTGGTGTTAAAAAGCATATTTTCATTTTTTATTTCTAATTAGTTCTATTCTCCCTCCAAAAATTGAGTAGATCTTTTAGTGTCTTCTCTAAACTTATTTTTGGAATCCATTTTGTTTGCCTACAAAATTTAGAATTATCCCCGTATATACAAGGATCGTTATGTTTTCTAAACCTTTTCTTTTCTACTTTTATCCCTATTGGAATATTGCTCATTTGTAATAAGGTATCTAAAATATAGCTTATCTTATAAAACTTTGAGGAGCAGATATTATACACTTCTCCAAACTTACACTTATCCAATGCTAAATCATAGGCAACTACCATATCCCTGACATCAGAAAAATCTCTTGATATGTCTAAGTTACCAACCTTAATAACTGATGTTCTGCTTTTTTTATTTGTTTTATTCGATTTCTCTATATCTGCAATCTGTTTTGCGAAATTTGAACATACAAAGCCTGGCATTTGCCCAGGTCCTGTATGGTTAAAACTTCTTGAGATAATCATATTTAGGCCATACTCTTTAAAATAATCCATGGATAATTTCTCTTGTTTAACCTTGGATTGAGCATAGTTGTTTAATGGCATTAATTCAGCATCTTCTTTAATTGGAGATTTTTTTGGATTTCCATAAACCTCAGATGAAGATACAATCAGTATTTTTGGTTCAATCTTTGCATTAATGCATGCATCAAATAAATTTTTGGTACCAATAACATTTACTCTTTCTGTAAGATTCGGAAATCTTATACTTTTCTGTACAGAAGATTGACTTGCTAAGTGAAAAATTTTGATTGGTTTAATTTTTTTGATGACTCTAAATACTTTCTCACGTTGTGTGATATCTACTTTAAATATACTTTTTTTTTCAGTATGCCTATCTATGCCAAATACATCATAAGATTTATTCTCTAGAAATCTCTTAAGGTAGGTTCCAACAAATCCATTAATCCCAGTGATAAGGATCCTCATTTCAATTCTTTCTTATTCAAAGTTTCTATATCTGCATAAACCATAATCTTTACAAGTTCATTAAATGTAACCTCTGGTTTCCAATCTAATATCTCTTTGGATTTTTTTGGATTTCCTATTAAGTTGTCAACTTCAGCAGGCCTAAAAAGGTTTTTGTCTATTTTTACATAATCTTTATAATTTAAGTTTACATGCTCAAATGCCAATCTTGCAAAATCTTCTACTGAATGAGATTCTCCAGTTGCTATAACGAAGTCTTCTGGATTTTTTTGCTGAAGCATTAACCACATAGCTTTTACATAGTCCCCTGCAAATCCCCAATCTCTCTTTGCTTTTAGATTTCCTAGCTTAAGTTCTTTGTCAATACCCTGCTTGATTCTTGCAACACCATTACTTATCTTTCTTGTAACAAACTCAAGCCCTCTTCTAGGGCTTTCATGATTAAAAAGTATACCACTACAACCAAAAATATCATAACTTTCTCTATAATTTACAGTTATCCAATGTCCATAAACCTTTGCTATACCATATGGGCTCCTTGGATAAAATGGTGTGTTTTCATTTTGCGGAATCTCTTTTACTTTTCCAAACATTTCACTACTGGATGCCTGATAGAATTTTATATTTTTATTTACCAGTCTTATAGCTTCTAAAAGTCTTGTTACCCCAAGAGCTGTGAATTCAGCTGTAAGTACAGGCTGTACCCATGATGTTGGGACAAAAGATTGTGCAGCAAGATTATAAATTTCATCAGGATCTGAGTCTTTTATAGCATTTATCAGAGAAAGCTGGTCCAATAAATCTGCTTGTAGTAGTGTTATCTTATTTTTAATATGTTCTACCCTACTAAAATTCTCTGTACTTGATCTCCTTACTATTCCATATACTTTATAGCCTTTGTTGAGCAAGAACTCTGCTAAATATGATCCATCTTGGCCAGTAATTCCTGTTATAAGAGCTTTCATTATTTCAAAATTTTTGTATCGTAAATATAATATAATAAATCAATGCAATTGTCTTATAGTAGCTATATATTTAAATATTTATTTTATTTATTCTATAATATGTCTAAATCAAGGTTAGTAGTAAAGAATACAGCATTTTTGGCATTTGGTGAATTATTAAGTAGATTGCTTTCTTTACTTTTAATAGTTTTTATTGCAAAGTACTTGGGGGATATTGGGCTTGGAAAATATTCTTTTATTTTTGCGTTTGTTGGTATATTCTCTATCTTCTCTGATTTTGGTGCTAACGTTTATATGACTCACAAGATTTCTCAAGATCAAAATCTAGTCAAAGAATATCTTGGAAAGATATTTGTTTTTAAGCTTATACTTGGAGCAATAGCGTCATTAATACCAGTTATAGCCATAATTCTTACAAAACAGAGTTTAGAAATAAAGATAGGCATATTACTGGCTGGATTTAACATGTTTATTTATTACATTGCATTTCCATTCAGGTCTGTTGTTAATGCTTTTGAAATGCAAAAATATCATTCATTGTATCTTATAACTGAAAGATTTATTGCAATTTCCCTTGGCATATTTGTTCTTTACAAAGGCTATGGCCTGCTTGCCCTGATTAGTGTACTGATAATCTCAAACATATCGAGCTTTTTAATTCTTTATAAGCTAGTATCGAAAAATATAATCAGATTATATCCTCGATTAGATTTGGATTTCATAAAATCATTTCTTAAAAAATCCTACCCATTCTGGCTTACATCTGTATTTATGACAGTATATTTCAAGATAGATACAATAATGTTATCGTTTTTAAAGGATTATTCCGCAACTGGATTATATAATGCATCCTATAGGATAATAGAGGCATTGCTGTTTATTCCTTCTGTATTTATAAGTGTTTTATTCCCTCTAATGTCGAGATTCTATAAAAATGATAAAAATCTATTGAATATCCTTTATGAAAAGGCTTTTTACTATCTTATATTGTTAGCTTTGCCTTTAGGAATGGGAACAATGATATTAGCAGATAGAATAATATTATTTATTTACAAACAAACCTTTATAAACTCGGTTTTTGCTCTAAAAATACTTATATGGGCATTGGTTTTAATGTTTGTTAATTACCTTATGGGTTATCTGCTTAATTCCATTGAAAAACAAATGTTGTTTACTTATACAGCTGGGATAGGTGTCATTTTGAATATAACTTTGAATTTAATTTTAATACCATTGTATAGCTTCACAGGGGCTGCTATTGCAACTGTTGTAACAGAATTATCCAATTTTATCCTGCTTTATTATTTTACACTAAAAAATGGTTTTAGTATAAATATTTTTAAATCAATATTTAAGCCATTAATTGCAACCTTATTCATGGGAGTTTTAATTGTATTTTATATAAAAAACTTCCACCTCCTGTTTGCAATCCCATTAAGTATGTTATTTTATTTTTTGGCATTATTCCTGATTGGAGGAATAAAAAAAGATGAAAAAAATATTTTAATCTCTTACCTTAAAAGATGAGCCATTACTCTGATATGCATTATAAAATAAGAGAAGATTACGACAAACTTTATTATGATATGTTATTCAAAAAGGGATATAAAATACTTGATATAGGGTGCTCAGTAGGTAATTTTATAGCACAAGACCCCCAGAACATAATAGGGATTGATATTGATGAAGATTCAATAAAAATAGCTAAAAAAAGAGGTTTAAATGCATTTAAGCATGATGTAACTGAAAAAATGCCATTTAATAATAACTTTATCGCCAATGTAAACTGCAGATATTTATTAGAACATATGAGAGATCCTTTATTTCTAATGAAGGATATTTTTAGAGTTTTAAAGAAGAATGGAAGATTGATTTTACTCACAGATAAAATTACCAGACACTTCTGGGATGATTACACGCATCAAAAACCATTTACAAAAAGATCTTTAGAGCAAATTGCATATGATGCTGGTTTTAGAAAGTTTAAAATCTATGACTTCCCTTCTAAAGGCGTTTTTGGATTGGGTTTCTTGTATAAACATAAATTTGTATCTTCTGAATTTGTACATAAGATATATAAATTATTTGGAAAGCTTAGAGGTCATGGTATTCTCATTGAAGCGACAAAATAGCATACTGAGCAAAAACTAAATTCGAAGCTCTTTTTACTTCCTCAAATATGTCTATTCTTTGACTCATGGTGGACACCTCTTTTGTCTTCTTTTTACAGAGTGCAACCATTATGCGATTACGCGCTCAATTTTTTTTAGAACTTTGAGAATAAGAATATTACTACTTGGCGTATCTATAGACCTGCTTTCATCTGCGGATTTCGCTTCGCTCAATCCGCGAGGGTTTAACTCAAACTATCTTACTTATTCAATATTTATTGTTTTTTAAATGGAACATATGTTATATAATCGATCTCTAGAGAACCTGCTCCGGCTGGATTCATATCAATAAAAGCATCCCACTCATGATTATTATATGTATCAAGACTGATTTGCATTGGAGTTGTTGGTACCGCATTAGCAAATTCCTCAACTTTTATATCGTTAACATACCATGTTACTTTACTAGGTTGCCAGTCAATCACATAAGTATTGAATTTAGTGCTATCGAAGCTCTTAAGTCCTGAAATCTCGCAAAGATCTTTTATACTACCATGATGCATCTCATTTTGTAAGCCTAAGTCAGAACTTGTCCAATCATCGTTGTGATAAGTAACTAAAGAAGCCTTGCAGGGATATTTAGAGCTTAACTCAACATCAATTTCTTCATGTCTTCCACCTTCTTCCTTATCTTTGTTTTCATTGTAAAAATATAGTGCGCTAACGCTTCCGACAGCAGGATTAATTTTTGCTTTGAACGTAAATTTTCCGTAGGAATAAAAGGCAATCGATTTAACTCCTCCAACCTTAAGTAAATTATTTGAGATTTTATCATTTGCATCGCTAGAAAGTTTTAATATTCCACCACTCAATGAAGTTTTGGAAGCTGTGTACCAGCTATCCCAGTATTTGAAGCCGTTCAATACTTCCCATACATTCTCATTGATTCTGTTTCCCTCAAAATTTTCTTCGAATGTGGTTCCGAGTGGCGTTGCAGGATATTCTAGCAGCGGTTGAGGAGGTATTAGTTGAGGTATAGGACCTATCTTCATTGTAATGTCTAGCGTATTAGGCCATGGTTCACCTTCAGTGCGTACTATGGAAATAACTGATAGTCTTGCTCCATTAGGGGCATCTATAGAACGCCCTGTAAATTCTTGACCTACTTTTTTGCCTTCGTAAGTGCCTAATTTCTTATTATTCGTATAAAGGCTATAAATTACATTTTCAGGTTCACCATCAACCATGATAATATCGTCTATTAGAATAGTATAATTCGCACCTTCACTACAAACTGCTATCCTATGCCCTACAGCAAGTCTTGCAACTATATCTTCTTTGCATGCTTCTGGCTGTAGTGTAGAAGTTGGGGTTATCTTTTTCTCTGGTAGTGGCGATGATTGCTTTGCTCCAGTTTCTGGTTGCTTTTCCTGTTCAATTTCACAAGGACACTCTCTTTTACATTCAACATCTGTGCCAGCTCTTTTCACATAGCAGTAGTTAGAATATGTTTTACCATCAGTTCCGCAGACTGGAATGTATTCTTCTGTACAGAATATTTTTTCTTTATTTTCATTATTTCTTTCTGGAATCGATCCATAATTTTCATCAGTAACACAACCATTTACAAAAATAACAGTGATTATCACAATTATTAAAAATGTGATATGTTTTTTCATATTATAATTCAATTTGATTACTTCTTTATATAATCAATTTCTTCATGTAGCCCACCAATTCCCAGAGATAACAATCATAGTCAGCATTTTAAGTGTATTGCCATAATAGTCGCTATCTTGAATCTTTGTATTAACCACATATTCCCAAAGGGAGTTTAACCACTCCTGATATTCTTTATCAATCATTGCTGATACCCCCAGAGGAGCAGCAAAACAGAGATGTCCTTGGTCTTCTGGAGTCCCTATAACCTCACCAACAAGAGAATA
This sequence comes from uncultured Methanosarcinales archaeon, assembly GCA_964538135.1. GTDB lineage: Archaea > Nanobdellota > Nanobdellia > Woesearchaeales > GW2011-AR4. Next base: position 19,278 of record CAZIEE010000002.1, read on the forward strand.
TCCGTTAAGGTTTTCTGGTATACCATTCACTTTCTTCATTATCCATGTATTTATTTTCTCCACAACTTTTTTTGCTCTTGAATCACCAGTCATTAGATAATCAGTGGCAATTCTCCATGGGACTCTGCAGGCATTATAATAATAATAATCATCATCATATCCAGGATTTTCAAAATAGTTTGGCGGAACCGGTGTTGGGATGGTATTAGTCTGGTAGATAAAATCAGGAAGCAGTCCTGTTTGAGGAGAATACGTTTTTTGCATAAAATCAATTAAAGAATAGGTATTATCAAGGACTTCTTTCCATTTTGGATTTTTAGTAGTTTCATAAAACACTTTTAAATGATTCGTCATGAAATCTGATGGCCTCGTTCCATAGTAGTATTTTGGATCTGAGTCAGCTTTCTCTGTTCCCAGCAGGATATAAGATGTTTCAGGATTAATTTCTTTTTCTAGAATAGCATTTATCATTTTTTTTGCTTCTTCAAGATATGGTATTTTTCCATCGCTACCCCATTGCTTATCAGCGAGCAGTAAGGCATACGCCATGTCCATATCACCATCAGTTGCAGTAGCACTTCCATCATTTTCTTCACTGTAGGCATTTTTACATCCTACTACCTGATTCCAGGCACCCAAGTATGGGTGATGACTACTGGGATGATCTTTATAGAACCAATACATCCCATCAAAGATTTTTTTTGCTTCAGGCTCATAGCCTGCCATTAGTACGGTAATTATCATTCCATAGCCATGCCCTTCTGTGGTAGAAATACTGTTTATATCTTTTCCTCCTTCTGTACCTTTTAGATCGCGATTAATAAAAACATAGTATCGTCCTGAACCACAGCCTTGTACGAGATATCTCTGTTTCCATTGCTGGTAAAATACAGCAGTTACATTATCTAATTCTTGTTGAGAAAGGGTGTTTGGTTTAATTGTTCCTGGAGTATAAGGGGTATGATGGGGGAAGGGTTTTACTGATCCTGTGAGAACCAACTGAGTGTCAGTGGCAGGTACTGACAACAGATTAATAGCAGGTATTGGACTCACATTCAATGATTCGAACTCATTAGAGGCAAAGTAAGGATCTGAAATTATTTCTCTAAATACACTTATTGATTCTGGCGAGGTATTTATTCTCGTATCTGGAAAACCACCTTGCTCTGAGGCATCCATATCAAAATAACTATAAGCATTTATCTTAGGAAATTTTTTAAGAGAAGTTAAAGCGTTTCTTATCCATTGTGTTTTATTACCACCAATTTCTGTACTACCTGTTTCAGCAATATATATTGGTTTGTCAGGTGCTATTTTTTGAAGTTTTTTATAAGCAGGTTCAACAAGATTTTCGAATTCTTCCCACGGTGCATCAGATCTTGCTACTTCAACATTATAGACACTTAATCCAATCCAATCCACATAATCATCACCTGGATAAAGTTCTGTAAAATCTACAGGAGGGGTGTAGGATTGGCCACCCGCATCAGGCGCCCAAATCCAAGTAGCACATTTTGGACATTCATCTTCAAAAATATCATGAACATGTTTCCACATTTGTACATATTCTCCTTTGGAATTGTCATTTACTGTTTCTGACCAAGGATACCAATCTCCATTCATTTCATGTGCAAATCTTAAGAAAAATGGATGACCAAATTTCTTTGCATCCTTTGCAAATTGCCTTATATATTGATCAAAATCTCCTCTTATTATTTTTTTAAGCTGGAATTTAGGCTGATAAGCAAAAGTAGCTCCTAATGTTGGATCTGGATTGAAATTAAGAGGTGTCCATAATATATCAGGAATTGCTCCATTGCGTCTTATTTTTTCCATATCTTCTAATGGAAACTGATTATACTCTTCTTCAAAAGATATACCAAGTTGTAATATGCTTGGTTTTTTACCTACGAGTTCATATATTTCGTCCATACTACGGTAAGTGAATAAACCAAAATATACCTGAGCTGTTGGTGTTTGTACTGGTTGCTCTGGTATGGGGACTTGAATTGGGGATTGTGGGGATTGTATTGGTGTAGATTTAAGTTCAAGAGCAGGTTCAGACTCTTTTAAAACACAACCAGAAGCAAAAAGGATAGTGATGATCATTAGTACCGATATAAAATTTTTGTTTGCATTGTTAATCATACACAAACATATTCAATGATATTAATAAATATTGCCTTTTAGCAGGACACAAAAAGTATGTGCATAACTATAAAGCGCTGGCAAAATCTATGTTGCCGTCTTTTGTGAGCAATATTACTAAAACAATACACTTACTTCAAGGGCTCAGTCCACACATACTTGATAGCTCATGCAACCCTAAACATAAAAAATCCATTTGTTTGGTGTACAATATTGAATAATCCAGAAGTAGCTATTGCCCCCAATTTGTTAGAAGTCTCATTAATTCCAAATCTTTGAGCTGTTTGACCATCAATTACAAAATGAGTGTAACCTCTTTTATTCAACCATAATTTAAAATCTTGAGGAGTTTCATTAAAACCATTCTTTTGGTATTTTTTGATATCTTCACACCAGTGACATACAAACTTATCTAATCCAATTATCACTCCACTATTTGAGAATGTAAAGACCTTTGTTCCAGATGGTATGTTGTCTTTAAACCACATATAGCCTTGTATTTCTTCATTAGAAGTCCAAAAACCACCTGGTGACCATATGGTGGTATTTACTGTGTATTTCTGATATGCTGATGTTAATAATATACTCACAACTACCACAAAAACAATCAAAGATTTAGGTATTTTAAAGATTTTTAATAATGATATTAGAAATAAAATACCTTCACTAATCAATATTGCCAAGGGTATTGCAAGAATAGACCATACTCTAAAAGGGGATAATTTGTAATAAAATGGAGCTGCATTAACTGCATAAAAGCTAAAAATCAGCCATGAAAGAGCTATGATTATGTAGCCTTCTTTAAAATCTTCTTTCAACTTTTTTTTATTATAATTTGCAATTAACAATAATATCAACACAAAAATCATAATTGATAATCCTAAAATAAGAAATATTTTGTCATTTAAAAATTCAAAAAAAGGGATAGAGCCTTTTTCCAGTGCCATAACATTTCTTTTAGGAACATACTTTGTATAAGTCTGGGAGAGTAAGAATAGTAAAACAACCATAATTATAGAAAAAGCAACAAAAATTTTTAATTTATACTTATTTAATTCATTTCTATACCTATATATTAATGATACGAAAGCAATAATCAAAAGTAATGATAGAACTAAACCTATCCCAATTGGACTGTTTATCATATTCCCTTTTTCTGCAATAAAGAAATCTTTAATGGAGTATACTCTATCTCCTGTGCCTGCCACGCTCACAAAACTTGATTTTGTTCCTATTCCAATACCATTTAGAGTACCAGTTAAACCATGTCTTATTATTGAAGGCAACCACCATAACAAAAACGATATAATCAGTCCAAGTAACCCTGCACTGGTATACTTAATCAGAATGCTTTTATCTAAAACTGCCATTATGACAAAATAAATTGCAAGGAATAAACCAAAATAGGTGCTATGAGTTGGAGAAGTTATCAAAGTTACTCCTATAACCATTGAAGCCACAAAAATCCATTTTTTATCATATTTTATTCTTTCAATGGCATAGAAAGAAATAAAATAAAGTGGCAAGCTCAATGAAATTGCCCATATAAAATGGCTTAGGAAAGCAGGAACAGATGCAAGTGCAAATGTAGAGAATAACGCCCTATTACTGTCAGATATTTCTTTTACGAAAAAAAAGAAAAAGATTATACTTAATGATATTATTAATGCATTAAAGAATTTCAATGTCCAATAAACAGAATCATTTGTTTGATGTAGAATCCCAAGTAACATATCATAACTAGGAGGGTATGGATCAATATATCTTACAGGCTGTTTTGTAAATACTGTTTTCTCAGTTGCAACATATTTGACGCCTACAGCATGGCTCCACGAGTCATCATCTTCAAGCCATGGATAAGAAAATGCTCCTTTCACATACATATATAAGGTTAAAGTAAAAATTATAATCACTATAAAAATAATTATATCATATTTTGTAATCTTCAATCTGAAACTTTTTTTTAAATTGTTTAATGAACCAAAATTTTTTATTATAATAAAAGAATAGATTAGAGGAATGACTATGCCTAAAGACAAAAATGTTTTCCAATCAAGTGGAACTCTGATTAGGTTTAGTAACAAACCCAAAGCAATAAAAACTCCAAGTCCAATACCTATTCTCATCAAATTTCTCTCTAAAAAGTTATCAGACTCTTTAACCCATTTTGTTACAGAGTAACCTAAGCAAAAGGTTATTGCAAAAAATATTATTATGCTTAATGCTGGCATTTTAGGGTGACATTTTTTTGCATACTACATCGGAAATGCCTTATATTTCCTAGTGTCCTGAAAATCCGCTGTCAAATTCTAGGATTTTCACATTTATCAATAAAATAATACCTTCTTGATTTTCCTTTAATTAATTTTAATATGGGAATAAACATCTTGAGTGCAGTTCTAGCAAATACCTTCCCTAATATATTTCTTTCCATCAATTTTATGTAATAGGCTACTGCGGGATGCTCACCATAAATCATATTCATTCTACATCCTTTAAATGATTCTTCTATTTCTTTTGAATTGGGTATACCACAGTCAATATGTTCCTTTATATTCTTATAAGTTTCACTAGATTTAGGCCAGTTTACCAGAACTTTTTTATCCCATCTACTTATTGTGAATGGGCATGTTATCATTATATATTTTTTGCTTACCCTCAACATTTCTTTTAATACCCTTTTTCTTTCTTTTCTTGGTATATGCTCTATCACATCTACTGCCACTACTACATCAAATTCATTATCTTTAAAGGGATATTTTTTATTAGGGTATATTTGTACTTCATTTAGATACTTATTTTTATAATCTTGAAATTCCAGATCAACCCCTATAATCTGGTGCTTAAAGAATCTGGTAATACCTTTACTTCCGGAGCCAACCTCCAACACCTTTAAATTTTTATTTAAATTCTTCAACCATCTAAGTTTAGTTACTACAGGTGCATATCTGATTTTTGTATTTATGCTTATCTCTAATGGAGAACCATAAAGTATTTTCATTATTTTATTTTTTAATCTCATCCAGAAACATATTTAAATACCTTCTCCTTTTTAAAGCTAATGAACATAGCAATAACAATACCCGCTTATAATGAAGAAAAAACAATTGGTTTGTTGATTGGAAGAATTAAAAAGGTTCTTAATAATTCACAATATAAAAGCCAGTATAAAGTTTTAGTAGTTGATGATGGTAGCAAAGACAAGACCCCTATTGTTGCCAAAAAAGCTGGAGCGATTGTTTATTCTCATCCCAAAAATTATGGATTAGCAGAAGCTTTTAGAACAGGAATAGAGAAATCCATTGAATTAGACTCTGATGTTATTGTAAATATAGATGCAGATATGCAGTATCAAGCAGATGAAATACCTAAATTGATAGATGAAATAAAAGATGGAAAATATGATCTGGTTTTAGGAAGCAGGTTTAAAGGTACTATAGAAGAGATGCCTTTAATTAAACGGCTTGGGAATATAGCATTTTCAAAAGTAGTTTCTCAAATAACAGGCTTTCCAATATCAGATGCTCAAACTGGTTTTAGGGCATTTAACAGAGCAGTTGCAGAAAAATTAAACATAAGATCAGATCATACATATACACAAGAACAAATTATAAGGGCAGTCAATCAAAAATTCAGACTAAAAGAAGTTCCAATCTATTTTTCAAAAAGAAAAGATAAAAGCAGGCTTATAAGCAATCCATTTTCCTATGCCATAAGGGCGTGGATAAACATACTCAGGATATATAGGGATTACCAACCATTAAAATTTTTTGGTATTCTTGGTACTTTTATATTCTCAATTGGATTTATAATTGGAATCTATATGTTATACTTACATTTTACAACAGGAATTTCAGGACATTTTGCTCTTTTAATGTTAAACATAGTCATATTAAGTGTAGGTTTTCAGCTTTTGACATTAGCATTCCTGGCAGATATGATTGGGGGAAATAGATAAATCATGAATTTATTGGTCTTAACAAGCAGATATACAGCAACTCGTGATATTATATCCGAGGATTTTGGCAGACAGACAAAGCTTTTCAGCTCTCTTAAAAAATTAAACTACGACATAGATTTTCTTGTTGCTGACTATAGAAAGTTTGAAAATAAAAATACAAAATTACATGAAATAAATGTTGCTGTAAGGCCGTTTAGTATACTCCATTTTTTTGGTTTTATAAAAAATCTAAATCAGGCCCTGAAGGTAAAAAAATATGATTTTTTGATAGCAACCAGTGATCCATTATGGGGCATCATTGGTTATATATTTTCTAAAATGCATAAAACGAAGTTTGTGTATGATTTGCATGATAATTATGAAACATATGCCACATACATGCTTCCTTTTTTTAAGTACATTGATCGTTTTGTATTAAAAAAGGCAGATTTAATAACTACAGTGAGCTATACTTTGAAAGACAAATTAGACAAGAAAAGATTTATAGAAAAAAACAAAGTTTTTGTAATACAGAATGGTTTTAATCATGATCTTTTTATTCCATTGGAAAGAGCAAAATGCAGAAGCATGCTAAACCTTCCAAAAAATTGGAATATCATAGCATATTCAGGCAGTATACAAAGAATTCAGGGTATAAATATATTAATTGAGGCATTTAATAATCTAAAAAAAAAGATTCCAAATCTTTACCTTGTTTTGGCAGGAACATTTTACGGAAATGAAGAAAAATACATTAACTTAAAACAAGATGGGATTATATATCTTGGCTCTTTAACTCAAGGTGAAATTGCTTTGTTGATAAATTCAGCTAATGTAGTGGTTGTTCCAAATAAAGATAATGAATTTACAAGGTATTGCTTCCCTTATAAAATTGTAGAGTATATGGCATGTAACAAGCCAATTGTTGCTACAAGACTTGGAGATGTAGAAAAATTACTTTTTAACTGCAAAGATAGCTTATGCGAGCCCAACAACCATAAAGATATGGAAAATAAAATAAATATTCAATTTAAAAAAAATAAAATTAACTATAGAAATATTGTAATGAAAAATACATGGGATAATCTTGCGAAGACATTAGATAAAATATTAAAGCAAATAAAATGATTTTAGAATTTTTTATTCTTAAAAAAAGAATTTATAAATATTTATTTTCTATCTTACAAGAGGGAGATAAAAAGGTTCTTGATTTAGGATGTGGGGATACTTCATATTACCACAAAATTATAAAAGGAAAATTAGTGTGCTTTGACATAATCAAGAGCAATAAAACTGATGTAGTTGGAGATGCAGATTTTTTGCCATTTAAATCAGACTCTTTTGATAAGGTTATAAGCATAAATTCATTTTATTATTTTAAGAATCCTTTTAAATTAGTTAATGATATATCAAGAACACTAAAAAAAAATGGGAGATTGATTATTTTGATGCCATTTTTTTACCCAATTCATGATACACCATACGATAGATACAGGTTTACCGAATATGGTTTAAGGGAGATATTAAAAAATAATTTTAAAGTTGAAAAAATCTCAATAATCGGAGGGATATTTACATTGCCGTCTGTAATTATTCATTCAATAATAAAGGGATTTCCATTATTATTTCCTAAAGCAATGCAAAGGCCTATTCAAATATTAACATATGTACTATTCCCAGTATATGTTATATTACAATTTTTAAGTATTTTTGACTTTCTTGATAAAACTAGAAGAATGCCCACATACTATTTTGTTGTAGCATCTAAGAAATAGTCTTTTTTCTTAAGATTAATATCCAATTAGGAAGGAAATAATTGATAATATTTAATATTTTTTTAGGAAAGTATTTTGACATAGAAAAAATAGAATAAATCTTATTATCAAACCCATAATCATTGGGATTTTTTAATATTTCTAAAGTAAAGTTTTCTAACTTAAATAATTTTTTTAATTTTTTATTAAATTGTGAATAAGTCATTGGATAAATGTCATAGCATTGGCCTTTGCCAGTTAGCCTTACATAAGCATCTGCAATTTTTCTTGGTAAAATTGATAAAAATGGTAACTTAAGATGTGGTTCAAGTGGCCATAACTTGTTTGGAGAAGTTATATAACAAATTCCATCTTTCTTAAGCAATCTGTTAATTTCATGTAAAAGTTTATCTTGATTAGTAACATGCTCTATAACATGATTACATATTATAATATCGAATGAATTATTTCTGAATGGTAAATTTAATGCTGTAGCTCTAAAAAATGGAAAATTTTCAACTTGTCTTTCATCAACAAAATCAACTCCAATATAAAGTTCTGATTTTTTGTTCAGAATATTGCCAAGATATCCAGCTCCACACCCGATATCAAGGATTCTTGATTTGCTTATATTTTTGTATTTAGAGATGATTTTTACTATCTTTTCAGCTTTTTTCAGCCTAGAAAATTTATCGTGTGCTGCATAAGACCTAAACAAAGTTAATCACCTTATAAGATTGTAACTTTCTTTCAAGACAAGAAACTTAACATTATTAAATTTCTTAGAGTGCTGCAAAAATTCTTCCATTGCTTTAATAACTTTTGTAATACTGCCATCTTCTTGCGTTGCTTCACTGCTATGTGATATCACAACAAAAATAAATGGTTTTTTTGACCTGTCTGCATTTTTGTAGTAATAATCAAAACAGCTTAATAGCAAAGAGGAATTTGCTGGATCTGCTCTTAGTCTTAATCCAAGAAAATTAAAGGTTGAGACTGGTATTTCGGTAACATCAGAGTTTTGATGTACTGTATTTTGATAGTCAAGATTGCTTAACTTCCAAGTATAGTGCTTATCAACTTTACTCCAATCATGAGTCATTTTATCATTTTGGTGTCCTTTAATGCTGGGAGCAGCAGAGCTATCTATTTTAAATCCATTTTTTTGCAAAGACTTAACAGCGTCTGTGTTTAATGCAAAGTTCCCCCACCTAAAGCTCTCTGTATTAATCCCGAGATGTTTTTTAATAAGGGTTTTACCTGTATAAATTAACTCATCAATATCTTTTTCAGTATAAAACTTAGCACTTGTTGCTTGAAAACATTTCCCTATTGCACTCTGCAATGCCAAATCACTATCAGGATGAAGATGTAATCCTATTTCATGGCCTTCCTTGATTAATAGTTTTAATTGAGCAATTATCTTTTTGTATTCTTCACCATTTGCACTAAAACAATTTGGAGAAAGAAAAAAAGTTGCCTTTGCTTTATATTTATTCAACAATATTCTCCAGTTTTCTATTCCCTTATAAAATCCAATATAGGCTCTTGGGTTAGATGCCTGCCATAATCTATAGTCATTTTCTTTAACATACCCAGATTCCGTGTCAATTGTGATAGCAATAATAAAGTCTTTCTTAGAACTTTTAAAAAACCTATTTTTGTTTTTCAAAGTTCTCTTTTTTATTCCTGGAACATAAACAAATATAGCAAGCAACTTCAATATACTTTTACCTAGTTCAGTATTGAAGAATCTGTAAGCCTTTATTTTTATATAGTAAAATACCATTTTATATTTTTAATAATCTAGCATATACATCCAGGAATTTTTTTGATATAACTGTCCAATCATAATTCTTTCTTGCATACTTTAATCCATTTTTTCTTAATCTTTCTCTTAATTTTGGGTTATTAAGTATCTCAATTATTTTGCCAGCAAGTTCTTCGTGGTTTTTTTCTTTGAAGATGAGTCCATTTATTCCATCTTTTATGATATTTTTTATACCACCACTTGAAGAACCAATCACACAAGTGCTGCTAGCCATAGCTTCCAGTAGAACCAATCCAAATGATTCTGTTCCAATCTTTGTTGTGATAGATGGTAAAACTAAAACCTCTGATAAGTTATAGTAATGAGGAAGCTCTTTATGGTTTTTTGGAGCCAAAAACTCTACGAAGTCATTGAGCCCAAGATCTTTTACCATGTATTCCAATTTCTTTCTGTGATGCCCTTCACCTATTATTAAAAGCCTTGAATTTTTTATATCTGAGACTACCTTTGGCATCGCCTTAATAAGATACTCCACCCCCTTCTGCTCATTAAGCCTGCCTACAAACAGTATCACTCTATTGTTTTTGTATTCTTTAAACCTATCTCTCATCTTTTCTTCAACTTCTTTTGGCTTAAACCTCTTTGTATCAATACCCATTGGGATTATTTTTAACTTACTTTTAATCTCCTTAATCTCTGGAAATCTATAAAGTATCTCTTTTTTAGCTATAGAACTATTGACAGTAACTATATCAGCATTATTAATAACACTTCTTTGAATATACTTAAAAAATTGGTTTTTTAAAGGAAAAAGATCACTTCCATGAACAGTAACAATTAGTGGAATCCCATATTTTTCATATTTTTTTTTTAATAACTTTCCAACCCAACCCTGAGGTACCATCCAATGTGCATGAATTAAGTCAATATGCTCTCTCTTTATTATATCATCTGCACTTTTAATTTGAGAAATAATAAAAAATGGCAATTGAATTTTTGCAAGCAAATTTTTTTTGATATTGGGTAACAATCCAGCACCATACGCCAATCTTTGATATTTCTCTGGAATAAAATATCTAAACCTATACACAGTTATATTCCCAATTTTCTCTATTTTTGCAGAATTCAGGGCATGTGGAGCCAGTACAATTATTTTGTATTGTTTACCAAGCTGTTTTGATAATTCAAATACAAAAGAAGGAGTTGTGTCATTTTTCCATCTAGGAAAGGTTGATGTTAAAACAAATACTGTTTTCATTTCCTGTTTTCTTTATTGTAACCCCATAGAAACCCTCTCACTTTCGTTTGGGTAGTGCTGAATTCGGCTGTTTATCTAATTTGTTATGGTCTTATCCAACGACATTCATAGTAAGTTATGTCTCTCTCAGAATCTAATATACCTAATAGTAATCTCTTCTTTGTAGAATGGGCAACCCTGTTTTTAGCTGCAAACTCGTACCAAGTCAATGTAGAGCCCTCATTTACTGGAAAAACAACCCATCTTGCATGATCCTCCCCTGGTTTTACTCCACGATCATATATCCTAAAATCTGCACCAAACTTTAGAGCTGTCTTTATTATATAGCCCCTGTTCCTTATATCTTTAAATACACAATACCTTACCCATAAGTTAGGTTCTACCTTTTGAGCTTTTTTCAAAAGATTTTCAAAGTTAATCTCTTTATTCCTTAGATCATAAACCTTAATCTTGTTTTTTTCTACTAAATAAAGTGATTCAATTAGAGAAAGTTGTAATCTGCCATCATCAAGTAAATCCCCATATCTGCTTTGATTATAAAGTTCTCTAGCCTCATCTGAGCTATCCGTGATAATTCTTTCTTTTACAAAAGTTGCCTTGACTGTTTCTTTCTGCTGTACTTCCTTTACCTCTTTTTGTGTCATATTTAATCATTCTATAATTGTATTTATTAAACCTATTTGATTGTGGCCTAATTTAGAATCTTCTCTTGTATATGAAACATTCAATTGGGCTTTATATCTTTTGTCTGTTAGCATTGTACTGCAAGTTATGGTATAGGTAGCTAATCCTTCATTTTTTAGTTTTTCTGTAGATAAATCTGTAGTTGGATATCTGCCACAGCCTTCTGCTTTAACAATTATTTCATCTATATCATACCCAATTTTATTTTTGATAATTACTTTAACTATGCCAACTCCATTAGGTCCAGAATTATCTACTTTATGATGCAAGCACATAATTCCATGCGGAAGAATGCATGTATTTGGTAAAAATTGTTTAATATCTAAAACACCTAAATAGGTAAGAGCAGCTATAACTGCTAATATAACTACTATTCCCCAACCATAAGTCATTAGACTTTCAAATGCCGATTGAGATTTTTTATTTATCATTTCAGAAATAATATAAAAAAAGAAATAAAAACAATAGAGGTGTTTACTCTATCTTTGTTGTTAACTGACCTATATTTTTATGGGTTATTTGTGAGTCAGTTTGGGTATAACTAACATTCAATTGCCCATCATATTTTGGACCAGTTAGCGCTGTTGTACAAGTAATATCATAGTTTGCTGTAGCCCCATTTGCCAAGGTTGGTGTACTACTAGATGTACCACATTGACCTGCACTTACAGTTATTGCTTCTATAGCCCAACCTAATGAGTTAGTAATTCGTACTGTAATAATTCCAGGGGTTGCCTTAAAATCTAAACACGCAAGCCCAGATTGCATAACACATTTATTAGGTAAGAACCTATCAGGGCTTAGAACACCAAAATAAGCCAAAGCACCTATAGCGACTAATACAACCAGTATAGCCCAACCATAAGTCATTATAAACTCAAGTGCTGCTTGAGATTTTCTGTTATTTATAATTTTCATTCCATTCACCTCGTGTATTTATAATATTCTCAAATAAATTATGACTTATTATATAACTAATATATAAATTATTCGATATTTGGTATGTATTAAGCTCTAGAGAATAGCTCTTAATTCTTTATAGGGAT
>CAZIEE010000003.1:0-29123 GCA_964538135.1 uncultured Methanosarcinales archaeon
TTACTTATATTTATAGTTTACTTTTATTATCGCAAAAAAGAGATGTTATATTACATCCTCTAGAGCTTAATACATACTAAAAAACAAAAAATATTTATTGTAGTCCTTAATATATTCTAACTATGCCACTATCACCTTTGTATACTTGCTCCAAATGCAAAAGAGAATTTAGCTTTAAAAATATAAAGTATGATTTAGACCATTCTTTAATATGTTCACAATGCCTAGAGAGAAAACAAAAAGTTACTAAGAAAGTAAGAATTGAAAATGCCCCTGAAGAGGAAAAACAACTAAATTTCATTTGTACATCCTGTAGATTTAAGTTTTCATTCAAAAAAAGCTCTCCGAGGGAATTGAAATGCCCTTACTGTTGCAAAAAGAAGATTATGCTGATTAAAAAATACAAGAATGAGGATGACTTGATCAGAGAGTCTGCAGATCCAAAATTTGATTACTAAATGTCAATGAATGACCTATTCTTTACCCTATTCTATGGTAAAATTATCATTCCATATAGAAAGAAATATGTATTCTAAGGAAATTTTATTGCTATACCAGTATACAAAATAGTAATATTTATATACTAGTTGATATAAAATAACAGTCCGAATAATTAAAACGATAATAAAAATAGATTAATAATATAAGAGGTGAATGAAAATGGGGATGGAATTTGTTATTGAAAGTGCACTAAAACAACAAGTAGCACAAGATGATGACTTAAGAGTTGGGCACGCTGAAATTAAAGTGATAGGCTGTGGAGGAGCTGGAAGCAATATGGTAAGCTGGCTCTACAAAAAAGGTATAAGAGGAGCTGAGATTATTGCATGCAACACAGACAAACAACATTTGGAATTAACTGAATCTGATAAAAGATTTTTGATAGGGAAAGAGCTTACAAGAGGACTAGGATGTGGTGGATTCCCAGACAGAGGAAGTAAGGCTGCACAGGAAAATATACAAGAAATAAAAGAAGTTCTAAAAGGAGCTGATATGGTATTTGTATGTGCAGGAATGGGAGGAGGCACAGGAACAGGAGCTGCTCCTGTAGTAGCACAAGTTGCAAAAGATACAGGTGCTATAGTTATAGGAACTGTAACAATGCCATTTAAGATTGAAAGAGCAAGAATCGATAAAGCAGAATTTGGATTACAACAGCTAAGACAAACTTCAGACACTGTAATTGTTATTGACAATAACAGGCTTGTTAACATTGCTGGTAATCTCCCAGTACAACAGGCATTTGCAGTTGCAAATGAATTAGTATCAACAATGATAAGAGGTATTGTTGAGACTATTGCTGTACCATCATTAGTTAATCTTGACTATGCTGATGTTAAGGCAATAATGCAAGATGGAGGTGTTGCAGCTATTGGAGTTGGTGTAAGTGATACAACCAATAGGGTAGAAGAAGCTGTAAAAGGTGCTTTAAGCAATCCTTTATTAGAGATAAGCTATAAAGGAGCAACAGGAGCTTTAATCCATATAGAAGGTGGACCAGACATGACTTTGGAAGAAGTTAACAAAATTGGAGAACTGGTAACAGAAAGCCTTGACCAAGATGCTAATGTAATATGGGGTGCCAGGGTAACTGACCATATGAAGGGTAAACTAGCTGTTATGACAATAATAACAGGTGTGAACTCCCCTTGGATACTTGGTAAGACAGACAAAAAATCAAGAGTAATTGAAGCTAAGCGCTTTAGTGATGAGCTTGGAATTGATTACTTCACTGATTAAAAAGTTTGCTTTCATCAAATTTTTTTTTATTTTTTTAAATTTAATAAAAAGGTGAATGAGCATTGTTTTTTTACTAGTCATATTTTAGACACTGTGGATAATATTCGTAAACTTATAAATCAATAATTCAAAATAAAAAAAACGCAAAAAAATGTTAGAAATAGTATCTAAAACGTTAGTACTTGAAGGACCATTTTCGATTAATACTAATCCAATAAATAACAATATTAATATTGTTTTTTATTTAGAAGGGGATATGAGAAATGATGTTAATATGGCATTTAGTATGCCAATTGTTAAAGCTATTGCAAAAGAAATAGAAGTAAATCAAACTAATTTAAATCCATTTCAATTAAGTCTTAAAACAGGTTTGGAGTTAAGAAATTTTAAAAAAATGTCAATAGTGTTTGAATAATAATTATAAAAAGATAATTCAAAAAAATATATTGCGAACAAAGTGAGCACTCACAACTTTATGTTGCGCAAGGTGTTAACTGACTTCGCAATTGAGGTGATTAAAATGACAGTAGATGAAGACAGAATTGTTAAAAAGATGGTGGCTGAAATAGCTGATTCAAATGAGAAATTTGTTAACCAGTCACAAAGTATAGAAAATTTCAGAAGGATTGTACCTGTTTTGCTTGAGAAAGGAATTGATAATGTAAACCTCTCAATGTTTGATGATCAAACAAAGGCGAAACTGCTTAATGCTTTAGGAGAGGAATATATCAGACGAGGCAACATGAATGATGCTGTAAAGTCATTTATTCTCGTGGGAAATAGACAACGCCTTGTTGAGGTTGGTGAACACTATGAAGAAGTTGGCTTATTTGTAAATGCAATTGATACTTATAGACTTGCATCCAACAATGATAAGCTATTGGAAATTGGAAAAAAATGTTTGGAGAATGGTCATTTCTCAGATGCAATAAAAGCATTCAGGCTTTGCAATGATACTGAAAATCTTATAAAAGTAGGTGACGAATGCTTCCAGAAAGGAAAATGGGACTATGCAATTGAGATATTCAGTGCCATAAACAACATTAAAAAATTAATTGAAGTTGGTGACAAATGCCTGAAAGACAGGCAAATTGGATATGCTGCAAAAGCCTATGAGCTTGCTAATGATAAAGATAAACTAAGCTCTTTAGGAGATGTAAGTTTAAGAGAAGGTCTTTTGGCAACTGCACTTAAATGCTACTCTTTGGCTGGAAACGACATGATGGTACAATTCATCAGAGAGAATTTTGGGAATAAGCTAACCAATTATTAGAAGGGTATGTGCATAGCATCATATAAAGTCAAAATTCAATCGGACTTCATCCTTCCCGTTGAGAATTTTGAAGATGCTATGCACATAACTAGAAGAGGAGGTTTAAAATGGAAGAACAACTTGACTATTTTACCCAGAAAAGGACAGAGGTTATAATCGATATTGCAACAAAAAAGCTGCAAAATGAGATTAATACTCTAAAAGAGGGTATGCTTTTATTAAATAAAGAGATAGGTTCTCTTAAAAGTCAAGTTTCAAGACTGCAATCACAACAACAACAACAACCAAGTGAGTCCACCTTTTTGCAGGATAAACATTTGGAGGATAAAAAAGTTGATATCGTAGATTGCAGGCCCCAAAATGAAAGAAAAGAACAGTTTGTAAGTGGGGCTACAAGAAATTCAGATCCTGTAAGACCAAGATATGGTGATTATAA
Source organism: uncultured Methanosarcinales archaeon (assembly GCA_964538135.1). GTDB lineage: Archaea > Nanobdellota > Nanobdellia > Woesearchaeales > GW2011-AR4. The sequence continues at coordinate 3,450 of CAZIEE010000003.1, forward strand.
AACAGAAGATGTGAGCATTGAGAAGTTCTTTTACTTTGGTAGGAAATAAATTTAATTCATCAAAGAGAATTTTGGTAACAAGCTATCAAGTTATTGAAAAGGCAAAATGGGAATATTTGGTTTATTTAGAAGAAAAAAAACATTTATAGTGATTGAACCAAATAAGATTCTTCTGCAAGTAGGGAAAGGGATAGAGGAAGCAGAAAAATTTTCTAAGAATATCAGTCTACTTATTGAGTGTTATTCTACCCAAAGTAGTATTAACTATTTTTCTAACCCTGGAAAATATAATAAAAACATTACAGATATTGGCAATTTAACAAATGAAATCGATGCTGGAATAACCAAAATTAAATCCGCAGTAGATGAAATTAACAAATTAATTGACATACCTATTGAAACTAATAAAATAACTCCATCAAGTGATGATTCAAAGGTTTATAATGCAGCTTCATTGCCCTTGAAAAATATAAAGGGGGCATTATTTTTTATAGAAAGAAGTAAGCATGAAATTAATCAATCAATAAAGATAATAGATAATTTTAATTGGATAAAACTTAAGATTATTGATATAATAAGATACTTAAAGGTTATAAAAGAACTACTTTAAGATATGTGTACATAGCATCTTCAAAATCACCTGATTGAATTTTAACCTTAAGATACTTATACATACTATCAATCCACCATAAACATCTCATTGTCTGTTCCTACATCAAAGATGCCTAAAAGTGCACCAATATCAAGAAAGGCATGCGCATATACAACTGCACCATAGGCATTAATCAAATCGCCTTTTTTCTCAAAATATTTTGCATCATCAAAGTACCTTTGAGCTAAATCCAGAAGCTCTAGCATTTTTTTATTATTTATGTTTTTGTTGTCGGCAATTTTTACTTTATTCACTTTATCAAGGGCTTTTGATGTTAGTCCTATATATCTTTTAAGTTTTTTATCCAGTTCATTATCAATGTTTGTATTATCCATGTTTTAAATTATTTATTTTGCAACTATATAAAGATCATTCCTTTAATTTTTATCAAAAAATAAGGTGCTCCCGCCGGGACTTTCATCAACTTTTTCGGTCAAGCTTTTTGCGAACACAAAAAAGTTGTTTTGAACCCGGGTCTCAGCCGGTCTCCACCTATCTCGAGAGGGCTGAATGATTGTTTGTCCAACCAAAAAGGTTTCCGGACTACACCACAGGAGCACATGTTTCAAATTTTCAACAGTTACCTGACGAATCTGAAGAAACTTTTTAAAGGTTCTTATGGTGGTATGTGCATAGCAGATCTTTACGACACTGAGCAAAATCACTCCTTCGTCGGTTGCCGTCAGGTTCGCACATGGTTATTATTTTTGTGATAACCGACATTCATCCCCGTAAGGGACATCCCCCTCGAAGTCGGTTATTACGTTTAGGTGATATTGCTCACAAAAGACGGCAACATATATTTTGCTCAGTGTCTTTGTAGCTATGCACATACTTATGGTGAATTATAAATTCAGTGCCCAACAAATTTTGAATATAAAGATTTTGCCTTAGATTCGTCTTTTGCTTTGATCAAAGCTCTTCCATCCCTAAATATGGTCATAATTCTATCAAAATTTATGCAATACCCAAAATCAACAACATTTCCAATTTTTTTTAATCTTTTTTTTAAGTCATTGAATTGTTCTTTGTTTATAGAGTTTGTTTTTACCTGATATAGATTGTTCCCGCATAACTTTACAATACTTTTCGATACCTTTCCATCAAGATAAACAAATTTATTTTTACTACAACAAAAACATCTTGAGTCTTTGTTCACCTGTACTTTTAGAAAGTTATTTTTAATTACATCGATAAATAATAGTTTTTTTTCGTAATTTTTGTTTAATAATATCTTTATTGCTTCAGATACCTGGAGAGAAGAAACCAAGTGAGTTATTGAATTTAAGACTCCAAGAGTCTCACAGGTTTCCAGAGGGCATGCCTCTTTCAGGAAGCACCTTAAACAAGCAGTAATTTCCGGGATTATATTAAAAATATAGCCTTTGCTTCCAACAGCAGAAGCATAAATGAATGGGCTCTTGTTTTTAACACAAAAATCATTAATCAGGAATCTTGTTTCTAAGTTATCTGTGCAATCAAGCACTAAATCGACATTTCCAACACCTTTCTTAATTACATCAAAAATATTCCTAAAATTAAGGTCTTCAATGAAGAAATTAATATTAATCTCAGAATTTATTTTTTTTAAATGAAGTTTTGCTTGTAGTGCTTTTGGTTTTCCTATATCCTTTTCAGTAAACAAGCTCTGCCTCTGTAGGTTTGATAAATCCACTATATCTCTATCTATTAATATAAGTTTTCCAATTCCAGCTCTGGCAAGCAAATCAGATGAAACAGTACCCAAGGCACCTAATCCTACTATTGTTATTGTACTGTTCCTTAACCTTTCTTGCCCTTCTTTTCCAAATTCCTTAAATATTTCCTGGCGTATATAGCGCATAATGGGATTAATGCATAAGTTATTTTAAAGTTTTTGAGTATGTGAATAACGAAATCCGACCTAAAGGTATGTGCATAGCATCTTCAAAAGTAAAAGAGCCTCATAAATTGGCACTACCTTCAGGATTTCTATGGGGCTGGTTTTAAACCCAACACAAAAATGTCGCAAACATTTTTGTACATAAGAATATTTATTAACTCTGCTTTTTTCCAAGATTTATCATGGATGAACAAAATAAAGCAGGAAAAGAAGCAATTAAGTTAAAGAATATAATGTTTGAGATCTATGATAAGAAATACAAGTTGTTGCTTTTAATTCCATTTATTATGTTATTGTTAGCATCAGCACAGATCAGCTACCAATTCTATAAGACAGGTGATTTTATTAAAAAAGATGTCTCTTTAAAGGGTGGTGTATCAGTAACAATTCCAATTAAAGAGGAGGTGGATATAAAACAAATTGAAAATGGCATTTCTTACCAGTTTCCAAAAAATGACATTAGCGTAAGAGAATTAAAAGGTGCAGGTTCAATTGTTGGCATTCTAATTCAGGCAGATATTGAACCAAATGACAAATCCCAAGTTGATAGTTTATTGAAATCAATTGAGGCATTATTAAGAATTGACATTAATAAAGTGAATTATAGTATAGAGATTACAGGTTCTTCTCTTGGAAAAAGCTTTTTTAAAGAATTCTTAATTGCATTGTTTATTGCATTTGTTTTCATGGCTCTTGTTGTCTTTATTTATTTTAGAACCTTTATACCTAGCATTGCAGTAATTCTTGCAGCTTTTTCTGATATGATTATTGCATTATCTGTAATCAACCTTTTGGATATAAGAATAGGCACTGCCGGAATTGCAGCATTCCTTATGCTGATTGGTTACTCTGTGGATACAGACATTTTGCTGACTGTGCGGGTTCTAAAGAGAAAAGAAGGAACAGTCATGGATAGGATCATCAGCTCAATGAAAACAGGGATGACTGAAACTATAGCAGCAATTACTACTGTAGGAGTTGCATTACTTGTAACTCAATCAGAAATTATCAGAGAGATAATGTTGATCCTGCTTATTGGTTTGTTTGCTGACATTTTTAATACATGGATACAAAATGTTGGATTGTTGAGAATGTATATTGAAAAGAAAGCCAAAAAAGGAGTTATAATATGATATATGCTTAAAATAATATATGCTTAAAATAATATAATGAACTACAAAATAAAAAAACTGATCACAAACTGGAGAGTTATATTACTTGTAGTATTGATAGTGTTTTCTTTGATTGCAATAAACCCGACATTAAGTAAAGGTGTAGCCATACGAAGTGTTATAACTAATAGTTCTGCTAGTATTGCTGGAATACCTCAACCAAAGCCCAACATACAACCTGTCTTTAGGGAGAGGATACTATCAATAAACAACAAACCAGTATATGATGTTAAAGGTTACTATGAATCCATATCCAATTTGAAGCCCAATAGGACTTTACAAATAAAAACAACAAAAGGTTTGTATAAGCTCACAACAAGTACAGAAGATATTGGGATTAGGGTTTATGAAGCTCCAAAAACAAATATAAGAAAAGGTCTCGATTTACAGGGTGGAACAAGAGTCCTTTTACAACCAGAAACTAAGTTAAGCACTTATGACATTGGTATTTTAATTGATTCAATGAATCAAAGACTTAATGTTTATGGATTAAGTGATGTTGTTATAAGGGATGTAAATGATTTAGTTGGTAATCAGTACATTGTTGTTGAGATAGCAGGAGCTACTGAGGAAGAAATAAAGGAACTTCTAGCTAAGCAAGGTAAATTCGAAGCAAAAATTGGAAATAAGACTGTATTTAGGGGCGGTCAGGATATAGTTTATGTTGCAAGAAGTGCAAATGAAGCTGGAATTGATACCACATCTGGTTGTTCACCAACAGGCTCGCAATGGTTTTGTAGATTTAGATTTTCTATAACCTTAAGCCAGGAAGCTGCTCAAAGACAGGCCAATGCAACTAAAGATCTAACAATAGTTTATGATCCTGCTTCTGGGAGAGGAGAATATCTTAACGAGAAATTAGAATTCTATCTAGACGACAAAAAAGTTGAAGAATTAAACATAGGATCTGATTTAAAAGGGCAGGCTGTAACCCAGATATCTATCTCAGGTTCTGGTTCTGGTACAAATAATCAAGGAGCAATAGTTGATGCATTACAGAACATGAAAAAGTTGCAAACAATTCTTATAAGCGGATCATTGCCTGTAAAGCTAAATATTATAAAAACAGATACAGTATCTCCAGTTTTAGGAGGGGGTTTTGTTAACAATGCAATACTTATGTCATTGCTTTCAATAGTCTCAGTTGCAATTGTTATTGGTATAAGGTATAGAAAGTGGATTATTATATTACCCATCCTAGTTACCATGCTTTCTGAGGTGATAATCCTACTGGGAGTTGCTGCATTTATTGGCTGGAATATAGACTTAGCTTCAATTGCTGGAATCCTGGTTGCAATTGGAACAGGTGTTGATGATCAAATTGTCATAACTGATGAAACAATAAGAGGAGGATCAAGTGGTTACAGTTGGAAAGAAAAAGTAAAGAAGGCATTTTTGATAATAATGCTTGCCTATCTGACAGTTGTTGTTGCAATGCTGCCATTGATATTTGCAGGTGCAGGTTTATTAAAAGGATTTGCAATAACAACAATAATTGGGGTTACAATAGGTGTGTTTATCACAAGACCTGCCTACTCTGAATTTGTTGAGATAATGTTAAAATAATGAAAATCCGAGATTGACTATGATTGACTATGATTAACTCTTATTTTGTGAGCAAAAAACACAGTAATCTAAATCTTATTCTGATTTTATCAGTCACATCCTTACTTATATTATCAGGTTGCACTAAAAAGGGTAATCTTATTACAGGTAGCACTATTGCATTTGAAAATGAAATTGAAATTGGTAATATGAACGAAAAAACTAACCAAACCAACACCAATAAGGAAATATCTGGATTTAGTAATCTTAGTGAGGGTGATAATAATATAACTGATAAGAATATAACTGAAACGAATCAACTATCCAAAGAAAAAGAACCTCAAGACTTCACGTTTAGTTCAAGTAGTGTTGTTAACTCGCAAAGGGGTATATTTATTTCAATTGATGATGTCAAATATGAAATAAAAGAGGACTGGGGGAAAATAACTGGTATAGAGACTACAGTATTAAACAAAGGTGATGGTTCCTTCAAGCCAAAGATTGTTGTCTTACTATACGATGAAGGAGATTCCATGGAGGAATGGCTAAAGCCAAAAGCTCAAGTTGAATTTGATGATGAGTTGAATCCTGGAGGGCATATAACAAAACAGGTTATTGTAAACCTGGCATTTAATGATTTAAACTTAACTAAAAACCTTAAATTGATATTGACTGATGGTTCTATTGAAACACATAAAGCTTTAGTTGTTGTAGAGAAGAAGTTTAGATTCGGTTAGGTATACATATACACTATTTTCTGTTTTTAAAAACAACCATCACCTTATTCTTTTTTTCTTTCAAAAAATTAATTAATGTTCTGTTTATATCAAGAGAGCCCTTATCAGATTTTATTGCAAATGTTCTTTCAGATAAAAAATCACTTTTTCTTATAACCAATTCATCTTTGCAGTTAAAATCACGATTAAGTTTTGCACTTATTCTTTGAAAAAATGGATTTTTTTCAGAAAAATTAATTTTTTCGCTTATGATGGGAATTATGGTTATAGTGATATCATTATTTTTACATTTCTTAATAAATTGGATTATCTTATCTAAATCAAAGTTGGCATTAACTCCGACAATGCAATTGCCTTTTAATGTAAGATCAGAATGTTTTGTGAACTCTAAGGTAGTTTTGTGAGTTCCCAATAAATTTGGATGACCTTCTGCATAGAACCTTAACATTTTACTTTGCTAACAAGCTTTGCAGATAGTCTTTTTTAAGTTTGAAGCCATTTACCTTAGCTAATCTTTCTACTCCCTTAATAAAATTGCTTCCGTATTGAGCAGCCTGCTTCTTGCGCCAAGCAAATTCTTTCTTCAAACCAATAAATTCAGCAGATTCTCTTAAGATTATTTTTTTCTCATTTTTATCAATCTTAAACATAGGATGTATTTGCATTGCCATCTTTATTAAATCCTTATCAAGAAAAGGAGTTCTTAAATCCAAACCCAGAGTTGAGGCAATTTTAAAATCCCTTGTTAAGTCCCTGCCCCACATATTTTTTAGTCCATTCCAGCACTCTCTGTGTAATGACTCAAAATCATTTTCTTTATTTTTTTTTAGTGCATCTTCATGCCTTTGATAACCTGCAAATATTTCTTCACTCCCCAAACCCCCAAATAAAATGTTATCTCCACCAGACAAGGCTAATTTAGCACCAGCATACAAGACAGAGCCAACACCTACTTTAACAATGTCAGAGTCGTTCAAAACTTTAACAACAGTACTTACAATATTTTCAAATTCCTCCATGCTTAATATTTTATACTTCAAGTTAAAGTTGTATTCTTTTGCTACTTTTTGTGCCCAGGCTATGTCATCTGATCCATCAATACCCACAGTATAACAGGTAAAATTGTAGTTAAGTTGTTTTGAAACAAAAGCTATTAACGAGCTGTCTACCCCACCAGAAAATAATATTCCAAATCTTTGAGTTATTCTTTTTTTCATAGATTGAACTACATATCCAGCCAATCTCCTTTTAGCCCTCTCCTTATTAGTTTCAAGGCTATCAAAATCTGTTTCAAGTCCAGTAATAAACTTAATCCACAAATCTTCTGGAATAAGTTTACCTTCTTTAACAATACCCAATATCTGAGTCATTTTTATCAGAACTCGATGCCTAATCCTTATCCTTTATTTTTATATCATACATAACATCTTCCAGCTTAATAAGGTTCCATTTTATAGAATCAGATTTTTTTCTTAAATCGCCATTCCTTAAGTTCAGTTGTAGGAATTCACCATAAATCTCTCCTACGAGTTCCTTTATTTTAGATACTTCATCAAATCTTTTATGGATAGCTTCATAAACTGCCTTCCTGACAAGTTCTCCTGTCAAATCACAAATGCCACTTAAGTAGTCATCAATATTTACTCCAAGGCTTGCTCTTGTTGACAGCTTACCATTTTTTACATAATCATAAAAACATATTGCTTCAACATATTCCTGAAAGGCAACTGAATTTATATTGGTATCTGCAGAAAAATCTATCTTTTTTAATTTACTCACATTTTTTTTTATTTCTTCGATTTCAGATGCAGCATACCCCAAATCATTTCTTTGAGTAGCGTAGATTATTCGTTTTGAAAGATGGATTATATTTCTTGATATCTCAATTACTTCTTCTCTTTTATTCCCTATCTTTTCTATCTCCTCTCTTATTTTTTTGAATTCGTTTTTGTTTAGCATATTGAGAATTTTTTAAAGAGGCGCTACCTTTATAAATCTTTTTGGTTTATAGCCCCATAGAAACCCTGAAGGTAGTGCCAATTTATGAGGCTCTTTTACAAATGACATCCAACTGACAAGGGGGAAGTCCCTTACGGGGAATGTCGGTTTTCACAAATTAGATAAACAGCCGAATTCGGCACTACCCGAACGAAAGTGAGAGGGTTTCTATGGGGCTTGGTTTATAGCCCTTAGATTTCATAAGAAATTTTGGGCTCGTAGCTCAGCTTGGAGATACTTGTGATGTACAAATCACAAGTTCGTGCAAATTAGAGCGATAGGCAATTTTTAGAGGCACTTAAACTAAGGTGCTTTGATCCGCTAAAGCCTCCTAAGCTGTAGGTCCTGGGTTCGAAACAACCAACCTTTTTGCTTTTAGCAAAAATCTTGACGAAAAATAGAGGGTTTCGCTTTGCTCAAGCCCTCTTCCAACCTTTTTGCTTTTAGCAAAAATCTTGACGAAAGTCCCAGCGGGCCCGTTTATTATGTAATCTCTTAACTACAGAAAAAGTTAAAAAATTCTATCTTGATGTTAGGAAAATTGTTGGCTAAATTGAATAATTATATAACTAAGCTAAAAGCTTATTACATTCTTCCAAACTTGGGTTTATTATTTCTTCAAGGACTTTCTTAGAACAGGCATCTGGTGTTTTATAGCCATCTCCAGTTATCAACAAAATAATAGAGCCATCATTTTGCGGAATTTTTCCTTCTTTAATTAATTTTTTTGCAGATGCTACAGTAACTCCTCCTGCTGTCTCTGCCCATATTCCTTCTGTCTGAGCAAGCAGCTCAATTCCTTCTATAATTTCTTTATCAGTTACTATAGCAACAAAACCGTTACTATCCCTTATTGTTCTTAAAGCTGCGTATCCATCAGCTGGGTCTCCTATTGCCAATGATTTAGCAATGGTGTTTATTTCTTTAGGCTGAATTGGCTTGATATTATCCCAATTGTTAATAATCGCATTTGCAACAGGCGCACAACCAACAGGCTGTGAAGAATAAATTCTTGTTCTCGGTTTATCACAAACTAAGCCTGTATCATGAAATTCTTGAAATGCTTTTGGAACTTTATTTATTAATGAAGCTCCAGCTGTAGGAACTACTACGTGGCCTGGAAATTTCCATCCAAGCTGTTCTGCAATCTCATAGCCAATTGTTTTTGAGCCTTCGCCATAATAAGCTCTTAGGTTGATATTAACGAATCCTATTTCTGGATGCTAACTTGCTAATTCACACCCAAATCTATTTACTTGGTCGTAAGCACCCTTTATACCTATAAGGGTAGGACTGAAAATTGCAGTTCCCCTGATTTTTTCAGGCTCTAGATCATGAGGTATGAATACATAGGCTTTTAACCCTGCTCTTGCAGCATGTGCTGCTACTGAATTGCCTAAGTTCCCTGTTGATACACAAGCTATGGTACTATAATTGAACTCCAACGCCTTTGCAACAGCAATTTCTACAAGCCTGTCTTTAAACGAATGCGTCGGGTTTGCTCTGTCATCCTTTATATACAGTTCAGCTTCAATTCCTAAATCTCTGGCTAAATTTTTTGTTTTTATTAAGGGTGTATACCCTGTGCCTAAACTTGTATCTGGTTTTTGATCTGCATTAATTGGAAGAAATTCAATATACCTCCACAGATCAGGCTCTCTTCTTTGTATTAATTCCTTGGAAACTTGGCTTCGTATAGCTCCATAGTCATATTGAACCTGTAATTTGTCAAAATCCAATTCACATGTACTAGCAGAGATTAGATCTGAAGTTTTTTTACAACCTTCACATTTCAAACCAATCAAATATTTAGCAGGCATTTTTCTAATTTAGTAAGTCTTATATAAATATTTTTGTGACAAAAATATTCCTAAAGGAATATTGACAAGAAGTTCATCTCACGCACTAAATTACAGGAATTTCTGAAAATTTTTTTTTGTAAACATTTACAGGTTTTATCTCAACTTTTTTTTTATAATGTTCTATATGATTCTCCCATTTTTTTTTGATAATTCCATTAAATTCTTTAGCAACCCGATTATCTAATGAGGTATCCCCTCCACAGAATACAATAGCTGCAGGATATAGTAATGGATTATCCTTAGTTGGTTTAATAAATTTAAGTGACTCTACCTCTTTTAAATAAAAATAGATAATAGTTTCACAATCTGGCAGGGTACCACCATTATTTGAATTAGCAATGACCTTCAATTCATGATAATCCTCAACCTTATTTATATCATTAATTGATTGAAAACTGTACTTTAAACCCTTATAATTAAATGTGCTATTCTGTAAGGTAATAAACATATCATAAACATATTTTATAGATTCAGATCTATCCCCTCTAAAGCCTAAGAATATATTTTTTTTACCCTCTTTCTGGTATATTCCATAATTATTTCCTCTCATATTCACACTGTAGGGGGGATTCCTATTTAAAGGTTTATTTTTAATTATGATTAAGTGATAAATTTAGTTTTAGTTTTCAAACAAGATAAGTAGCTGCTAATCTACACACTGCCTCTAAGTTATTTTGTGGGGTGACAAATACTCCCCTATTATCATATATAACTTTAATTTCACTTAGAACAACACCAGAAATTTTGATACCTTTTTCCTTCTGAACTCTTTCTGCTTCATCATCCACAGATTTTCTAAAATACTTATGAAATAATGCTTGGAATTCAGTGTTTTCATAAATATGTAAACTAAAATGATTAATGTTTCTTGATGATTCCCAGTTTATGTATGAGTTTATTGTTTGTTCAAAAACAGCAACATGAGCAACTCCATAGAGATTTTCTGCTGGTTTGAATAAATTAATGCCATTACCATACCTAAACGTAGATTTTAATATTTTTTGATCTACGACAAATCCATTATTACTGGAAGTTACTGTTTGAAATCCTTGTAAATAGGTGACTAGTCCTTGTGGGTAGCTTAAAATTTTTGACTTAGGTTTCTTATTGTATTCTGGATTAATGGTTATTTTTATTTTTACAGGACTTAAAACTAATTCAGAGTTAACACCATTTTGTGGAGCTATTAATGATTTTAACTGTCCATCCCTTAGTGATTCATAATATGAATTCATTAAGCATGATTTTTCTAAACTTTCATCTTTGTTTAGAACTTTAGTTGTAGAAAGAATTGTAGGGAGATTGAACAAATTAACCCCTTTAATTATTTCATAATCAGTTATTAAACTATATTTTGTTGGTTTACTTAATCCTGCAGGAGGTTGTAAACATTCAGTTATACTTTTTGGTTGTTTTGATAAATCAACTACTAAATTTGTTTTTTCTCCAGTTTCTAATCTATTTCCACTCATATCTGTTGGAGTGGATTGAAGAATTTTAACTAAATTTTCTAGACCTATTTTGCCACTATATTTTCTAAAATAGTTTGGAATCCTATAATCTAGTGGAATAATCGATTTCAATCTACTTAATAGTCCAATTTGATTATCTTGAGATTCATGAAATCCATTGTATCCATCATAATTCGCTATAACATATTGAGCAAATTTTACATCCTCCATCCCATTTATTGAGGGTAATGCCCCAACAATTTGTAAAACACGATAACTATTAATTAATTTATCAGAATCGGTAGAAAAAACTAAAGTACCATCTCTATTATTTTTAACATTAGCAAGATGTAAATCTGAAGTAAAGACATAAATTTTCTCATCAAATTTATATCCATCACCATATTTAAAGAATACAGAATTGTTTGGAAGTTCTTTAGTAATATCTCTATCAAATCTTATTGCAGAGATAGGAGTTACATTTCCCATATTCCCATTTACAGGTTTAAAAGAAGTTTGTCCAGAAAATACCAAATAAATATTTTCTTTTACCTGTTTAAAGTATGTTTGTTCAGGTAATACAGGTGGTACAACATACACCTTCTTTCCCTTTACAGGTTCTAAAACGATATTATTTGTCATTTATTGAATCTATTTATCAAAAAACTTTGCAATAGCCTCTTTTAAATCAACTATTTTAACTCTGGTCTGTTTTGTGGTATCTCTATCTCTAATGGTAACTGTAGAATCTTCTAAAGATTGGAAGTCTATAGTAACACAAAGTGGAGTCCCTATTTCATCTTGCCTGCTATACCTGCGCCCAATACTCCCACTTGTATCAAAAGCACATCTCCATTTTTTTCTTAATTCTTTATAGATTTCTGTTGCTTTGTCAACCAATTCTTTCTTATTATGGACAAGAGGGAAAATACCAATCTTTATTGGTGCAAGTTTAGGATGTAATTTCAAGACAATATTGTCTCTTGATTTGTCATAAGTATAAGCATCAAAAATAAAAACAAGAAAAGCCCTTTCAACACCTTGAGACGGCTCACAGATTACGTGTGGCAAAATTTTTTTCTTTGTTTCTTCATCAAAAATACTCAAATCAGTCTTTGAATAATCACTATGCTGCCTTAAATCAAAATCTGTTCTGTTGCTTAGTCCTTGCAATTCCTTCCAACCAAATGGAAACTTATAATCCATATCCCAAGTATCCAGAGCGTAATGACTTAGCTCTTTTTTAACATGTTGCCTTATCCTGAAATGTTCTGGATTTGCACTCAATCCTGTAAACCATTTATGCATTTGAGCTAGCCAGTATGCATGCCATCTTGTTTTTATTATTTTTTTATTAAGGCATTCTTTAATTGAAATCTTTTGCATTTCCTTATTTTTTTCCTGCATTTCTGCAGACAAAACATATAACTCATAATCTAAGACATCGTCTATGCAAGAACAGATATCTTGTTTGTCTGGATGCACAAAATATTCTATCTCCATCTGCTCAAACTCCCTCATTCTGAATAAGAAATCTCTTGGAGAAATCTCATTTCTAAAAGCCTTCCCAATTTGGGCAATTCCAAATGGCAATTTCAAGCGAGCATTTTCCTGCACTAACTTAAAATTTGTAAATATAATCTGTGCAGTTTCTGGCCTTAAAAAGACTTCTGAACTTGAGGTATGCACTGGTCCCAAATTTGTTGTAAACATAAGGTTGAATTTTTTTGGTTCACCTAATTCATTTCCACATTTCTGACATTTTATTTTATGTCTTGTTATTTCGTTTCCTATATCTTCAAGTGACATTCCATTGGCAGATATCTTTAATTTATCTTCAATAAGTAAATCCCCCCTAAACTTCGCGTTGCATTTTTTGCACTCCACTAAAATGTCTGTGAATCCATCAACGTGTTTAGATGCTTTCCATACAGTAGGGTGCGCTATGATACTCCCATCTATGCCAACAATATCATCTCTCTGCTGGACAAAGGTTTTCCACCATTCTTTTTTTATGTTGTTCTTTAACTCGACCCCAAGATGTCCAAAATCATAGAATCCAGAAATCCCTCCATATATTTCACTAGTTGGGTAAACAAAACCCTTTCTTTTGCAAAAAGCACTCATTACTTCTATTGTCAACTTATTTTTTTCAGACTCTCTTTCAGACTCTTTTTCAGATTCCATTTTTAAATAAAAGACATGAAAAATCAGGAATTAATAAATCTTTATAAATCTTGGGCTGATAGGTATGTGCATAGCATCTTCAAAATTCCCTACGAGAAGGATGAAGGAGCTGCGTTCCAGTGATTTTCATGTCACGGGAGCATCCCCTCGCCACAACGCTTGTCAATGAATTCAACATGATTGAATTTTGACCTTATGATGCTATGCACATACCACCACCAAGAAGATTTATAAAAAGTAAAGTTTTACATTTTATTATGAAGTTTGGTCATATTCATCTATTGGTAATTTTATTAATTGGAATAGTTTTCATAAGTGGATGTGTTCAAAAAGAAGAGTTAGGAACACTGTGCTCTAATGAAGAAGAATGTAAATCGAAAATAGATACGAAAATACAAAGGGAGTGCGAAGGAACAAAGATTAAGTTTGATTTTGCTCCTGTGAATTTAGATAAGACTAATGTTTTGCTTCCTCTTGGACTGATGGTTGGAAGTCATGTTACTCCAATTGATCATCATTATTTTCAAAAGTTTGACAATAAAAAATTTGATATTGAAATTTACTCTCCTGGAAAAGGACACATAACTAGTATTCAACACATGCCAGGTGCCAAAGAAGGAGAAGACTATAGAATAATAATAGAGCATACATGTACTGTTTCTAGCATTTATATTTATGTTAGTTATTTACCAGAAAAAATAAAAAAACATGTATCAGACGGTATGAGAACAGTGAGTGTAAGAATTCCTGTTGATGCAGGAGAGCTTATCGGTTACTATAAAAGCAACCTTGATTATAATCTTGTTGATACTGATTTTGTTTTGCAGGGCTTTGTGGTACCAGAACACTATAGAGGGGAATCTTGGAAAATACATGTACCAAATACTTATGAATATTTTAATGAACCAGTAAGAACCAGGCTTATTGAAAAAAGCATAAGAACTGTTGAACCAATTTCTGGCAGGATAGATTATGATGTTGATGGAAAGTTGGTTGGAAATTGGTTTTTGCAAGGTACTGATGGATATGCTGGCTCAGGCACGAGCTTGGATAGGTATTGGTTGGGGCATCTTTCTATTGTATATGATGCTTATACTCCTGATAAAATTATTTTCTCTATAGGAAATTATCAAGGTGAAGATTCAAAACAGTTTGCTGTTAAAAATAATGCTCCTAATCCTGCTAGTGTTGGGGTTCAAGACGGTCTTATAAAATATGAGCTTGTGAAGTATGATCATGTTGCTTCTGATGGAAGCTCTTGGGACAGAATTTCTTTGGTTAAGGGATTAAAACTAAAAAGTGAGGAACTAGTGCAGGCTATTGTGCTTGTGCAGCTGGTTTCAGATAGGGTGCTTAAATTTGAGGTTTTTCCTAAAAAAGAAGCTTCTCAAGTTGATGGATTTACAACTAATGCAAAAATATATGAACGATGAAATGTGAGTGAATGAGATATTTATTTTTTTAATTTTAGAGGCATAGAAAACTTTAAATATACCAAATAAAACACATGTAATACTGGAATAGACAATCAGTAATAAATTAATATTTGGAGGTAGAAAATAAATGGCAGAAAAAAAATTTGGAGAGTTGGCATTTATAGTAGGTATAGTTATTGCAATATTTGTCAGCTTTGTTCCTTTGAATGGACAAATAGGTGGTTTTATGGCACTATTATTGGTTGTGTTAGGTTTGGTTGTAGGGTTCCTTAATGTTTCAAAGGAAGAAACTACATCATTTTTAGTAGCATCAGCAGCTTTGCTGTTATCAAGTACTACTAAAAGTAGCCTGGATTTAATTCCTGTGATAGGCTCATACTTATCAATGATTGTGACCAATGTAGGTGTGTTTGTGGCACCAGCTGCAATAGTTGTTGCATTAATTGCTATAAAACACTTAGCTAAGGACTAAATCAAAGATATTTTATTTTTTTTCTTTATTTTCTTTTTATAAAAATCAATTTTTTTCTATTTCGTTCCAATAGTTAAACAAAAAGGAAATCTATTATCTTGAAAAAAGGAATTTCTCTAGTCAAAAAATGAAAGTTTTAAATATGTACCTAACAAATAAATTCTTTATGCAAAGGAAAAAAGTGCAAAGCTTTACTGTAGTAATAGAAAAAGATGAAGACGGCTATTATGTTGGTTATGTTCCTTCTATTAGGGGTTGTCATACGCAAGGCAAAACACTTGACGAGCTGATGAAGAACATAAAGGAAGCTATTGAACTTTGCTTGGAAGTTGAAGGCAAAGAAATAGAACAAGAAAAGTTTGTTGGTGTCCAAAACGTAGAAGTTTCTTTATGAATGGCAAATTGCCATTACTTGATGCTAAGGAATTAATCAAAATTCTTAACAAAATGGGCTTTGAGGTAATAAGGCAAAGAGAAAGCCATATTTATATGAAGCACAAAGATGGAAGATGTACTATTGTGCCTTTACATAGTGGCAGAGATATAGGAAGAGGATTGCTAAAGAGAATTATTAATGAGATTGAAGTGTCAAGAGAGGAATTTTTGAAGTTTTGTAAATGAAAAATAAGTTATTATTTTATCGCTTATTAAACACACAAAATATTTATAAAATAACCTTAGTAGAGTTTATGGCTAAAAATAATTTAGAATATGGTTTTTTGTGGTTTGGGGTATACTCCCTTTAATAATAATTTTTACAGCAGGCTTAATATGGATACTATTTGCACTTGAAAAGTATGCTCCCGCCGGGACTTTCATCAACTTTTTCGGTCAAGCTTTTTGCGAACACAAAAAGGTTGTTTTGAACCCAGGTCTTCGGATCGAAAATCCGAAATGATTGGTTATCCAACCAAAAAAGGTTTCCGGACTACACCACGGGAGCAATTTTGATGAATTACAGATATGGGCCCGAAGGGATTTTCATACATTTTTGAACCCTCGACCTACGGCTCACTTAGGTAATGTTTAATGTTTAGAGCAGAGTCATATAAGACCGTCGCTCTAACCAGACTGAGCTATGGGCCCTTATCTAGGTTTTTTGTATTATTATTTTATTTAAATGTCTTTCCTAAATATTTTGTACAAAGAAACAACTGCTATTATTAAGGCTATTGTCCCAATAATAACGTGATCGTTATGCCTCAATCCAAATCCAATCCCTAACACACCCTTGATCTTTTTATAAGGGGTAAACGTATACAATATTCCAACTACTCCAAAGATTATAGATGCAATCAAATATTTTATTTTGGTTTTCATTTTTTTTCTGATTGCTCAAGATAAATTTTACTTAAATACACAGGTATTACTGTACTAACTATCCCCACAAGACTCCTTATCAAATTTTGTCCAATAAGGTAGATTATTATAAAAGAGCCAACAACAAATAAACCAAGATCTACATATCTATTTTTAATGATGGAACTCAATAGAAATGATAATTTAAAAGATAATATAATAAAAGATAATATAAACAACAAGATAACAAGTAAAAAGCTTGATCCGAGATTTAATGTCTTTGCAGTTTCTTCCTCATTGTGTGTTGTAAATTGAACATAAGACATTTGAAATACTGCATCTAACCCATAAACACAAAGCGCTATTATAAAGGCATAAGCAAGATTTTTAGCAACATAGTTACCTTTTTTTTGCACCCATATTTGGTAGATAACAAAATAAGAGATTAACAAAGCAGTAATATGAATAAAGATAAACCAAAAGTCTTCATCTATTTTAAATAATTCTCTATTTAATGTGGAATTTGCAAATACATAGTAAATATAAAAAATAACAGGAGCTACAACTGAGGTGAATACACCTTCAGTTTTGCTTTTTCCAACCCAATAAGTAACCAGAAAAACCATTAGGAATATTACAGTAAATTTTACTGCAACATAGTTAATATGTACAGCTGTTTCAATTATTAAATGGAATAATGCATCTATGACAACTAAAGTTAAAGTAACAAAAAAAGAAAAAATAATTGATTCAGTAAATTTATTCATCTTTATTTACTGTACAGTTATTGAACCCTTCATTGAACGATGAATCCCACATATGTAGCTATGCTTTCCTGTTTTTGTGAAAGTATAACTGTACTTATCTGTTTTGGAAAGTTCATCTGACTTTAAAACACCATCTGAACTTTCAACAGTATGAGGAGCTGAGTCTTCATTTGTCCAAACTATTGTATCACCTATTTTTAGAGTTATATCATCTGGAACAAATTTAAAACCTTTAATTGCAACATTTAAAACATTACCAGAGACTACTGAAACTGGTTGTTCTTTCTCCATCACTTGTGATGGTTGTTCTTTCTCCATCACTTTCTCTTTCTCCATAACTTTTTCTTTATCCTCTTTATCCATTACTGCAGGAGCCTGTTGAGAAGACTGTGGAGCAGAAGTCTCAGGTGGTGATGCACAAGCAACAACCACAACAGATATAATCATAAAAATTACCAAAATTACTATGTTTCTCGAATTGTTAATCTTCATATAATATCACCTCAAAAAATATTTATCATAGGATATTTAAACTTTCCTATCTTATGGCCCCATAGAAAAAGAAAACAAAAAAGAAAAATATTTATAGAAGGGTTACAACGTAACTAACTATGGAAACAATAACCATGCCAAAAGCAGAAATTGAACAATTACACAGAGAATTAGAAACATTAAGAAACTCAGGCTTATACAAAAGACTTTTGGAATTTGAAAAAAATATTTCTAAAGGAAAAAGATTTACAAGAGTAGATTTGGGATTTTAACCCAGTTTCTTTCTTAATTTGATTATGGTTGCTTTTTGCTTCTCCGGGCTGGTCTTCATTTCAAATTCAAACACATAAATCTCATTCGTTGATTTATTATGTTTAAAGCAGCTTTCTTTAGCTGTTTAATCATCACATCATCAAAAACTAGCGTGAAATGCGTTTCCATATAAGAAATGATACTGAATATCTATTTAAAGATAACGACTACGACCCGATTCCCCCACTAACTCTACTCTGCCTTTCGGCAGAAATTGATATTAAAGTAAGTAAAAACTACGGCACCAATCGGATTTTCGGCAGTAAGAAAAATTCTCCGTTCGCTTCGCTCACTCCGACCACGCTACGCTCTCACTCCGCTTCGCTTCGTTCGGGTCAGCAAACAAGAATTAGGCGGTCCGCTGCGTTGCACTTGCTCACCCAAATTTTTACCATCTCTGAAAAATTCTACAGCTCTGAAGTTTGTGGGTTGCCACTATTTCCATTTTCAATTATTCTATCATTTTTGGTAGTATAACCAACTTCTGGTGAATAATCTTTCTTATCTTCTGTCATATACTTGTTATGATGTGTAAATATAAAATTTTGCTTTTTATCCAAAATACTCCTATTAAACGAATATTTATCTCACTTAATAGTTGTTAAAATCAATTATTACTCGGGGCACACGACGAACGGAAGGGGGCACACTCACTACGTTGCTGCGAATTTTATACTTTTATTAGAAGAAATTTGGGCGAAAAGTTTATATATCTGTTGTATATACACTAGCTATATGACAACTGAAATGATTACTCTAAAGCTGGATGATATGTTCTTGAAAGAGATAGACTCTATTGTGGAGAAACAGGGCTATCATAACAGGACGGAATTTATCAGAAACGCCCTTAGAGAAAAAGTGGAAGAAACCAATCTAAAAGAGGCTATGATAGAAATTGCACATCTTAAAGGAGCTTCTAGAAAGAAAACTAGTGATGAGCAGTTGGAAAAAGTAAGGAAGAAAATTTTTAAAGAGCTTGATAGAAAAGTTAGATAAGCTCTTCTGGCTTGTAGTGTTTTGATATATCTTCAAGCTTTCTGAAATGTCTGTCTCTTGTTACAAGGATTAAGTCGTTGTCCCTTGCGACTATAGCGTGCAAAGCATCTCCAGCAGGTACATCTCTTTCCTTTGCAATATTTTTTGCTTCTTCTCTTTGTTTTTCTGTAGCTATAACTTTTTTGATAATCTTCTCAAAAGGTTTAAACATTCCATTGATTTCCGCTACTGAGTAAAGCGTCTCAAGTTCTTTGATAAGAAAATCAGTAAGCACAATAACACTTTCTTTTGCTTTTATTTTGACGAGCAACTTAAAGGCATAATCGCCTAGTGGCTCATTGTTATAGCCTTTTCTGTCCTCATAAAGGTCAACCCAAATTGATGTGTCTATTATGTATTCTTCTGCCATACTAAACTAACGATTGCACGAGTATTTATAATTTACTATAGTCACGGACTTAAATAATTGAGCATATTATGCTTAAAAGGATTTTTACTCCAATAAGATTCTAAGCTGTCCAAAAGTTCCTTCTCGGAGTTATGGGACTTATTTGCAGTTACATTATCTCTTGTTTGCTTCCAGCACTCTTCAACAGCATTCATGTCAGAAGCACCAGTTGGATAGAACATATAAGATATTTTATAAATTATATCAAATTCAAAGAGAAATTAAATAATTGTGCAACACCGTACCACAAAAGAAAAATTATATAAACTATCGAACATCTACCCAAAACTATGATCAAAATTCCATATGAGGAGGTAGTTTTGAAAATAAATGAAAAAACAAACATACCACTTACTGAAATAGAGGAAAGAGTCGAAAAAAAATTAAGACAGCTTTCTGGTTTGATAAGTAAAGAGGGTGCAGCTCACATAATTGCAAATGAGCTTGGTGTTAAAATATTAGAACAATTAAGCGGGAGATTGCAAATAAAAAATATTTTAACTGGATTGAGGGATATTGAAATTATTGGTAAGGTTTTGGAAGTAGGAACTGTAAGAGAGTTCTCAAATGAAACCAGAAGCGGAAAGTTTGCATCTATCTTGATTGGTGACGAAACAGGAATAATTAAGGTTTTGATGTGGGGATCACAAGCTGAAAATATACAAAATATATATCAGGGTTGTACTGTTAAGCTTATTGGAGCATATTCCAGGGACAATAATGGGAAAAAGGAGATACACCTTAATGAAAGGGCTCAGATAATAATTAATCCAAAAGACGAGATTATTAAAGAAGTTATATCCCAAAGGATTACAATAAGAAAAAATATTCAAGATTTAAGTGAAAATGATGATAGCGCTGAATTGCTTGGCACATTAGTCCAGGTTTTTGAATTAAAGTTTTACGAAACCTGTCTAAAATGTGGGAAGAGGATTAAACCAATTGAAAATGTTTTTGTTTGCAAAGATCATGGAAATCTTGACAATTCTCTCCTAAGTTATGCTTATGTGTTAAACATAATTTTAGATGATGGAACAGGAACAATAAGATGTGTTTTTTTCAGAAATCAGGTTGAAAGCATAACTGATATGAACCAGGAACAGATTTTAAAGTTTAGAGATGAACCATCATCTTTTGAATCTGTCAAAAATAAATTAGAGGGGAGTTTTGTTAAATTAAAAGGCAAGGTAAATAAAAATTTATTATTCAATAGAATAGAGTTGGTTGTTGACAGTGTAGATATTAATCCCAGTCCTGAAGAAGAGTTAAAAAGGTTGGAATGTTAAATCCAAAAAAGAAAGTTCATGCAAAACGCAGACCAGATTATTATCAAGGCATTTTACAGCTAAGAGAGGTTACTGAAGAGATGACTAAGTTTTTGTACAACCAGCTCAAGAAAAGGCCAGATGTGTCTATCGCAAAAACTGTCAAATTTTCTAATGGGATGGATTTTTATGCCTCATCCAATCAATTTATTATATCAGTAGGGAAAAAACTGAAAGAAAGTTTTGGAGGTGAGCTGAAAACAAGCTCAAAACTCCATACCAGGAACAAACAAGGAAAAGAGCTTTACAGAGTAAATGTATTCTTCAAACCATTAAAACATAGAAAAGGGGACATTGTTTGCATAAGGGGGGATGATATAAGAATTTTGAGTATTGGCAAAAAGATATTTGGGAGATACGTAAATACTGGAAGGAAGTGTGTTATAAGAACTAAAGATTTTTAAATATAGACTAAAAGCAGCTCCTTCATCCTTCCCGTAGGGAATTTTGAAGATGCTATGCACATACCTCTAAAATGATTTCATCACACGATATGGCTTCTTTGGAAGCAAAAAGCGGAATCTCCAGACTTAGTTTAATGGAGAATGCAGGGAATTCTGTTTATCAGATTGTAAAGCAAAGATTAGGATTAAGTGGAAAGAAAATACTAGTTATATGCTACCATGGTAATAATGGGGGGGATGGATTTGTTGCAGGACGCTATATGGCAGAAGAAGCAGAGGTGGATATTCTTTTTATTGGAGATGAAAATAAGCTGAAAAAAGAAGCATTAATCAATTTCAAAAAGCTTGAGCATAATGAAAAGGTACAATTCCTTGTTGATGAAGAAGTTGATTTTGATGCCTATGATATCACAATTGATGCAATATTGGGAATAGGTATCAAGGGCAGGTTAAACAGAGAGATATCTGCAATAATTGATGATATAAATAATTCAAAATCCTATAAAGTTTCAATAGACATACCTACTGGCTTGGATCCAGATACAGGAATAATGATTGATAAATGTGTAAACGCAGATCTTATAATTACCTTCCATGACCTGAAAAAAGGACTTGAAAAATTAAAAGACAAAGTTGTTATTGCTGATATTGGACTACCAAAATAAGTTTAATAAATTTAATAAGTTTAATAAATTTATGAAGTTCATTAAAAAAGAAGATATAAAACTTCCAAAAAGAAGAGAATATAGCCATAAAGGCGATAATGGAAGAGTACTCATTGTTGGGGGTTCTGAGGATTACATTGGAGCAGTTGCATTAGCAGGTTTAGCAGCACTAAGAAGCGGTTCTGATATTGTAAAGATAATTGCTCCAGAAAAAGTTGCATGGGCTATCAATACTTATTCTCCTGATCTAATAACAAAAAAATTACATTCAGAAATTTTTTTGCCAAATCATTTTAAAATAATAAAAAAAGAAATGGAAAAGTTTGATATTTTATTAATTGGTAATGGAATTGGACTAAAAGAGAGTACAAAGAATTTTTGTAAGAAAACAATAAAAGGCATTAAAAAACTGAAGGTTATTGACGCAGATGCTATAAAATCCATCTCGATGAATTATGTAGAAAACTCAATCATCACACCTCATTTAAAAGAGCTTGAGTTCTTTCTTGTAAATTCAAAATGCAATAAGACAATAATAAAAAATATTTTTGAAAAAAGATTAGACGATTTTTTTAACTTTACAATGAATATAAAAAATTTAACTCAGAAATTCCTTGAAAAAAACAATGTGATAATCTTAAAGGGCAGGATTGATGCAATAATCTCTAAAGATAAAGTATTCTACAACAAAACAGGTAATGCAGGAATGACCAAGGCTGGTACAGGAGATGTATTGGCAGGATTATGTGCTGGTTTTCTAAGTCAGAGCATGAATCTGGTGCAGAGTGCAATCAATGCAGCGTATTTTAATGGATTAATTGGAGACATACTTTTGAAAAATAAGAAAGGATTTACATATTTAGCAAGTGATATGGTAAATGAGATAAAAATCCTAAATCAGAATATAGAAATCAGAAATCCAAAACAATAAACTGGCTGCTGTTTCGTGTTTCGAGTTTAGTATTTAGTGTTTCGAATTTAGTTTCGTACAGTTACTTCCCAAGATAAGCTTCCAGCACAATTTCATCTTTGACTATTTGCTCTGGGTTGCCAATTTTTAATACCTTCCCTTCATTGAGCACAATTACAGAGTCACTTACATCCATTACAAAATCCATATCATGCTCTATCAGCAATATTGTCTTTCCCTCTTTTTTTAAGTTTCTTAAAATTGATTTTAGTTCTCTCCTGATCTTTGGATTTACTCCAGCTGTTGGTTCATCAAGCATCAACAAAATATGTGGTTTTAGTAAAGCCCTTGCTAATTCCAAAAGTCTTTGTTGTCCATAAGATAGTTCAGAACCCAGCAAACTAAGTGATTTTTCCATGTAAACGCTTTTTAGAACTTTCTCCATCTCATTTTCATCTGTATTCTTTGCAATCAACAGATTATCTTTTATTGTCATGTTCTTAAAAACTTTTGTGAGTTGAAAAGTCCTGCTTATTCCTGCCTGAGCAATTTTGTAAGCAGGCATGCCAGTTATGTTTTTGCCTTGTAGTCTGACAATTCCACTGTCTTGTTTTGTCAAACCACTTATTATGTTGAACACAGTTGTTTTTCCAGCTCCATTTGGTCCAATAAGAGAAGTTATTGTATTTTCTTCTACTTCAAATGTACATCTGTTAACTGCCTTTACCCCTCCAAATCTTTTTGATACGTTTTTTAATGACAACATTAATCATCAACTCAAACATCAACTTTTCCGTACATACCTCTTGGTCTTAGTATCAATATAATTATTATGATAAATGCAAACATCATTTCTCTTACTGCCCCCAATAAGTGTATCCAATTAGGATCTATGTTTATTAACCTAATGGATTCAGACAAGGTGAATAATATGAATACTCCAATTATAGAACCTTTTATAGATGCCAATCCCCCTACAATCAACATCGATATTATAATTAAAAAAAATTCTAAATCAAATATTGTAGGATCAACAAAATTCAGGTGGTGTACAAACAAACTTCCAGCTATGCCTACAAAAAAAGTTGAAGTTCCAATTGACAGAACCTTATAAAAAAAGGTATTCTTTCCAAGAGTAGCAGTTGCAATCTCATCATCTCTTATTGCCTGCAGAATCTTACCAGTTTCTGAGTTTGTAAATTTGTAAAAAAAGATAATTGATATTGTTGTTATACCCAAAGTGAATATCATATAATAAAGATTATTATTCATAATATCAGGAACACCTGGCAATCCAAGTGCCCCTCTGGTAAGGGATATCCAATTTCTAGATAGGGCTATAGCAACAAAAACCAATCCAAGAGTTACCATTGCTAGATAATCTCCCTTTAATCTTACAATTATAACAGCAACTATTATTCCAAAGATAGATGTAATGACAGCTGACATAACCATAGCATAATACCAAGGAACTCCATTTAAGGTTAATATCGCAGATGTATAAGCACCTATCCCAAAAAAAACCATATGTCCTAAGTTTACCAGTCCAGTAAATCCAATTGTGAGATTAAGTGACATAACAATTATTATATCTATAAAAATAAAAGTAAGCATGGAGATTAAGTATTCATTGAGCATATTATTTTACATCCTCCCTTTTACTTACACCTAAAATTCCATATGGTCTTAAAAGCAGGAATATAAGCAATATAGTAAAGGATATCACATCTTTGTAAACACTTGGTAAAAACAATATCCCAAGATTTTCTACCAACCCAATAAACAAACCACCTATAATTGCTCCATGAACAGAGCTTATACCCCCAACAACAGAACTTATAAATCCTTTAACAATTATTGGTATGCCCATTCTAGGATAGAGGTTTTGCTCCAATCCAATTAATATCCCAGAAATGCCCCCTAGAATAGCTGCAATTATAAATGTATAACTATAAATTTTCTCAGGATTAATTCCAACAATCTGAGATACTTCCTTATTATCAGCTACTGCTTGCAGTGATTTTCCCAGTCTGGTTTTTTTTATTATAAGCCAAAGCAGTAAGAATAACATCAAGGCAAAAATCATAATTATTATTTGAAGCACAGTAATTGTAAAAATTCCTAAATCAAATGTTACATTTTTTATTATGTTTTTTATTATGTCTTGTTTGTTTAGTGCTATTGTTTTTGTGCTTGAACCAAATATAGCCAATATAAGAGATGATGAAAGAGTAAGAATTGCCAAAGAAGATATCATTAAAATAACATTGGTAGCTTTTCTTTTTCTTAATGGTTTGTACACTAAAAAATTCATCAGCAATGTTATCATGATTGACATACCTACTGTTATTATTGCAGCTAATACATAGTTTAAGCCAATAATGTTTAAAAACAGAAAAAATAGATATGCAGATAGAGTTATTGTTGCACCTTGAGCAAAATGCAAAAACTTGACAACAAAATAAACTAAAGAAAAACCAGATGCTGCCAGTGCATAAATAGAGCCAGATATAAGTCCATTTATTAAGACCTGAGGTAGAATAGATTCCATTGTCAAATAAAAAGAGGATAATGCTATTGAAAAAACTATTGACTCACTTCAAAGTAACTAGTATTCTGACAATTTAATTTTGAAACATTTATATAGTAGTTCTCCTTTCCT
>CAZIEE010000004.1:0-28168 GCA_964538135.1 uncultured Methanosarcinales archaeon
TAGCGATATTTATTGGGACAAAGTAAAAAGTGTTGAAGAAGTGAAAGGTGAATTTAAGTACGTCTATGATATTTCTGTTGAGCCTTGCCAAAACTTTATTGCTGGTTTTGGAGGCATATTTGCTCACAACAGCGAAGAAAACTTAAGAAAGAAATTCGAAGATGCTGAGAAAAATGCTCCTTCAATAATGTTTATTGATGAGATAGATGCAATTGCAGCAAAAAGGGAAGAAATGAGAGGTGAAGTTGAGAGAAGGGTTGTTGCCCAATTACTTGCTTTGATGGATGGTTTAAAATCAAGAGGCAAAGTTGTTGTTATAGCAGCAACAAATGTTCCTAATATTCTTGATCCAGCTTTGAGGAGACCTGGAAGATTTGATAGAGAGATCGAAATAGGGGTTCCTGGAAAGGAGGGTAGGCTCAACATCCTTAAAATCCATACAAGAAACATGCCAATGTATATTAAGGAAAATTTTGTTAAAGATAGTGATTTTGAGCAGGAATACAAAGAAGCAATATTGAATCTTTTGAGATATAAAGATATAAATTCAAAAAATATTGAAAGAACAATAGGAAAATATCTTGTTGAAAATCCTGAGAAAAATGAACTATTTAAGAAGATAGAGATATCCAAACTAAAAAAATATATTGAAAAGATGAGTATAGATTTAAAGGTAGTTTCTCTCAAGCAATTAGCTGAGATCACACACGGATTTGTTGGAGCTGATTTGGCTTCACTAGCTAAAGAAGCTGCTATGATTGTTTTACGTAATGCACTTCCAGATATAAAAGTTAAAGAGGATGAGCCATTTCCTAAAGAATTGCTTGAAAAACTAATCATAACACAACAGGACTTTAAAGATGCATTAAGGGTTGTAAGACCAAGTGCACTAAGAGAAGTGCTTGTTGAAATCCCAAATATAAAATGGTCAGATATAGGTGGGTTGGAAAACATAAAGCAACAATTGATTGAGGCAGTCGAGTGGCCATTAAAGTACCCTGGTGCATTTAAAAGACTTGGAGTAATGCCACCTCGAGGAATTCTTTTATATGGAGCACCTGGAACTGGAAAAACATTATTGGCCAAGGCAATAGCAAATGAGAGTGAAGCAAACTTTATATCAGTAAAAGGACCTGAACTCTTATCAAAATGGGTGGGAGAAAGCGAGAAGGCTGTTAGAGAGGTGTTTAAAAAAGCAAGACAAGTAAGTCCTTGTATTATTTTCTTTGATGAAATAGATGCATTAGCCCCAAGAAGGGGTTCAAACTCAGATGGACATGTAAGTGAAAGAGTAGTAAATCAGTTGCTTACAGAAATTGATGGATTGGAAGATCTAAATGATGTTGTTGTTATTGCAGCAACAAACAGACCAGATATAGTTGACACAGCATTTCTAAGACCTGGAAGGTTTGATAGAATGATTCTAACTGCTATACCAACTGAAAATACAAGGTATGAAATTTTTAAGGTACATACAAAAGGAATGCCAATAATCATTGAGGACCAACAAGAAAAAATAAAACAAAAAAAGATGTTAGCTACTAAAACCACAAACAAGAATGGAGCTACTGGTATGGAATTAGAAAATGAAGAAAGACCAGAAAAATCTATTTTCTGTAAAGAAGAAATAAAAAAAAGAGACGACTTCTTAAAAGTTCTTGCAAATAAAACAGAAGGCTATGTAGGAGCAGACATTCAATCTCTCTGCAGAGAAGCTGCAATTCTTGCCTTAAGGCAGGATATAAATTCAAAAGGGATTTCCATGCAAAATTTTGAAGATGCTCTTAAACAGGTAAAGCCAAGCATAACAAAAGATGTTGAGAAGGCATATGAAGAACTACAAGAACGTTTCACATCAGACAGAGCAAAACAAATTCTTGATGAAAAACCAGGTTATATGGGGTGAGTAAATGATTTCAAATTTAAAATCTCTAACCAATACCTTTTGAATCTCTTCGATTATATAATTTGAAATGAATACGATAATTTCTTGATTATCTTCTTTAAGATTAAAGTGTCGTCTTTTCCAAATATAGCAAAATTAGTGCCTTCGTCTATTTTCATCTCTTCTCTTAACTCCTTTGGCACTACAATCTGCCCTTTTGAAGACATAGTTATCATTTCAGCCATTTTACATCACCAGTAAGAAAGTAAGCATAACTTACATATAAATCTTTTGGAGGTTCTGTAAAATGGTACAAGACTATATTAAATTCATAAATTGCTCTTTGCTTTTGGCTCTAAAATATGGATTGTTCTTTTTTTCATCACCAATAGTTGAGAATTGAACATTGCCATAGTCATGACCAGGATAAACCTCAACATTATCATCCAAATTTTTTAATTTCTCAAGACTTTCAAAAAGGTTTATTGCATTGCCACCCGGCAAATCAGTCCTCCCAATAGCATTAACAAACAAAGTATCTCCAGTTATAATTTTGTTATTAACAAGCAGACATATTGAACCATTTGTATGACCTGGTGTGTGGATAACTTTAATTTTTATGTTGCCAATTTTTATTACATCGTTATTTTTTAATTTTATAATTTTGATCTCTCTAATTTTTATTGAGCTTTTAATTTCCTCAAATTCAGATTCATGGAAATAAACAACAGCTTGTGTTTTATCAGCTAATTCATTTGTTCTTTGAACATGATCATAATGGTAATGAGTTAAAATTATTTTAGTTATCTTCAAACTTTCTTTACTTGCAATATTAATTATATTATCTATATCCCAACCAGCATCAACAACAACAGCTTCTTTGCTATTTTCATCTGCCAGAATATAACTGAAATTCTGCATTGGTCCAACACTGATTTGTTTGAATATCATTTGACAAACTCTACATTAGGCATATACTTAAATTGTCTATCACCAGTTAAGAATTTTATCTTATGTTTTAATGATAAAATATAACCAACTGAATCTACCAAGGATATATCTTTTTTTCTGTTTACATGTCTAAAATAAATTGCATCGGTAATTATCTTAGGTGTTATTTCAAGCAGTTCAAAGTTAATATTTTTAAACCAACTATCTGATTTATTCTTTCCATTTTTTCTGAGAATTATTTGGTATACCTCTCCAATATTCAAAACACTTGTTACAATTTGGATTTCTTGGAATTTACTATAAGATAGACTGCCTTCTGCAAGAGCTATTATGGCATAACTATCGAAAAAATAAGTCATATCAAAAACCCACATTGAACTCTTTATCTATCTCCCTCATTAGTTTTTCTGTAGATTCTTTAAATTTTAATGTGTCAAAAATATCCTTTCCTTTAGTGATTGGCCTTGTACTTATCATTAACATTATTTCCTGATTTGGCTTGATTTTTTCTTCTTTAACTACATCTTTTGGTATTAAAACTCCAATTGAATTACCCCATTTCTTTGTTGTAGCTTTTATCTCCATCATATAAGTTAAACATGTATAACTAATATTTAAACTTTTTGAATTATTATCTTATTTTCCTAGCAAAACTCAAAAATCCACTATGAAGCACTTTGCTTTTTGGCCTTACCTTTCTTTCTTCTATCTCCCATTCTCTGGCAATGACTTCAATAGTCTTTAAATAAACAAACCCTTCATTTTTTCTTACAGCATTTGCAAAATCAATACTTTGTGGGATACAAGGGCTGTAAGAAACCAAAAAACCACCTGGTTTTAATGCCTTTAAGCAATTTTCAATTGCAAGCCAAGGCTCAGGCAAATCAAGATTTACTACATCTATATCCTTTTCCTCAATCTCTTTGTAGATATCCTTTTTCTTTAGTTTTATATTGTCTAATCCAAGAAATGCTATATTCGATTGAACAATTTCAATAAAGTCATCCCTTATTTCATAAGTTATTACCTCTTTTGCAATTTTTCCCATGAAACAGGCAAACGCACCACTTCCAGATCCTGCATCTAAAACCCTGCTATCTTTGTTGATTCCAGTTTCTGCTATTATTATTCCTATATCCTTTAATGGAATTATTTGGGCATCTCTCTTTATTTTTCTGTATAAGTCTATAAAAGAGGGAGTAAAAATAAAAAACTCTTTGTTTGTATTAGAGCTAAGCAGATTACTTTCGTTTACGCCTTCTGCTTTCTTTATGTCTTCTTTTTTTATTACACCATATTGGGTGTGTAGATCACTATTAGTATCTTTTAAATAAAACTTCTTACCTTCCTTTGTAATAAGGACTTTTTTAATTGTCTCCATATAATAGGTATAGAGATGAGTGTACTTTAAAAATTTAATTTAAATATTCTGGCAATTTGGTTATAAGAACTCGAAGTCCAAAAATAAATAAAATCTAATCTCTCTTGACAAGCCTTTGATATAAATGGTCATCAGGAAGAAAATCTTCTGGTTTCTTTGCAAAAAGAAACTCCTGATTTTATTTATACCTTGTTTAAATTTCATAGAAAACACCTCCTTATTTTTTATAAAATCGTAGGGCGAATACCCACTGATTTATCTGTGGGATGAAGCCCGTCGCCTCAATATTGTGTTTGTGTAGGAGGCAGAAGCAGTAAACACATTTAAATATTTCTGTTCGTTCTAGCTCGTTAGAGAGGTGGGCGTTGTTTTTACTTCTTTTTCTGAAAAAGAGGATAGCAATGGAAAAACCAATACTATTTCTATACTATGCTACCTATTTGCTACCAATAATTATAAATGAATTGCTACGTATTTGCTATATCATGTATGATTTAATAAGTTTTGTTTCCAGAAGAAAAGTAAGGAAAAAAGTGCTACAAAATTTGATTAAACCTCATACGCCAACTGAACTTTCTCATATAATAAAAACCCATCGCTCTACAATCAGTAGAACAATACTTGCATTACAGAAAAAGAGATTAGTCCAATGTATTACACCAAAAGAAAAAATGGGAAGATACTATGAAATATCCAAACTTGGTAAAAAAATTATTTCTTCTTTTCAGGATACGAGTGGGTAAAAATATGGGAAAGAAAGACTCATTACTTATAGAAAAACTGAAAGAAATTAAAAAATTATATGAGGATGCTTCACGAAGAGGAGGCACTAAAGAAACTCTTTCTGAAATAAGGGCTTCTAAATTAATCATGCCAATTCATGATTATGTTAAAGAAGAATTAATTGCTCATGGAGTAAATCCAAATAAGATATTTCCTCCACTCAATAAAACAAAACCAGAAATTAAATTAATTGGCTTCTTAAAAGGTAAAAATCAAGATATTATTATCTTACCTGAAGAGCCAAAAGAAGAAACCATAGGAGAGGGAGTGTTAATCGGTGGAATAGACAAAGTTGGAAAAGTAATCACTAACAAAACATTATCGATAAATGTTAGAAGCCAATTAAGCAGTATTGCAAAAAATTTTGACACACTATACGAAAGAACATTTGCAGAACCATTAAATTTACACTTAAAGAATAAAAAACTGGTGATGGGGGAGGTTTACCTTGTTCCACTTATGGCCTACGACCCAGATAGGAGGGGAAATTCTGAAACTCCATTTAGAGAAAAGTTATCAGTTTTTAAGTATGTCAGTTCTTTCCAAGCTTTAAACAATAGAAAGTTCGATGATGAAGGAAATGAGTATAAATATGAAAGGGTATGCTTGTTGGTTGTAGATTTCAGGAAAGACCCTCCAAAAGTAGTAAATGACATTCAGGAATTAGTTGATGAAGGATTCATAGAGGAAGATGCAGCTAAAAAAATTAGTTTGAAAGGATTGACCATAAAGGATTTTGTGATTGATATATTGGAAGTGTATAGGAAAAGACATGGCTCAATTGACCCATTAAAATAATTACATTATAAGATTATATTTTTTAATCAGTCTAGAATTAATGTTCTCATTATTATCTTCATTCTCTAGATAATCCCACTCATCTTTAGAAAAATTTGGGATAGTAAACTTCTCAATAAAGTTTTTTTGATAGCATTGATAATTTCCCTCAATTTCAACACTAGTTTTTTTAACATAATACTCCATTATTTTAGAATTTAATATTTTTTGTATTGATTTAATATTCGTTTTACAAAATACAGCATACCCATTACAAAATAAAGCATCCTCATCTTCATCAATCATAAAATCTGGTTTATTATAAAATGTTCTTGTATACAGTTTTGTTCCTCTATAATCCATACCCTGTGTTCTACCCCATGCGAACCAGACTGGATATGATTTTTTACCTTTATCCCTTTTTTCAAGTCCACTCCGTGCCATTAGTAGATAGTTATAACAATTAGGATACCTCTCTTTTAGAAACTTTTCAGACATAACTTTAAATTTTCCATTTTCCTTGATATATGGGAAAATGATTCTCCTTTTATCGCTTTTAATCTGCGCTTCATTTTTCATTGATGAAATCTTAACAATCTTTCTAGTGATCCCTCTTTCAATTTGGTATACTTTTCCACCATATTCTTTATGACAATAATTTTTATCAAAGTCTTCAACAAAATAAACTATGTCTTTGAGGGTAGCAATCCCGACTTTTATTGGGCAAAGTTTGTTTAATGGTATCCCCGTGGTTTCAATTCTCCTAATATTTTGGTAATCCTCTTCACTCATTAAACGCCATTTTTTGTTATCTAACCATTCATAATAAGATTTGGTGAAATTAAGAAAACTATAGTCAGAATATAACTCATTCTTATTGTCCATATAATAATACTCAAAATAGGGGTTGATACTATCTTTTGACATAAAAGTTATACAAGTATAAGTTTGAGCGTTATCAAATATTTTTAAGTGATTAAAATT
Source organism: uncultured Methanosarcinales archaeon (assembly GCA_964538135.1). GTDB lineage: Archaea > Nanobdellota > Nanobdellia > Woesearchaeales > GW2011-AR4. Next base: position 6,762 of record CAZIEE010000004.1, read on the forward strand.
TAAAATTTTAGTGATTTTCTTGTTTTTAGCTAAGTATCTTCTAAGATTAACACCAGCTAATGATGTAAAATAATTATTGGGAGTGATATATCCTAGTTCCCCATGATGATTTAGAAGTTCAATGCCTAACTCAAAAAATGCAAAATATAGATTATAGTTTCCTGCACTTATGGACTGCCATCTTTTACTTAAGATGTCCTTAGAGATATTCTTTAAATCTTGGATTCTAACATAAGGGGGATTCCCAACAACAAAATCAAATCCGTTGTTTTTTGTAAATACTTCTGGAAACAAGGTTTTCCAGTCAATATTCAAACTATCTGCAACATGAAGGTTAAAATTAATTATTTCCTTATCTTGATTATTCTCTAGTGCATAAAGAGATAAGATTATTTTTGTTCTGCGAATACTGTAATCAGTTATATCCACTCCAAAAAGGTTATTTTCAATTAAACTAATTATATCTTTTGAAGTAAGAGTCTGTAATCGTTTCAATGCACCTATAAGAAATGCTCCAGAACCACACGAACAATCACAAACCAGTCCCTCTTTGTTTATTGTATTCTTTACAATATAATTAACTATGAATGTTGGGGTATAGACTGCGCCATTTAATTGTTTGTCATTATCTGTGACCAACAATTCAAATACTTTCTCAACATCAGATAAAGAAATTTTAAAGTTAAGTGATTTTAATCTTAATAATACCTTTTCACTTTTTGTATCGTTAAGAACATCTAGAATAATTTTATTTCTTACATCAGTATAATTATTCATATATAAAAAGTATTTCACTATTCCAGATTCAATAGTTTTTATTTCAAACTCATTCAGTAAATCTGTAACTAAATTTTTTGGTAATTGAATCTCTTCAAATTTATATTCTCGATTAGAATTTTTAAGATTATTAATTTTGAGAAACTGCCCATTTGCAATATTTTTTCCATTGAAATGGCCAGATTGATTTGCGAAATCTAATCCTTTTTTCTTATCATGGAAACTTGTAAGTGAAACTTGCATTTTATCCTCTATTTTTAATTTTCTTCTTATCATGTTATATAGGTATTTAAATCTTACGCACACATGTCCAGTGCTTTCGTTAGTACGCCCACTCCATTCGCTCCGTTATTCGTAAAATTGTCCTTTATGGAGATTTCACAAAGTGAAATCTCCTATCGTTAGCTGTCCTTTTAAGTGAGTAGGACATCCATAAATATCATATTCAAAAACACTTTTTCCCATCTGCTCTTGAATGTAACGCTTGACTTGTTCCTGCGAAACGTGTCCAGCAGAACCGCAGTAATAACCTCTTGCCCATAAAGCGTCAAAACCTTTGCCAAAATGCTGTTTATATCCAAGATACCTTAACTCTGGAAAGCAACGCCTTAACTGTATTGAAGTAGTGCCTTTCAGTTTATGAATTATATTGTTTTAAGAACTTCAACAACTTTTCCAGTCAATATTTGCTTCCTATACTTCGGAATCCAAATAATATGGTAATTGATGTTGTACTTGCAATGATGAGACGTTCTCACCGTTGCGATTTTACTCTCAATTTTGTGCACTTCTGGATTAAAGTGCGGATATAGTTTTTTAGTCATTGCGACCACCTCATTCCTGAAGGTGGTTGCTTGTATCGTTAGGGGTTCTCGTTTAGCGAATCATACATTAAACTTTTAGTGTAGCGACCTCTCAAGAGAGAAAAGTTTAAGTTAAATGGTTTGCGTAAGAAACCCCCAGATTTAGCTGGATTTATTTTGGGAGTGTGTCATTTACCCAAATATACCCCTATAATCATGCTCATGTTCTTCTTCTTGTTTGACTTTATTTATTGCTTTCAGGAAGTCCTCTTTTGTTACAGAAAATCTACTATTCCTTATTGCAAAATATCCTGCCTCTGTGCAAACCGCTCTTATCTCAGCACCGCTAAATCCTTCCATCTGACTTGTCAAAAGATCAAGGTTTATGTCTTCAAAATTCATGTTTTTTGAGTGTACTTTTAATATCTCAAGTCTTGCCTCTTTATCGGGTATAGGAATGTAAATCAGCCTATCCAGTCTTCCAGGCCTTATAATAGCAGGATCAAGAATATCTTTTCTATTTGTTGCACCTATAACTTTAACGTTATCCAATGGATTAAAACCATCCAATTCAGCAAGTAATTGCATAAATGTTCTATTAACTTCTCTTTCACCTGATGTGCCTACTTCAATTCTTTTTGCAGCTAATGCATCAATCTCATCAATAAAAACTATTGATGGGACATTGATCCTTGCAAATTCAAAAATTTCCTTGACAAGCTTTGCACCTTCACCTATAAATTTTTGTACTAATTCAGATCCAACAATTTCAATAAAGGTAGAATTTGTTGAAGATGCAACAGCCTTTGCTAGTAAAGTCTTGCCAGTTCCAGGTTCTCCATACAATAAAACACCTTTTGGAGGGGATATCCCAACTTTCTTAAATAAATCAGGTTTCAGTAAAGGCAACTCAACAATCTCCTGGATTTCCTTTATTTGGGCACTTAAACCTCCTACTTCATGCCATGATATTTTTGGTTTCTCAACTATTACAAATCTTTCTACATTAAATCTTCTGGTTCTTGGAATCTTTTTTATTATTGTAAGATTCTTTTGTTCCACCAGTACTGAGTCAGAATTCTTAAGTTTTTCACAATCATCAGAAATATTTACAAGAAACTGATTGCCATTTGGAATCTTTATAATAGCAGTTTTATCAAATATATCACGGAGCTCACAAATCATTAATGGTGTTGATTTAAACCTTTCATTCTCTTCTTTTAGCTTTTTAACTGCCTCTTTTAGAATTTTATTCTCTTCTTCGTATTGGTTTGGTGATGAAGTATAACTATAAATGATATTCTCTATTATATTGCTTGGTTTTGTTTCTTTTGCTGGCATTTTAATTAATGAGGGGATAAGCTGATATAAAAAGTTTTGGTTTTTAGGTATGTATTAAACTCCCGACTATATCTTGATTTTTCTTAGTCAATAAAATCTATATTCTTTGCTCCTACAAACATGGGATGTCCTCACCATTGCTATTTTACTTTCTATTTTATACACTTTTGGATTTATTTTGGTAGAATGTCATTTGCTAAACAATTGCAGTCACTCTTCCTTCTTGAGCCCTTGCATATCTATTAGTTCCACAACATTCAAAATGCCATTTTTCTCCAACCTCAAATGTTTTCTGACTTCCATATTCCTCTCCGTATCTAACCCATCCTGCCTGGGACATTATTTTATGTAATAATGACCAATCATCTCTTTTCATTGTTTCAGTGGTTTTTCCCTTAAACCTTACATCTACTGCCTTTCCAGTAAGGTGAGGGCAAGGTTTTTCCTGATCTTGATAGGGATAGCAAACATATTTTGCTCTTTCTTGCTCATCAGGATATCTTTGAGCATATTTCTCAAAAGTATTGCCATTCCAAAGATCTATCTGTTTTTGTAAATCACGATAACCTGAGTATACACTTAAAGAAACTTTTTCATTAACTGCTATTGTTTGAGCACTTAATAACAATTCATACGCCATCCTATCAAGCAAGCAGGTACTGCCTTTTTCGCATATTTCTGTATCTGTAAAATCTATAAGCCCTTCTGGTGTTTCGATAGGCTCACCAAAAACTCCTTCTAGTCTGTTTTTTGCTTTATCTTTAAGAATATCAAATTTTAATTCCTTTATAGGCTTCCCAGTTATCTCAAGAGGAGTACTTACTTTATTGTTTACTTTATTTAATTCATAATAGTAATTATCTATTGGTATATTTAATGGATGAGCTAGTAAATATTGGTTTAATCTTTGGTTAAAAGCAGATTCCAAATTAATTGCAACAATGTTTTCATTAATACAGTAGTTAAGCTGATTATTTTCTGATTCATCTTTATCAAGCTTGTTCCACAAATGATATCCATAAAATTGTCCACATTCACTTCCAGTTGATTTACTACTATCATCTTCAAACATTCCACCATTACCTGCCAGATCATAAACAGATTCTTGCAAAGAATACTTTGCTGATTGTTGTATGTAAAATAGAACTGATTCTGCCTTATAATCAGACCCCAGTATGGAAAATTGATATTCTCCGATGTAGTTGTCAATAGACTTTTTTTGTCCCACATAAAAAGAGTATACCATTAAAGATAAGACTCCCACTATAAAAAGAAAATACCATTCAATATCTCCTTTCTTATTTTTTGCTATCTTGTTTATCATGTTTTTTGACCTTATGATGCTATACACATACTTTTTAGTTGATTTCAATCTATTGTGCGTTCAAGTAAATCACCAAAAGATAATGTGATAAGTAAATATTGTGGAGCTAATAGCAAACTCGATTTAACAGGAATTAATATCGAAGCTACCTGGTAAAAATGTATTGAATGTATACTACCCTCTCCAGATACTAATAAGATCTCCCTAGATTGATCTCTTACTTGAATTTGCCAGCCAGGCTTAGATATTTTTTCTTTGAAGTAACTTTCAATGTCTTTTTTTACTCCTTCATAATCCCTTTTTGTATAAGAATCAGCAAGAATATCTGCTTTGTTTTTTCCATCCTCATCAGATTTTGTAAGGTAATTAGTCAAAATTTGATTACCTTCCAATATATCCTTTTGTAGTTGGATATCATTAAAGGTTTTATTGCTCTTTGAATTTTCACTAAATCTAAAAAATAATAAAATGCCTGCAACTAAGAAAATAAATACTATTATTGCTATTGCCTCATCTATAAATCCCTTTTTGTTGCTATAAAACCTAAAAAGCCTAAACATTTTGCACATCAATTATCAGCTCACCATTGTAAAGTCCATCATCTGAGTGAATTTGTACATTATAATTTTTTGATTTATATCCCACCTCTTCCTCAAAATTATTGGTTTTGATAGATTTGGGTAGTTGGGATGGTTTTTGTGTATCTGATTTTAGTGTTATCTTATATGCAGGAAATACAGAAAATGTGCTTTTATCAACACTTTTATCAGTATTATAACAAATATTGCTATTCAATCTTTCATTACTAAACTTGTTAAAATCTATCACTCTACTAAGGATTATTCCATCTTTACTGTAAATAAAACAATCTGGAGATTCAATAAATCTTTGCATTATATTTAAGGATTTAATATTCTCATTTATTATTGTTTGTTCTGCTCCAGTTTTTGAAATTTTACTAATCACAATAATTGCTGTAAAGCCAACAGCAGCTATAAATAAAAGGGTATACAGCATTTTATCAGCTACCCAAAGTTCTGATCCTTTTTTTCCAAATTTCATTTTATTTTTATTAATCGACTCCTGTTATTTTTATTGAGCTGCCAATCTTATCAATTCTAATAAATTTTTTAGACTTTATGTTTATGTTTACTTGTTCATTTCCTGTTGGAACAAAATTATGTATTCCTGGTGTTGGATCAAGATCACCAAGTTTGCTGGAATAAACCTTGATTGCATTTTCTTTGATTTCAATATAATAATCACTAACCTCATTTGGATAGGTGTATTCCAAGTCTCCATGAAGTCCACTTACTACATCTAATGTTAATGCCAAATCTCTTGCTATTGCAAGTTTGTGGAATACCTCTTGGGATGCATAAGATTTTGTTGCTGATAGAAATATGATAATCAAAGCAGCTGATAGAATAATCTCAGAAAGCGGTTTAAAGATAAGTTGTCCTCTTTTTGTCATGGAATAACAATTTTATTGTGGATTTATATCATTTTTGGTTAAGTAATGATGCATGGGCGTATTGGGCATGCACCTACATAGTACTTACCATTCACAAACTCCTCCTGGATTGTTACTACTATTTTTGTACCTTCATCTCCTATTAGCTCTGTTATACGATCTGAGAATGGATTACTCTTTTTAAGATAAGTCGAACCAAGTCTCATAAAAAAGAATCCATTTTCCCAATAAGGAGAATGAGAACTGGGATAGTTTAGGGTTATTACCTTTTTTTTATCTAAAGTTTCTTTAAATGATATTTTTGGAGCTATGTCATACTTTAATTTTTTGCAAAAAAATTGTTTACATTCAAATTTTGTTTCATCCATTCTATCTGGATCATTGCCTAAAGTTAATCCCCTACAAAGGCAAATACATGGCTCATTTTTACATTCTTCATTGTATGGTTTTTTTATAAAATAAATGCCAAAAGAAGTATCCTTACACCCTTTACACTGGAACTCCTCAGAATTTTTACTAAAACCTACCACAGCAGTTTCTTTATCCATTGAAAGCAAAATTTCTTTTGGATTTTCATATCCTTTAATGGAATTCATTTCCTCCACTAGTTTTTCAAAAGATTGTATAGAATTACTGCCACCAAAAAGAGCATATACTACTTGTTTTCCAATTTTGAACACTATAAATAAAAGTACTATAGCGATCATTAATCTCATTAATGCTTCTGTTATCATGATCGCTTTTTTGTTAGTTTTGTTAGAAATCATTTTTATTTTTTGATTAGACAAGTTTTATCCTCATTTTCTTTTGGTTTATAACCAGAATTACAGCCATTATTTTCAATTTCTCCTGCTTGACAAGGACACTTATCTGCAAGATTTATAACACCATCGCCATCGTAATCTCCACCTGGACCATACTCACTGGTTTGACCTTTAATTTCTGAAATACCAGCACCAAAAAGCTTGGTCCATGCTCCTGAATAAACAAATAAGAATATAAGCAGCAATACTATAGTGATTATCATCCACATAATCCCTTCTGCTGCTTTTTTTGATTTCATTTATTCACAATATTTTATTGTTTTTTCGCTCTTACTAATGCAGCCTTCGAATGGTGGTCTTAATACATCACACGATTCAGAAGATATAGCATTATAAAAATTTTGTGGATACTTTGGTGGAAGCAGTATAAAGCATACTTTACTTTTTTCTGGCTTAAATAAAATATCTTTTGCAAATCTATATGGTTGATCATCAATTATTATTATATTATCACTTGTAATTTTGAAATCCCGATTATATAAATATTGATCATATTGCTTACTAATTATACAGTAGCTGTCTTGTATATTAACATTATTTGTGGATTTAATAAGATAACACTCATTAAATGGATAAAATGGCTCAGGCTCTATAAAACAAATACTTATTTCATCTTTTTTTATTGGGTTTATTTTTCTTATTCCTCCACCTCCCTCTTGTTCTATTCTTGAGATTACTTCAACTTCACTATTTATTATATTTCTATTTATGATATTCATTTTAAAATCTCCCAATCCAGACAAACTGCTAAGTTTAAGTAAACATTTTTGTTTATCCTTGAATCTGGATATATCATTCATGAATTTTTCTTGTGTGTTTATAACTTCTTGAGGTAGTGATTCATCTGATATCAACTTTTTTTGTTCAGGATTTGGCAATAAAGTTTCAGTACCAAGAGCATATTCTACAATTTTTGACATAAGACCTTCTTTTGGATTATAATAATAATATAAGGATAAAAAAATAACCAGGCAAAGCAATACCAAACCAATTAGCTTACCAATAACTTTTTCTGCCATATTAAAAAAAACTAAATGCGTATTTAAAAACTGATAAAATATGCTCTCTGAATACAAACCCTATTAAAAAAAGAGCAGCTATAATAAACATAATAATAAGTATAAGCTCACCAAATTCACTCTCCATTATTCCTGCTTTTTTTGATTTTGATATTTTCAATATTTTATTCTTCATTATTTTTCACTATTCTTCACTATTCTTCGTCAACACCTGTTTGTATAGCACACTTATCTTTTATATTTTCGTATTCTGAAAGATATATGAAATTATAATTATCTGTTCCAGATTTTTCAGTGCTCTGGTACAATTGATAAGTTTTAATTGCACCAGCTACAGCGATAGGTGTTCCAATTAAAGGTATTGCCAATGCTTTTGAACTTACAGCACCAACAACTAAAGTTGTAGCTCCCAATCCAACTGTGTCAAAGCCAACATCTCTTTTTGGGCTTACTAATGCAATTCCATAAACCTTTCCTTTATTAAATTCTGATAATGTTTCCTGGTGTGTAACAAAACCAGCACCAGTATCTATACTTTTTGTTCCCTGAATGTAATCTAAGTAAGATTCCATATTCTCTTTTTTTACGTAGCATGATCCTTGTTTACACGACCATTTACTGTATTTAATATAGGAAGAATCTTCTTTAAAACTCAAGCATTCCCCTCCTTTATTTTCACATTCATCTCTAGCATCTTTAGCAATACAACATTTATCCTTGCCACATTTATTTGATCTAATTTCTTTTAAACCATATGGAACACAATCTGATATACACTCACCACCTTGATTTAATGGTGCACATCTATCTGAGCTATCTATGGCATAATAAGGCTCTTCCAATGAAGCAAGTAAATCAGGCATTCCTATTTCTATATTTTTATCCAAGGAAAATGTGTAACAAACAAAACATTTGCTTGGAGTCAATATAGCCCCAATAGATTGATCAAACATATTTTGATGCTTGCCCTCTAACCACATCCACCAGCATCTAGCCATTAAGTTTCTTATCTCAGCCTTGGCTCCTTCTTTTTCTTTATCACCTACTCCATAATCCTTATAATCCTTGCTCGGCAAATCACCTTTTTCTATTGTTTTGCATGCCCTTGGTGAAAGACTAAAACTAGCATGTCCCTGGCCTACCTTTGTTGCGAATCTAGCCTCATTAAAATATTTACAAAGATTTTCAGCTGTTTTTTCCTCAGCCCTGCTTGTTACAACTGTAAAAATCCCTATTATTGTTAGAGTAGTCACAACAACAAGAAGTATCTCAGTAAATGTACTAAGTGCACTTCCTTTTTTATTGCTATCCAAAGACATTTTTTAGAACCTTCCATAAACCATATAAAGAAAGAATTAAGAATATCGTGCTTATTATTAAAATAGCAATAAATCTAATATTTATGTCCGATTTCTTAAAAATTGTTTTCATTCTTTATCGGGATTTAAAACAGAGATGCAACATGGGAGTTTACCTTCTGAACATTTTACATTTTTTATTGATATTTCATTAGAAAGGCAAGAAGTTCTTTGAGAGCCTACACATGTTCCCTGTCTTGACTCACAGCTCTGTAAGGTTTCTGAGAATATCTTTATCTGTCCAGTGAATATGGCTATAATAACTACTAAAACAACAAGTCCTAAAATAGCAACTATAACCAGATTTATCTGCAATCCCTGTGATTTTTTGTTGGATTTAAGCTTGGACATATTAAGTTGTAGCATAAGAAAATTAAGAAGAAAGGGGGTATATAAATATTTGTATGCTATGTAATACTTCACTATTCTGAAGTGATTTAACTATATTCTCCAGCACCGAAATATTTATGTAGTTTATGTAGTTTATATAGTTACATGGTAACTCATATTAATCCTTGTGATTCATAAAGTTTCTTTATGTAATCCAAAGTGCTGGATTGATCTGGGCCTTTGTCCATTCTTAAAGAAACAATTCTAGGGAATCTAAGAGCAAATCCGCTGGAATAAGTAGGGCTTTTTTGTATTTCTTCATAGCCAACTTCAATAACAATTTTTGGATGAACCTTTACCTCTTTTCCTTTCTCACTTATTAATAATGGTTTCAACAAATTAGTTATTTCCTCAAAACTTAAACCCTCTTCTTCTTTCTCTTTTAATCCAGTACTTGCTTTTCCAATTTCAAGAAATTTTCCATTCTTGTCAATGCATGCTATTTGGTAGCTGCTAAGCCATTTTGATCTTTTGCCTTCTCCCCATTCTGCACCTATAATGACCAAATCAAGAGTTTCCATTATGTGCTTGAATTTAACCATATAACCCACTCTCGCACCTGGTTTGTATGGTGCATTGAGTGACTTAAACATTAATCCTTCATTTCCGAAATTGATTGCCAAATTAAAAAATTTCTCAACATCTTCTTTATCTGACATTACCTCACTTTTTGCAAGTACAATCTTTTTTGGATCTTGATTTACTATTTTTTCCAATAATTTTCTTCTCTTCTCAAATTCCTGACCAATAATATTTTTTCCTTCATAATATATTATATCAAAAACATTGAGTTCCACAGGAAAATCCTCTGCGATTTTATCAATATCATATTTTCTTTTAATTCTTTGAGAAATATTTTGAAATGGAATATATCTTCCAGTTTTTTTGTTGTAACCTACTGCCTCAGAATCTATTATAAAACTTCTTCCATCTACATTTTTTTTAACATAGTCTACAACATCAGGAAATTGCTTTGTAACATCTTCAAGTCTTCTTGTAAATAATCTAATGTTTCCTTTACCATTTTTATGACATTGAATTCTGACTCCGTCATATTTAAATTCTATAGCAGCTGGAGTCCCAACAGTTTCAAAACCTTTTTCGATACTATCAACCTTTAACGCAAGCATTACCTTAATAGGAACTCCAACCTCCATAGCTATATTTTTGAGCTCCTGTAAATCTTTGGAGCTGGCTACTTTTGCAACCCTACTAAATTCATTGGTAACATCATATGCGCTTTGAACTGCATCAACATATTTATTGTAATCCTCTCTGTTTTCTATTTGTATTTCATTAGAATCTTTTGAATAGGCTAAACCCAATTCTTTTCCGAAAAATGCCCAGACAATTGAATCACGAATTGCTCCTTCACCTACCCCTATGCGCATTTCTCCCAAAACAGTCCTGACAATGTATTTTGATTCTACAGGTTTTGCTGAAGTTAAAAGCTCAGATACTAACTGTATTTTTCTATCTACTGAGCCCTCACCCTCGAGCTCTGCCAGTTTCCTTAAGTTATCAAAAACCTTAAGTATAGTTAACTTGCTTGAATCAAGAGTCACTTGCTTTTTATTTTTAATAATGATTTCTGTAACCAAACCCAAGTCTCCTGTTCTTTTCCATTCATCTTCTATCTTTTCAATACTTAATCCACTGGCAAGAGCAAGTGATTTAAGCATTAAACGATTAGCAAATCTTATCTCTCTGGAGTCATAACCTGGGAATATCCTTCCTTCCAGAAACAGCATTACATTTTCGATATCTGACATATCCACTTCCTTTAAAAACTCGGAAATGATAAAGGTTTTCTCAAGCCTTTTTGTGGTTTTATTTAAGTTCTCATAAACTTCAACTAATTTTGAGTAGTCCATATTATTAGCAGAAATTAATTTTTACACTTGAACCTTAATAACTTTTTGGATTCTGGCTTGTTTTTGCCCACATTTTTAGCAAAATTTATAATTTAAAGATAATTAATAACTACAAAATGCCTTTAGAAGATGATGATTTACCACCTCCACCAAAAAAACATGAGAGAGTTCTAAAATTTGGTCATTCACAAAAAGAGGAAGTAGTTGAAGTAAGTAGTGTACAGGAAGATGTTAATACCCTTAGTAGAAGATTAAGGCTTTTGGAAGAGAGCATCACTAACCTCAGAAGATTTTTTCAAGTAACTGAAGAAAACATTATTGCAAAGAATAAGTACTATTCTGCTGAGATAAAAACCTTGAGTTCTGATATAAAAGAGATAAGAAAAGAAATACAGGAACTTAAAGATAAAACTCTTCTTATTATAAGGGAACTTCAAACAGTTTCACGCAAAGATGAGGTTAAAGTGCTGGAAAAATACATAAATCTATGGAATCCTGTAAGGTTTATAACTCAAAATGAGGTCGAGCAAATAATTAATGAGATTCTGGATAAGAGAAAAACTCTTGATAAATAACAAAAACAACAATTGATAAAATAACAATTATTCCAAAGATATTTCCACTTGTTGATGTAAAAATTTTTGACTCCAGAGCCATTTCATTCAAATTTCCCCAAAACGACATTGACCAGGGAAAAACTTTTGGAAGTTCTGTTTGGAAAAAGAATGTTCCTTTGAACATTACCATAAGAAATCCTATTATGAACAATATAAGTCCTCCAATAATATTATAAGTATGGGTTATTATTTTTTTATTAAGTAAATTAAATGTTATCTGCTTCCCTCTTAATAATCTGGAATTTGCCCAGTCATATCTGTCAGAAAAGTATGCCATAATAATTAATGGAGTGATAATTCCAATTCCGTAAAATATAAGCATCAAAGTTCCATCAAGCACAGTTGATGTATTTGCAGCAAGAATCAGAATGCCAACCAGGATTGGTCCAACGCAAGGAGTCCACCCAACTCCAAAGAAAAATCCAAGCATTGCAATACTAAAAAAGCTTTCTTTATTCCTGTAGTCAAGCTTGAAATTAAAAATACTAAAACCAATATTAAAAAATAATAAAATCCCAAAAAAGATCAGGATAAATCCAGATAAAAATGCAAAAGTTAACTTGTAGTAATTAAAGAAATTTCCTAAAAAACCTGCTATTAATCCAAAAATTGTGAATGCAATTAACAATCCAATTGAAAATGCAGTTGTCATAAGGACTGCCTTTTTTCTGTCTTTGAAAGCAATTGAAAAGAATGTAGGCAACAATGCAAATCCGCAAGGAGATGTCATTGAGATTAAACCTGCAAAAAATGCAAGCAGAAATGTAATGCTTGAAGCTAATTGTTGTTCATGTTGCTTAAGCCTTTGAAGTCCAATTGGCAGTTCTTGCTGCGCAAAAACTGTTTCAGATAATGATGTGCCTAATAATAAAAATATACTTATCAATAACAAACTTGTTAATAACCATATTTTTATTGTTCTTATTCTCTCAACCTCATTAAAATCATTTGTATTCAATAATTATTTCATCCTTGTCGTGCATAATATATTTATCAAATTCAAAATTTTCTTTGCCGTTTACTGTAATTTTTAAAGTTTCATTTTTATTATTACAATATTCAAAAATACAAGAACTGTTGAAATTTTTCCCCCAGACTTTAAAGAAATAACCTAATGTCAAGGTTTCAGGCTTTAGCCATGGCCTATCATTTTCAAGATGTATTGTGCCATCACTTTCGTGAGTATGGGCAGGAGACATTCTCCTCATACCACTTATTTGGTTATCTATATTGTTGCCTATGCTTATCCCGATATTTGGTGGAATAAACTGCTCTTCACCTTTGATTACTATTTTAAGTTTAGGATGCCAATGTATTGGTTTTTTGGGTATTTCAACATCATTATCTAAATTTGATAATTTTTTAAATGAGATAAAAATACCAATAGCTACTAAAATAGCAATAATTGCTAAAATTACCAAATAAATTGTTTTTATTTTCATATTTTGTTTTTTTAAGTCTATTTTTTTGATTTTAGATTATTTTATTAAAGCATCAAGCAATGTTCTCCATTGCTCTTCATTAAAAGTTCCAAATCCAGTATACATTATCTTTCCATTTTTATCAATGGCATATTTTGTTGTTGTTTTTTTTATTCTGTAATTAACAAGTATTTCGTTTTGTCCAGCAGCAAACATTGTTTTTTGCAATTCTGGATATTTATTTTTGTAATCTTTCAATATTGTTAAATCCTCATTAAGGTCGAGACTTATAGATAAAATGCTTACTTTATCTTCATAATCCTTGTATACCTTGGATAATGCAGCATAATCTCTTGCGCAATAAGGACACCAAGTTGCCATAAAATACACAATAACTGGTCTTTTCTGTTCTATAAAATCAAAAAGTCTTACTGTTTTGCCTTCTGTTGTGACAACTACTAAATCGTATGGGTTATCACCTACCTGCAAATGTGTTTGTACTTTGGAAACCTGGTTTAACTGCTGAGTCTCAGATTTTGTTTTAAATTCAGGATTTACAGAGCTCGAACACCCATAAAGTAAAAAAAATGCTAATATAAATAAAAATATTTTAAATATGCCACCATGCAATCCAAGAACCGAGAAAATAATTTTATTTTTTTCCATTACATTTATTATTACCTTTTAGAATAAAATAGGTGGATATGACCATTAATGAAATAGCCAAAACTTTCAGCTCTAATCCTTTAAATGGAAAAACTGTCAATCCTCCACTTATCCCAATTAAAGGCAATAGAAGTGATCCACAAACAGGACATCCAGATGCAAATGCCCCTGCTAATGCCCCTGTTAATGTACCGCTTCCTGACAAAGAACTTTCTTTAATTACTCCAACCTTCATACTAATCCTTTGCAAAATTATGGAAACATTCAAACCAAATAAAATTGATATTATAAAATTAGATATAAAAGTAAAGTAAAAGTAAAAATAACCTTCCATGCTGCGCAATGCTCTTGGAGTTGTAAAATAAAAAGTTAAATAATAAAGAGATATGAAAGTGATTACTGATACTACTAGGGATATGACTATGTATTTTTTGTTCTCGTAAACTAATTTAATATTGTCCAATAATAAATTTCTCATTTCTCATTTCTAATTACTTCTCATTCTGATTTTGTAAAACAACCTTGTTAGTAATCAAATCTTTGTAATTTCCAACAGATTCAGCTCTTCTAAAAATATATGAGCCATCTTCTTCAACAGAAAAGAATTGCTTAAGAACAAAGCTAGATGGGTAGACATTTGCCTCTTCAGAAAGTATTATAGTGGGAACATTAGTTAGGTTATACTTCCCAATTAAGAGCTTTCCTTTAGTATCATTTATATCTATTGTCTCTTCTTTATCAAAATACATTGCAAACCCCTGTTTGTTTGTTAGTATCCCCTTATGTTGGGTTACATCATAGCATTCAACACAAGATTTATCAGTTAAGTATATTACATTAATAAGACCTCTCAAATCATTGGTTGTTGTATTAATAAATGGGGGGATTACCTGCCTTAAAACATATGCATCTTTTTCTATTGAACCAACCTCTGGCCATGCGCGTTTTATTGCAGGGTATATATCTACATCCTTAGATAAAATTACTGTTGGTACAGCGCCAATCTTGTATTTATTAATCAAATTTTTTGCTTCTTTACTTTCAAGATCTATCTTTTTTTCATCATAAACCCTAACAACACTTTTTATTTGCCCAATTAAATTATCCATGTTATTGCATTTTGAGCATTTTGAATCAGTCAATAGGGATAATGTAACCCTTCCTTCTACTCTTTTGGTTGAAGTATTTGTATATGGTGGTTGCAGGTTTGTAAAAAAAAGTGCATTTTCTCGCTTTTCTACTCCTTGTAGATTGGTCTTGTTGATTTCCCCTGTAATAACAACAGTTGGAACTTTATCAATTTTAAATCTGTTTATCAGCTCCTTACCTTCTTTTGAATCAAATTCAAAAATAGCTTCTTTTGTAATGTTAACCTTGGTATTTTTTATATTCTCCACAACAGCAGAAATATCGAAGCAATCAGGACACTTGGAATTCTTAATTAAAGTGAGTTCAATTTTTGGTATAATTAAAACTGTCTTAATTTCATCTGAACTCTGTTTTATATTTCCACTTAGATTGAACGTTACTACTATATTAACTATTAATACAATACCAATTAGAATGGACAAACCAATTGGAATATCCTTAATACTCAATTTTTTATAATATCTCATATTTTACACCCAGTTAATCCTGATAGCTTATCAAATGGCTGTACATTTTCATACCATTTTTCATTAATAACCCATGTTGGAGTTTTCTTTATATCTGGAAGTTTTGAAAAATCCTGGTAATTCAGATACTTCCATGAGTTCCCAAACATTGCTTTCTGCACTTGCGTGTATTTACACCAGTCAATTGCCCCATACACGACAACTCCCTTTTCTGTTAAGCATTTTGCAAAGTTATCATAAACTCCAGGCCTTGTTATTGAATAAACTGAATACGCTACTATCACAACAATTATTACACACGTTACTCCAAGGTAGATTTTCCATTTGGATTTTTTCTGAATAGGCTGGAATTGTTTTTGCTGTACAACTTTTTGCTCATATTCTTTTTGAGCTCCACTACTTTTTTGAGCTACATTATCTAACCTAAGTTTACGCTTCTCTCTTTTTGAAAGTTCCATCTCACAATACTCTTACAATACGCTTGAAGATTTTGTTAATTCATTAATTGGTGTATCTGTATAGTCACCACTTGGAGCTACTCCACAACCTCCTCCAACATATTGTTGTTGCTCTGGGCTGTTGTAATTTGAATACCCTGCTGGTCCTGTCTGGCTTGATGTACAACCAACTAATAAAACACCAAGTACCATAACAAAGATAACAAGGATTATATCTCTGTTCATTTTTCGTGCCTCCAACCTTTTTGCTTTCTCATCATTTAGTTCATAGTAAATCGTTGATCGTTCAAAAACGATAAACCATTAACTATAGACAATAAACCTAACATCCTCCTACCATGGAAGGCAGATCTTTTATGCTTGATGGAACACTTCCAGTACTTTGTGGTGCAGACTGAGCACTTGCAACATTTACTTTTCCTGTAGCTATGCTTGTTTTTAGGTTGCTTAGTTGAACTGCCTGTACTGCTGTAAGCAACAATAAAACAACAAGTACAATAATAAATATTGTGTTTCTATTCATTGTTATTTTACCTCCAACCTTTTTGCTTTGAGCAAAAAGCTTGACCAAAAATCGAGGGTTTCGCTTAGCTCAAGCCCTCTTCCAACCTTTTTGCTTTGAGCAAAAAGCTTGATTAAACTAAATACCGAATCTGCTTAGCAGCATCCTTTTCCTTTTCCCATTTTTTCACCTCCTAAACTACTCCAGTAAACAATAAACCTAACATCCTCCTACCATTGATGGTAACTGATCGAGTGGAGTTGCTGTTGTATGAGTTTGCTGTTGATTTCCTTGAGATTGGAGGAATTGTTGTTTTATACCAATAGAGCCTCCATGAGTTAAGGATGTGGCAGGTTGTTGTCCGGTGTACACTAAATAATCTTGTATCATTCCTTTTGGGTACCAAAGTGCTTTCCATTTTGTCATTTCTCCAAGTATTTGCTCATCACTATATGAGGGGTAGAACTTTATAAAGAATTTTGTCATTCCCTGCCATGCATAGGAATGAGCACAACCACATCTATTAATTGTTGTTACACTATTTGGTCCACCACAACAAAAATCACATGTAAAAACACTTGTAAGTTTTTGCCATCTTTTTTCTTCTTCTGGATTCAATTGAATAGCATTTTCAGTGCCAAACCTTCTAGAGCCCAGTAAAGATGCCCATACCTTCTGGCTGGTTAATGGATCATCAAAACTTACTCCTTTTATCTTTTGAGCTGCATCGCCTTCTAATGCATAAAACGGTGTGCCTATTGGAACAACTGTTGCTATTGCATCTTGTGTTGGATTACCAGTACTTTTGGTAGCAGGAGTTTCACTTATTGTTTTCCATTCAACAAGTTTTGTTGTGCGTCCATCTGGGTTAAGTTGAGGTCCTATTACAACACCACTTTTACCAGAAACTGAATTGCCAGAAACGCCAGAAACAGAAACTTTTGAAAAAATACTCTCAGTTTTCAATAGCTTTCCATTTGCAAAACCTTTTGCTTGAGAGATCTGAAATTGATTAAAAAAAACCAAAATTGAGATTAAAACTATAAAGCTCCAATTTAATTTTTCTTGAAAGGTAAAAGGTTTTGTCAACGGTTTTTTGTGGTTTTTTACAGTTTGTTTTATACTTTCTGTAATAATTTCTGCACTATCTTCAACATCATGCTCTTTATGATATTTAATCTCTTTTTTTTCTTTTTTTCTTTTTTTATCCAGAAATAACCATACCACTAACGCTATTAACACAATAATTAATAAGAAGGATATAGAATTAAACAGTATATTTGATGAAATTTTGGCAAATTGTAATTGGTTATAAAAAATTATAGCACCAACTGAAATAATCAAAAATAATATAATATTCTCGATCAAACTTGCATCTTTTAAATTTGCATCTTTTTTTTCCATTCTAATTATTGTTTTGTATTTCGTGCTTAGTATTTAGTTGCTTCTTTATTTATATTTTACTGTAAGTACTGTGTACTTTAAAAACCTTTTTTAAACAAAAGAAAGCTAAAAAACGTTTATTATCGTTCATAGAGTAAAATATCTCTTGTTAGCATCTCACAAGCCCTTCTTACATCCTTTGCTTCATAAATTGCTCTCCCAACAATAGCATGCCAGGAGTCAAGCATTTTGGCTAAATCACTTATAGTGCCACCTTGGGTTATTAATCCTGGTGAATAAAAAACAGGGTTCTTGATTTTATTTTTTATTATCTTTACATAGTCTAATGCTCTTTCTGGTTTATTTCCAGGAATCACAAAATCTGATATACCCATTGAAGCTGCAATCTCATAAATCTTTTTTGGAGCATCGTCATCAATAAATCCCCTATCATTATTAAGGAATGTTTTATGAGTCATTTCTCCCCCTATTATTACGTTCATTTTAGCAAGCTGGGCTGATTTTATCCATTCTGTTTCTGTTTCTGGTCCAGCTTGTGGAAACAAAATAACAGCATCAACATCTTTGCAGGCTTTCATAAATTGCCCTCCCATTTCTGGAATATCCGTACCAGCTTTTTGATGATCATAAATTATTGGTAGGTTAGTTATGCCTCTTATTGTTTCTACAACATTTTTCATCCCAAAAGGTATTACAAGCTGAAACCCAATCTTATATGCTCCAACCCCTTTTACATTGCAAGTTGCATTTACTAATTTTTTTAATTTATCTAAACTATCTACATCACAACTTGGGATAATGGATTTTTTAAGAGAGATTATTTTGGTCATAAAATCGTAGGGCAGATACCCACAAATTTATCTGTGGGAGGAAGCCCGTTACCTCCTTCTTGTTTGCATTTTGTAAACATAAAGTCAGCATGAGTCAAAATCCCATCTTTGTAATTAATATTAATAATTTTGTGGGTTTTGAAATTATAAGACAAAAGGTATTTCCCAATATCAAAACAAGTAGATGCTTCTTTATATTGCGGATTAAATTGACCTTCCACATAAATAAGTCTGATTCTATTATTTGCCAACATAAACTTTGCACCTTTTAATACTTCCATCTCATAACCCTGAACATCTATTTTCATTATGTCTATCTGCTCGATATTGTTCTTCCTACAAAAATTATCTACAGTATCTATGAAACATATTTCAGATTTTTTAATATCTTCTTGGTTAAATTCCAAGAAGGAATTATATTCTAAACTTGAATATATGTTCAATTGTTTCTTTCCTAACTTATTTCCTAAAGCTGAATTAATAAGGGTTACATTTTCCTTATTTTTAAATCTTTTATTCAATTTATCAAATGTGTCTTTACATGGTTCAAAACAAAACACAGTAGCAAGCGCCCCCCCCCCAGTTGGAAAATTTGAATATTTTTCTGCATAATTCCCTACATTAGCTCCTATATCAAAAATTATTTCAGCTTTTCCAATTGCCTTTAGTTGCTCTGTAAAAGGGTCTCTAAGCCTAACAACATCAAGTCCAATTTTTCTAATTAGTTGTAAAATCTTAGTTATAATAGTTGTCAAGATAAATCACCTATTTTCAACTGCCCTTTCGAGTTTGTTTTGCTCATAGTTTGAAATCCACAGCTTCAGCTGGATTTATTTTGGGAGTATGTCATTTTTCAGTTTTTTATATATCCCCATCAACTCGGTTTTTTCTATTATATGGCCTTCAATTGCCTTTTCAAGATCTTTCTTCTTAAATCCTTGTGGTAAATCTATTTTTGTGTCAATTGCATAAAGCTTGAAAAAATACCTATGTGTTCCAGAAGGCGGACAAGGCCCACCATATCCCAGTTTTCTGAAATCTGTAATTCCTTGTACACCATTTGGTTCTTTTCCTTTTTTAATCTCTTTTGTATCTGGAGGGATATTCCACACAACCCAATGAACAAATGTGCCAACAGGTGCATCTGGGTCATCCATAATCAATGCCAAGCTTTCTGTATTTTTAGGCACATTGGTTATAGTTAATGGTGGCACTATATCAGAACCATCGCATGTAAACTCAGATGGGATTCCTGTACCATGAACAAAGGCAGTGCTTGTAAGATTAATTTTTATCACCTCAAATAGCAACCCATCCTTCTGGATTTTTTTTCCAATCTATAATATGAGTTAATTGTTCTTTTGATATATGCTTCTTCTTAGATGCAACTTTAACAAAACTTGTAAAATTTGTAAGTGTCAGCAATTCAACATTTGATTGCTCAAAATTGTTTTTTGACTTTTCCAATTCATAAGTGAAAATTGCTATGCAGTGCTCAACAATACCTCCTTTATGGCGAACAGCATTTATTGTGTTGAGCGAGCTTTGGCCAGTGCTTACCAAATCTTCAACAACAAGATATACTTTTCCACTCTCTATCCCTCCCTCAATAATATTTTGACTTCCATATTCCTTGACTTCTTTTCTTACATAAACCATTGGCTTCTTTAATTTCTGGCTAAGCCATGAAGCCCATGGGATTCCAGCAGTTGCAGTAGCTGCAAATCCATAAAACTTAAGCTTGTTTTTTTTAATTAGTTTTATAAAAGAGTTTACAACAAAGTCTCTCTCTTTAGGACAACTCATTAGAATTCTGTTGTCAGTGTATATAGGAGACAAAATTCCAGAGGACCATCTAAATGGTGGCTTAACACTTAACATTACAGCATTTACATTTAACAATGTTTCAGAGATTTTGTCTTGCATATTTGATCTCCCTCCCTTCACATCAAAAATCTCTTCTTTTTCATAAACAATATTTCCATAAAAAATTAGTTGCCCTGCATTTAATTTATGAAAACTGCTGCCACCATAAAGTTGAAAGTTTCTAATTCAAAATCAAGTCCATTATAAAATCTTGTCCTATCACCTTCAACAAAAACATTTTTACCTTCTCTTTTCACATCACATTTTCCAGAGAAATCAACACTCCAACTTCTTGTGGCAACAGGATTCTGGGTGTTGATGTCGGAATAAACAACCTCGCTGTAACAAGCGAAGGTGTTTTTTTCAAAACTCCTAAAACCCAAATTAGAAAATTTCATTACTTGAGTAGAAGGTTGCAGAGCAAAGGCACAAAATCTGCTAAGAGATTGCTCAGAAGATTCAATAGATGGCTCAACAATTGGAGCTTTTTTCAATTGCAAAGCTTCATCAAATACAAATCTGAAAGAGAAGGAAAGATTGTTGATTTTGTCAAGCCTTACATGACTTCGCAGACTTGCTCCTCTTGTGGTCTTGTCGGTTCTCGCTACTTTGATTTTTTTAATTGTTTGCATTGTGGTTTTTCCTGCCAGTCTGATTTAAACGCTTCTTTTAACTTGCGTAGGCTTCATGTAACAAAGCCAAATGTCTCGGATGATGAAGGTAAAGGTCAATTGACAACTGAGCCTGAGTTCAGGGGCAAAAGCCCACGACTTTAGTCGGTGGGATTATGTTACTTACTATTTTACCAAACAAAATAATTAGTAAGAATTTAAACTTTTTGAT
>CAZIEE010000005.1:0-26573 GCA_964538135.1 uncultured Methanosarcinales archaeon
AGACTTTTGTGGCTGTGGGATGTCCGGGGGCGTTTAATGGAAGTAGCTTGTTTGCTGAATGTCTTTTAGAGAGTGGGAATGCAATTTTGAATTATTTTGGGGAGAATAATGTTAGTCATTCGACACAAGGACAGTTTTCTGAACAACTTGCAAGAAGGTCTTCGTTGTTAAGTTCATGCTGGTTTTTAGCAAGATTTTTGGATCCGGATGGGAGAATATCAAAAAATCTAGGAAAATATTATCTAAATTTAACGCAAAGCAATCAAGACTTTCAACCAGGTATAAACCTTAATCTAAATAAATTTTCTATCGTATACGGTACAGATGGATTGGGTTCTAATAATAATAACGATTATGTTGTTACAGAAAATGATGAGTTGGCTATATTTGATAATATAATATCAAGTAATAAAGAGATTAATTCGTATAGGTTAAGGCACAATAAACTACCTAATGATAAAAGAGTAAAAAATATAATAAGGAGGGAGTTAAGATGATAAAAAATAAAAATTTAAATGGCAAGATCAGATTAAATAAATTTTTGATAAATGGATTTAAGGGATTTATTTTGGCTACTATGCCCATAATAATCATAGAATTAGAGGCTATGATTTCGGAGAATTATTCTTTTGATTTTATATATAAAATTTTATATGATATGATCAAATATGGGGTAGTTGGTATAATAATATCTCTAATATATACTTACTCATCTTATTTCTACCCCAAAATTTCTAAATATACTGTGCTAACAATAATAATTATATATTACATCTATACCACAATATTTTTCATTATAGGAATTTATTTCCATATGATAGGTCCATTATTTGGATAAACACATAGCAACTTGACAACATGGGAAGTTTTAGGGGATGAATTGTCTAATGTAGGAAGAGATACATGGCTTATTGAGATAACCGGAGGAACTGGACAGGATTGTGATGACTGCATTGATTACAGCTTTTATAATTTGACTGATGTCTTTGTTCCTGCATTATTGAATGGTGTTTTGCCTAAATTATCAATAGCTCCTTTCATCAGCAGAACAAAACTGACGCTGTCATTGCAATTATCAGAAATTTCGTAATTGATTAAGAAACCATTTTCTGTTGCTATGCCTTCATTATAAGCTGGCCTTACAGTGAGTTTGTCTTTCATAAGCATAGCTACTGCATCATTGTCAGTTTTGGAATAACTGTTCCTATCTCCAAGAATTTCTCTTTTCTGCTTGTATTTTGTTTTTCTGTCCAATAATTCTATTGTCCTGTTTAACTGCTTCTTTTCATCTCTTGCATGATCTTTGCTTATTTTTTTATCCTTCAACTGTTGATTTATTTCATCAACAATTTTTTTTATTTTCTCCTTATCAAAACCTTTTCTTTCTTTCTCCGGCAAGTCTTTGTTCCCAAAGACTTTTTCTTCTTCAGTATTAATTTTATCAATGTGGTCAAATAGTTTGTCAAGCTCTTCATCTATTTTTCTTGATTGATTCTCAACTTGCTTTTTCCAGACTACTTTGTGCTTGTTGGCGTTTGCTTCTCTTTTTGTATGATCTATAAATACATCTTTTCCTTCTATAATCCCTTCTTGAATTCCGTATTGTACAATTTGCTTGAAGACAGATTTGATATCGTCCTTTAATCGAAGCCTGAAATTATTTAAAGTCCTGAAATCAGGTCTCTGATTTCCACTTATCCAGATGAAAGTAAGATTTTCCCTAAGCTCTTTGGCTAGCATCCTGCAACTGTAAATTTTGTTTACAAATCCAAGAATCTAGTCTTTAAGAAGCATTCTGGGATTGAATGCGCTTGTTCCTCCACCCTTATACGTTTCAATGATATTGTCAATTCTCTAGAACAATTATCGTTGAGAAAACAAACCTTCAAAAAGAACATCCAGAAGTAGTACCTACATTCTCATCTATTTGGGTATAAATAAACATATTGTCTGGAAAAAATAAAACTTACTACCCCCCACTTATCCTATTCACCTTGATTTTAAAATCATTTAAAATATTCATATAAGTTATAAAAGCTTCATAAGGGCTGTCATAAGGATTAAAGTATTTATGCACATCACCATCATTGAACCACTTTGTACACATATAATAAAAATGGTCGCTTGTTTGGAGTTTCCTCCATTCATCAATCAAAACAGGATTTTTTGATAATTTAACATTCTGCTCTAAAAGGTATATTTCATTCAATGATTCCTGTTGCATTTTGTTGCCAAGCCATGCGCTTAAATCACGTTCCATATCAGCCCAACTCACATAATTTGGAAAATTCAGCTCTCCAACTGATTCATATTTCTCTATGGCTTCGCTTAGCATCAAAAATTCATTGTCTTTATTTTTCAATATTTCATGGGGTAATTGCTTGAGAAATTCAAAAATACCCTTATCAGCCCATTGGTGTTCTCCAAAGGTTTCATAATCCATAAAAAGGTTTACAACATTGCCATTACTATTAATTGAATTAATCCAATGTGCATATTTTGTAGCAGTTAGCGGGTACTCGCTCCAGCTCTTTTCAGAAAACCTGAATGCTATATCATCAGACAATTTGTAATTTTTCAAAAGCAATTTAATTTTCCTTGAGTTTTTAGGAGAAGATAAGAAATTAGGGCTCCTCCATCCTAAGACATGATCTGCCCCTTCTGCAACTATCCCTTTATACCCCATTTTTTCAATAAAGTGACCGAGTTCATTGTTGTATATCAACTCCGTGTTCCTAAAAACTTTTGGATTGAAATTAAATATTTTTTTTATTTTTTGTTTATGTAAATTAACCTGCTCCTTAAATTCTTCTTTTGAATACAGGAACGAAAGACTATGGTAGTAGGTCTCACTTAAAATTTCTACACAACCTGTATCTACAATCTCCTTAAAACTGTCAATAACTTCTGGAGTGAATCTTTCCAGCTCCTCAAGCAAAACCCCGGTAATACTGTAAGAAACCCTGAATTTGCCATCTGTTTTATTTATTAAATCCAGAATCATTTTATTGGTAGGGAGGTAACACTTATCAGTTACTTTTTTTATTATAGCCTTATTTTTTTCATCATCAAAGTAGTTATTATGGTTTCCAATATTAAAAATAGAATAGAGATCTAGCCTCATTGGCTGATGTACCTGAAAATAAAAACATACGCTTACCACATTTAGTCACATTTATTAAAAACTTTGATAGGTTTTATTAATTAATTGGTTGTACACCCTTATACATTTTTCAGCAGGAACCTCCCAACTAAATTTACTAACTTCAGAATATGCATTTTCCTCTAATGTTTCATCTAATGATTTGTACCTTAAAACTGAGATGATTTTGTTGCTTAGTTCATCAATGTCCCAAAAATTAACTTTCAAACAATTATGAATTACCTCAGAAACTCCACTTTGCTTTGAGATGATTACTGGAGTTTTGTTTTTCATCGCCTCTAAGGCACTTATCCCAAATGGTTCTGAAATACTGGGCATTACATATACATCAGCCATCTTATATGCCCTTTTTACATCTTTTTGATCCAAAAACCCAGCAAATAAAACCTTATTAGCAAGTCCAAGCTCTACTGATTTTTCAATCATGGAATGTTCCATGTCTCCTGAACCAGCAATTACGAATTTAACATTCTTTTCTTTCTCCAAAACTTTTTTAGCAGCATAAATAAAATTATCAGGGCCTTTTTGTAATGTTATCCTTCCCAAAAACAATACAATCTTATCTGTTTTTTTAATCTCAGAATTGTAGCTATCATTTTCATTAATATGGAATTGATTGGGTGATTGCTCATGAGATATGTCAATTGCATTATGGATCACTGTTACCTTTTCAGAACTTACCCCGTAGTTGATTACCAGCTTGTTTTTTGTGAAATTGCTCACTGCGATAATTCTGTCTGCTTTGTGTACTCCATATTTTTCCATATTATGTACATACTGGTTTAGATTATGACCCCCTGTTCGATCATACTCTGTTGAATGAACATGTAACACCAATGACTTTTTTTTCTTTCTCTTTGCTATTATTCCAGCTCCAAAGGTCATCCAATCATGGCAATGTATTATATCAAATTCTTCTTGTTCAGCAATTTTTTCTGCTTTCATTGTATATTTATAGACTTCTTCAAACAAATTTGAGCCGTATATCCTTGGAATAAGAGATTTTCTAAAAAATTTTTGATATTGTTGATATTGGTATCTTAAATATTTTTGATATTCTACTGGATTTAGGTAAGGGTGCAAATTAGAGTCTATCTTTTTTATTTTAAGATTAGTTAAACTTTTTATTTCATAATCATAGTTAGTTATGTCAGAAGCTGAAATAAGCTTAATAAAATCTGGCTTATCAATTTCATCTGTGTAGGGAAGTGAGGGACATACAAAAATTATTGAAATACCCTTCTTGCTTAGACCTTTAGTCAGACCATGACATGCTGTTCCTAATCCACCACTACTCATTGGAGGGAATTCCCAACCAAACATTAAGACTTTCATATGATCTCTTCTACCCTATTAATCCTGATATATGTAGAACTAAAACTAGAAATCTGATTTATAGTTTTCTGAACAGAGGCAAGTGATAATACAAGAGATTTTCTTATATCTACGAACCTTCTTTTTACTATATGACTATTATAGATAAAAATCACCCTTTTTTTTAATAATAAATTACAGTAATTAGTTTAATAGTAACATAATCTAATACAGGTCATATAAAAAGTTATTGTTTAAATAGCCCCATAGAAACCCTAAAGGTAGTGCCAATTTATGAGGCTCTTTTACAAATGACATCCAACTGACAAGGGGGAAGTCCCGTGATATGAGAGTGAGCTCGTTGCGAACTCGCTCACAGGTCACGGGGAATGTCGGTTTTCACAAATTAGATAAACAGCAGAATTCGGCACTACCCGAACGAAAGTGAGAGGGTTTCTATGGGGCCGTTTAAATTTATGCTCAACTCTCTATCGAGCTTTCAATAGCCTTGACAATCTCATTAACTTCATATTCTATTGGTACATCACACCTTTGCTTATAACAACATAAACAACCTTTTTTTGGTATTATTTTAATTCCTCTGGAATACAATTCAATTTCACTTGAACTTGTTGGACCAAAAAACACAATAATCTTCTTTTTCAAAGCAGTTCCAATATGCAATGCCAAGCTATCACTCGTTACAAGAATGTTACATAAATTTACCAGAGAAGCAAATTCCATTAATGAATTATCACAACCCGCATCTATAATATTATCTATAACCTTACCTATAACCTTATTTGTTTTGACTAATTGGATTATTTTTTTATTTCTTTCCCTTTCTTCTGGGCCTCCAAACAAAATTAATTTAATGTAATCAATTTTATTCATATTATGGAATTTACCTAACTTATTAATCAATTCTGCTGTTTTTTCTATGCTTAATTTCTTGTCTTGCCATCTGCCTCCTGCACCGGTATTGATACCAATAACCAAGTTAGATAATTTAATATCATTTTTTTGAGAAAATTTTTTTCCAAAATTTAACTCTTCCTCATTTAACATCAATATTGGCTCTTGTTTTCTATATTCCAAACCGAGAATCTTATACATTATTTCCTGATATGTTCTTTTATTTTTGGCTTTTAGAACATCTGCCTTTTGCTTGCCAAATATTGAAATTAAACCCATATCAAACCATAAAGAAGAATCTTTTGTATAAACCAGTTGATTGTTGGCTAGATAATTATTGTTAGCTAGATAAGCTCCGATTACCTTTTTATAGTTAAGTTTCGAGATTAGTTCAGATGCTTCATAGTCATCATCTAAGTTTATAATTAAATCGTATTCTTTCAGAAAAAAATTTTTATTCAAAGAATTTTTTTCCCTATTGATTTCACTGATTAAATACATATTATCTATCAATTTGTTATTTTTCAGTATATAATATGATTCCTTCTTTGTTACCCAACCTATACTGCAATTCTTGTATTTTTCCTTTAATCCCGGTAAAATAGAAGTAGTTCTAATAACATCGCCTATTGCTCCAAGTTTTATGATGAGTATCTCCATCAAACTTTTGTAATGCCATATCAATTTAAAAGTTTCGAAATAATAGTAAAAAACTTTAGTTCAATCTGAGTTCATAGAGTAATCACTCTAAATAGAACTGATATTTTTATATACTAATACTTAAATTTATATTATTATGCCATCAGAAGACGAAGTTAGACAGCTAGCTCAAGAAGAGCAAAAATTAAAAGAGCTATGGCATAAAATTCTGGATTATATAAAAAGGGATATTGCTTACGTTTATACAGACGATGTAAGGGAAAGTTTAAATGAAATTAAAGAAGAGATAAAAAAAATTGAATACATTCTCAAAACATTTCAATACGAAATTTACCCTCAGGATGAAAAAAGATTTGATATTGAAATGTCTCATTTGTCTTTACTGTTAGAATATATAAAAAAGTTAGATAAAATACAGCCTAATGAGTTTATTCTACAAGTACATACAGAATTAATGCAAGTTATAGCAGATTTAGAAAGAGAAAAAACTGAAGGAATAAATGCTCATGTATGGGAAAGAAGAAAATTATTAGAAGTATGGGGATTTCAACTAGGTGTGTATATAAATTTAGAGAAAATATTAGTAAAAGAATGGGATACCGCTATTAAAATTAAAAAAGCTGCAGAGCCTGATTTTGTTCGAGCTATCTTTGACACTGGTTTACCTCGATGTAGATATTTAGTGGAAAGGGATGGATTGCTAAAAACAGGAATAGATTTAATAAAAATTGCTAAAAAATCAAAACTAGGACGAAATGCACTTACTTTATTCAGCAATGGATTACCAAGAGATGAAGAAGTTGTAAAAATAAAAAATTTGTTAACATACGGTCTGGATTTACTTAAAAAAATCAAAATTATTTATTCTATTTTTTTAGATAGAAAAGATTTGATTGATGATTCAATTAATGAATACAAATTAGGTTTAATTGTAGAATTAGCTAAAAGAACTGAATCAATACAGAAAGCTAAACTGTATGCTGATTTATCAATAAAATGGAATGAGAAATTTTTGATAGGTATTACTGATAAACAAATAATAATTGAAAGAAGACAAAATTTTCACTATCTGATCAACAGATTATCAGGTCATTTTACTAGTCCTAGACCACATGTTCTGTCTGTAAACGAAACAAAGGAATTAATGAAAGCGTTTATGGAATTTTTTGAATTTATCTATTCTCTACCAGATGAGATTAGAAACGAAAGTGAATTTCAACAATTTATAGAATTGACTCTAAGAATAGGTTTAGACAACCATAGCCCAAATGATATTAGGGTTATGCTTTATTTCTATAAAACTTATAATACTTCTGTTAATAAAAGAGTTTTATTTAGATTCCTTGAGGGGGTTATAATGTATGGTATACATCATGAATTATCAAAAGGTGCTATAAAATCATTTGAAGAAAAACTATTACCTGCAATGGTGAAGCACAATAGAGATGTAGACATTTTAAAAACAAAAGGTAATATGTGGGGTATGAGAGGAGATTTTGGTATAGCTGATTTTATTATGTATTGTTATGCAGTAAAAGTTAATTCACTTAATCTTAATAATTTAATATTAATTGCAAAAGAAGTACCTACTACAGATTCTGCCAGATTTGAACAAAACCGTAAAGATGGGTTAGCAGTCGCTGGACCATTTTATAGTTTAAGAGATTTTATACATGACCAAAGACCATTAGTTCATGAAGTTTTGGTTGCAATGGTTGAATATTATGATATGAATAATAAAGCTAGCCTTGAATCAGTATTAAATAGGGTTGATGGCTATGTAAGTTATCCAGAAAATAAGGAATGTCTATTAGATAGAAATAATTATGAGAAATATTTAGAAGAAACTATTAATGGCAATAAAAGAAGTACAAAAGCTATTAATGTTATTAGAAGATTAGCAGCCAACACCTCACCTACCCCCCAAGAACTTTCAATAACTTCTGATGAAGAATTAAATAGAAGAATGAGCAAAATAAAGAACTATGTTTCAGAAGAAGATTTGCAAGCAACATTAGAATGGGTTAATGAAAAACTCGTTAAAATGATGAATAGAGATGAAATAGGAATTGAGCCTAGTTTAATCTTAGCTCTTGGATGGATTGAAAGGAGAGCATTTGAATTCTTACAAAAACTAAAATATGAAGAACAGATTAGTGCTTATAAAAAGAGGTGGTTTCATGCAGTATTAAAATTCCAAGAATTAACCAATTCTCAAAATAATTTTGATGAGAAGGAATTTGAAGTATTTTTGAAGAAAGCTACTAGAATAGATTCAGATGTTGAGGCTTATAAATTTATTAGCAAAAGGGTTCTGAAAAATATCGGAGCTTTAGCCAAAATCTATAAAGCAGGGAATAGAAGGCATATTATTGAGGCTTTATGGTCTGGAAATGTTACTCATGAATTAATAGGACTTACTTACCTCAAGCCAGCATCAACTAAATATGGGGAAAAACATAGGGCAGAAAAACAAGTACCTGTATGGATGAGGAGAACTGATGATTAAAAAATAGAAGTAACCATTTTTTAGTCATAAAAAATAAAAAAATTTATAAATATTACTACATTACCAATCCAAGTAAAAATGTCATCAATTAGATTAGAAACAATAAGAGCAAATTTAGCAGGTGGTTTTAATCAATTAAATTCAGATACTTTTCAGACTTCTGCAGAGTTATTAAAAGAAAATAGAACAAACAAAGTCTTAAAAGAAATAAATTTTTATACAGCAAATGTTTCGTTATATAAAGGTGAAGATGATAAGGGATTGCTTTATTTTGGCCAAAGACCTGCTTTTAATTTAGTTATAGGAAATAATATAGATGGATTAACAAAGCAATTAATCCAAATAGGGAATTACAAACTAGAAAAAGGAGCCTTAGAAGATGTTAAAAATCTTGAAAGCACATTAAAAGTAAATATTTCAGAACTTGAATTAAAAGAAGAGTATTGTGGATGGAGCAATTTTGAGGTTCATACAAGCTCAAGAAATCAAGATATATCAAAAGAAAAAAATCAAAATTATGACGCTTTAAACCCAACACAAAGAAAATTTGCAGAAGCAGTTTGCGGAACAGGAAACGATTTTGTTGAAAATATGAAGAGGTTAAATTCTTGTGGAAAAATGGTAATAAAAATTTACGCTTTAAAAGAAAATCTTGTCAAACTATATGCTCAAGAAAGTCCAATTGTGCGGGTTGGTTTTCTTTCCAACTTTTACGATCATACCCATTTTTTTGCTGATTTTTACTATGTTGGCGAACAAGATGCTCTGAGAGGGGAACTCAAGAAAAAGAAGTAAAACAATAAATTTATTAATTTCCTATTTTTTTTTTCTCTTTGTCTTAGCAATCCAAGTGGAGTGTTGAACTACATGCCCTTTTGCTACGACAGCTTAGCTACGACAACTTATGTTGTTATGGAATGAAAATAACCACTAAAAAAATAGAAATTTTTTTATTAGTAATTTTGTACTTGTTAGCACTCTATATCTGGACATTGCCTATTCAGAATAATAGATTGCCTTTTGGGGATGTTGATGCAAGCTCTCACTTCACTATAGGGGATTATATGGTTACCTATGACAGATCAGTACTTAAAATACCATATCCAATAACTTTTAGGTATAGGGGGCAAAATGCATTGTTCCCTGATTATTTATGGTATGCTCCCCAATATTGGACCAATACTGGAATAATGCAGGTTTTTGGAGGAGAAAGGGTATTCCCTCCATTTATCATAATTGCAATCTTCAGTTCCTTAATAATTCTCTCATCCTATTTTCTTATAAGAAATCTTTTTGGATTCTGGACTGCTTTTTTATCAAGCCTTTTGTTGATATTTTCAACAAGAGACTATATGGTTTATCTATGGGGACAATGGCCACAATCGCTTTCTTTTGCTTTTACCCCATTGGTATTATACAGTTTTTACCATTATTATAAAAATCATAAAGAAGATAACAACCAATCAATATACTACAAACGAATATACTCTAAACCAATATACCTTTATATCCTTGCATTATTCTTATCAGCACAATTCTTATTCCATCCTCAGGGATTAATTGCATCAGTAGCAGCATTAATCATATTTTCATTAATTTTGTTGATAAAGAACAAGAAGATTCCATTTAACATAAAACATTTAATCACAGCAGTTATTTTGTTTGCATTAGTCTCAGTTATATCTGCTCCTTTCAATGTAGGAGAATTTCTTGTGGAGTTAACAACTAAACAGGAAAGCAGTGCAGGTGGTGGAGGTGGTGTAGCTGGAGGTGGTACAGATGGTGCAGGAAATTTACAACTTGATAAACTATTCAGATGGTATCATGGTATCAAAAATGACCCAGGATTGCCAGATTTTTATTTTAGATATCCCACCTCACATGGATCTGGCCCATTTAAAGAAGTCAGTTTATTATCATGGTGGACATTGCCATTTTTACTCATTGGTGTGTTTGTTTTAATTTATAGAAGAAAAGAAGAGGATTTTTTATTAATAAGCTGGTTGGTATCTTATTACCTTCTTACAAGATTAGTAGTTTTTGGAATTGGCCAAAGAGATATAAGGATGTTTGCATACGAAGCCCATGTTTTCTATCCAATAATTGCACTTGGCTTGGTTTCTATAAGCTCTATTGCTAAGCAGGAAACCTTAAGAAAATATATAAAATATTCGCTTATAATCCTGTTTTTGATCTTGGCAATATCAATTAATGGCAAATCAACATATGATGTTTTGAAAAGTCAGCAATATTCAATTGGAAGAATAAACCCATCGCAGTATGAGGCAGCAGAATGGGTAAGGGGGAATATTGAAGAGAATGCTGACATATATGGTATAGGGACATTAGGTTACCAATACTTTGGAGCGAAGATAAAGTGGCTTGGAGTATTATCACAAAGGCATTTTATATTAGATAATGATAAG
This sequence comes from uncultured Methanosarcinales archaeon, assembly GCA_964538135.1. Lineage (GTDB taxonomy): Archaea > Nanobdellota > Nanobdellia > Woesearchaeales > GW2011-AR4. Next base: position 10,988 of record CAZIEE010000005.1, read on the forward strand.
CTAAATATGACTGATTACATATTTTTAGATTATACTGATGCTTCATTACTAAAAAATCAGGATTATATAAATACATTACAAAATATAGAGGCCAAATTGAATTGGTCACCGCTCTACAATAAAAACAACATAAAGGTGTATAAACTTGCCGGAAATAAAATCTGAAAGTAAGATCAGTAAAGTTTTATCTGTGGAAATATTTGTTATTGCAGTTATAGCACTTTTTTCTTTTGTAATACTTGGTGCTACAGGATTAAGAACAATTTTAGGTGTTATACTCATAATTTTTTTGCCTTTTTATCTTGTTTTCTCTAGATTTGATTTGAGCAAAGGAGAAAAAATTGCGTTTTCTTTTTTTGTTAGTATAACATTATTCTCTTCAATTGTTTATTGGTTAGGATTTGTTTTAAGTTTCAAGCTAGCTATTTTTGTTACATCTATAATATTGTTTGTTGCAGCTTATTTTGTTTATCGTTTCTTCAAAGCAATATAAACAAAAGATTTTTAAAATTGATTTGTTTTTATTATGAAAGAACCAAATTTATATCTAAATTAGAAAAAGAGTGATTATGTTATCTTCAAAAGTTAATAAGGACAAAGTTAGAGACAAAGTTATTCCAATATCTTCAAAATCTATCTCAAATAGAATAAAAAAATCACAAAAAAAGAATAAATCACAAAAGAATAAATTACATGCAGGAAAGCCTCAAGTGGCTATAGCAAAGCATAAAACACAAACAATTTCCAAACTGAAATTTGTATCGAGTAAAAATTTAGTTGATGAAATCAGTGACGAAATAATATTGCAAAAAGTAAAATCCATTATAAAAACTGCAAGAGAGTCTTTAGATAATTTTGATTTACAAGGTGCCAGGACTAAGTATTTGGAGATAATTAAAATTTACAATGATCTAAGTGAAAAGCAAAAAGCTAATGTTTATGTTGATATAAGAAACTTTTATTATGAAAGAAAGAGTTCAGAACAGAAGTAGTTGTGTTCTTTTTTTACATGAAAATAATTTATTTTGACTGTTTTTCAGGAATAAGCGGAGATATGATAATTGGAGCTTTGATAGATGTAGGATTAGATTTTAGTTTTTTAAGGAAAGAATTAGAAAAATTAAGTTTAGAAGGTTATAGGATAGAATCCAAAAGAGTAGTCAAGAACGGAATAACCGGAATAAAATTTAATGTAATCGAGAATCACAAACCCAGTGATAAAGAGCGCAATTTAAATGAAATAAATAAAATAATTGACAATTCAAAATTGGATAATGATATTAAAAACACAATCAAAAAAATATTTTTGAAAATAGCAACTGCTGAAGCAAAAATACATGGAAAATCTGTTAATCAAATCCATTTCCATGAATTGGGAGCTATTGATACAATAATTGATGTAGCTGGAGCTGTGATAGGGATTAAAAAACTTGGAATAAAAAAGGCATATTGCTCAAAACTAAATGTTGGAACTGGATTTGTTGATATGTCTCATGGTAAATTTCCTGTTCCTGCACCTGCTACTGCTGAAATACTCAAGGGATTTCCAATTTATCATAATAATGTTGAAGCAGAATTAGTAACTCCAACTGGAGCTGCAATAATCACAACTTTAGCTGAAAAATTTGGAGAGATGCCATTGATGGAAATTGAGAAGGTTGGTTATGGTTCTGGTACTTATGATTTAAAACAACCCAATGTATTAAGGGTTATGCTGAGCAACATAATTGAAAAAAAAGAGGATAACCCAGTTAACACAATTGATGTAATTGAAGCAAATATTGATAATATGTCAGCAGAGTTATTCCCTTATTCTGTCGATAAATTGATGGAAAATGGAGCCTTAGATGTATATTTGACAAACATATTAATGAAAAAAGGCAGGCCAGCTGTTAAATTAACAGTTCTTGCAGATCCAAAAGACACAGAAATGCTATCAAAAATAATATTTGATGAGACAACAACCTTAGGATTAAGAATTTCCAGATCTGAGCGAAAAATTCTTGACAGAGAAATAAAGGTAATCAAAACAAAATATGGAAATGTAAGAATGAAGATTTCCAAATTGGGAAATGAAATAAAAAATATTACACCAGAGTATGAAGATTGCGTTAAGATTGCAAAAAGTAATAAGCTTCCGTTAAAGAAAGTTTATAGAGGAGTCTCGTGAATTAATCCAATCAAATCAAATCATTTATACTGATTATTTTTAAATTGTATTTTTTTGCCATTTTATTTAATTCAGGAGTTTTTGCCATTCTACCATTTTGTCCAATTATCTCGCAAATAACAGCAGCAGGATATAGATTTGCTAATTTCGTCATTTCAATTACAGACTCTGTATGCCCATATCTTTTTTTAATTCCATTCTTGTCACACATCAAAGGAAAAACATGGCCTGGTCTTGCCAAGTCACTGGGTGTTGTGTTTTTATTAATCAATGCCTTTATTGTATTTGCCCTGTCAAAAGCCGATATGCCTGTTGTTGTTCCTTTTTTATAGTCTACAGATATTGTAAAAGCACATTTTGAGAATTCTGTGTTCACTTTTGTCATTAAAGGCAATTTTAATTGCTTGAGTCTTTTTCCTAGCATTGGAACACAAATCAAGCCACAAGCATTCTTAATCATAAAATTTATTTTTTGAGGAGTTACTTTTTCAGCAGCAAGTACAAGATCAGCTTCATTCTCTTTTAAATCATCAACTAAAATAACAAATTTGCCTTTCTTAAAGTCCTTAATAGCTTTCAAAACTTTAGAGGGTGCCATAAATACATAAATCACAAGTAGCCTTCAATCAGTAAGTCTCTTCCTATTTTTCTTGTTATTGTATTTTTCAGATTGATGGCACTTCCTATTTTTTTGATTCCTAAATTCCCGATTGCACTAATCCCCTTTCCAATAAGTTTAGGAGCTGTGAATATCAATACCTTATTAACCAAACCTTGTTTTATTGCAGAGCTATTTAATTGAGATCCACCTTCAATCATGATACTTGTTATCTCCTGCTTGCCAAGCTGCTTCATCAAGTCTTTAAGATCTACCAGTCCTTCTTTTGATTTTGCTGTTATAATTATATCAACTCCTTTTTCTTTTAATTTGCATATTTTATTTTGATTTTGTTTCAATGCATTATCTGTTGTAGCAATAATAAGTTTTGAAGGATTTTTTATTAGGTTGCAATTTATAGGTATGCTCAGCTTGCTGTCAACAACTATCTTTATTGGGTCTTTACCCTTAAATAATCTTGGAGTCAATTTAGGATCATCTCTTATTGCAGTATTAACTCCAATCATTACAGCATCGACCTCTGTCCTTAGTTTATGGACATATTCCCTGGCTTCTTTGCTGGTTATATATTTAGAATCACCTGTTGAAGTTGCTATTTTACCATCAAGACTCATTGCCACTTTAAGAATAACAAAAGGTGTTTTTGTTTTTATGTATTTAAAATATATTTCATTCAATATTTTTGCTTCTTTCTCCCAATAACCAATCCTTGTTTTTATTCCACGTAATTTCAGTGCATTAAAACCATCAATTAATGGATTTGGATCAGTTGTAGCTATTACCACTTCTTTTACTCCAGCTTGGATAATTCTCTCAATACAGGGTGGTGTTCTTCCCCAATGAGAACAAGGTTCTAGATTAACATACATTATTGAACCTACTGCCTTTCTTCCAGCTTCATTAAGAGCTACAACCTCTGCGTGTTCTGTTCCTGCTTTTTTATGATAGCCTTTTCCAATTATGCGCCTACGTTTAACTATTACACAGCCAACCATTGGATTAGGGCTGGTTAATCCACGACCTTTTTCTGCCAGCTTAATAGCTAAATCCATGTATTTCTTATGGGATATCAATTTAAACCACCCTTTTATTATTTATTATTTATTATTTTATTATTTATTATTTAACAAATCCTTTCTCCTCGAAATAGTGACCAAGCTTTTCTTTTTTAGTTTTTAGGTAGTTCTTATTTATCTCATTTGGAGCAATAATAATAGGAACCCTTTTAACTATATCTAAGCCATACTTCTCAAGTCCCTCTATTTTTTTTGGATTATTTGTCAGTAATTTTATAGTTGATAAGCCAAGATCTGTAAGTATTTGAGCTCCAATTGTGTAGTCTCTTGAATCTGACTTGAATCCAAGACTTATGTTTGCCTCTACTGTATCCATACCTTTGTCCTGGTAATTATAAGCTTTTATTTTATTTGCCAATCCTATCCCTCTACCCTCTTGTTGCATATAAAGAAGAACTCCATCATTTTTCCCAATTACTTTAATGGCTTTGTTCAATTGTGAGCCACAATCGCATCTTAGTGATCCAAAAACATCTCCTGTTAGGCACTGGGAATGGACCCTGACAAAAATATTTTGTTTGTTTTTTACATCACCTTTAACTAAAGCAATATGTTGACAACTATAACTGTCTTCATAAGCAACAACCAGAAAATTTCCATATTTTGTTGGAAGTTTTGCCTCAGCAACTCTTTTTATTGATAATTTCATAATCAAATAATTCAATATTTATTTTTATTTAAAGGTATTGGATAAACTAATAATCTCCAGTAGTTCCTGAATATCATCTATTTCATAATCTGAAACTGTATGTGTCTTTGGATTACCATATTTAGCAAAACATGTTGACATTCCAGCCTTTTTTGCACCCAGAATATCCCTCTCTGGCCTGTCTCCTACCATTAGGCATTCATCAGGCTTTAACTTAAGCATTTCAAAAGCTAAATTAAAAGGCTTTATGCTTGGCTTCATCTCTTTAGTATCATCAAAAGTGATAACTACATCAAAAAAAGAATTTATTTTCATTGAAACCAATCTTATCCATGCCTTTAATCTTGGAGCATCTGAAATAATTGCAAGCTTAATATCTCTACGTTTTAACTCCAATAAAACATCCACAACATGGGGATATGGTTCAAGAAATCCTGTTCTTACTCTTCTATAAGCCACTATCCCACTTGCAAGTATTTTATAATCAACAGTCTTTGTCAGATTTTTAAGGAATTTCTGGAAAATTTTGCTTTCTTCCAAGCCGTGCTTATCATAAAGTGCAAATAGTCTAGTTATAGCTTTATCTTTATCGACCTTCAATCCTGCTCCAATCATTGCAGATACTGCAGCATCGCAGCTAATCCTTTTCATTCTCATAAAGTCTATGAGTGTGTTGTCCAAATCAAATATAACTGCTTTGATCATATTATTAAATATTTTTTGGCATACTACACCGGAAATACTTTGTATTTCCTAGTGTTCTGAAAATCAGCTGTCAAAGTGGATTTCATGATATTATTCTTAAAAAAATCAGCAACCCTTTTCTCATATTTTTTAGGATCTGTTGAATGGCTCATCCCATGTTCTACACCCTTGACAATCCATAACTCTGAATTTTTATTTAGTCTGTGCAATAAATAAGTTTCGTTAACAGGTATCTGTGAGTCTTTTTCTGCATGTATCAATAATATTGGGATTTTAATATTTATTATATTATTGGAAGGGCCAATCTCGTCAAGATTAATCTTTAAAAACAACTTACCATACAATTTTGTTAAATATGCCAAGGGATATTTAAAAAATAAAAATATTTTGTATCTATTCTCAACAATAGTGAATAAGTTTGCATAGGAACTATCTGCAACAATCGCCTTTACATTGTTATGGTTTGTCATTAAAGCAACTGCTCCTCCCAAAGAAAAACCATAGAGCCCAATTTTTGTTATGCCTCTTTTTTCTTCCAGGTACCTAATAGCACTTAATAAGTCATCCTTTTCCAAGTAGCCAACTGTGGTATATCTTCCTTCGCTCTTGCCAAAATATCTAAAATCAAATAAAAAAACATTAAAATCTTTTGACAAAAAATCAGCAACTCCAAGAAGATTTGCTTTATCTGCAGGGTAACCGTGCATAACAATAATTGTAATATTTGTTTTATTTTCTGTTTTATTTTCTGTTTTATTATTTATATTATTGTTGGGGATAAACCATGCATTCAGGTTTAAACCATCAGAACTTTTAAAATTAACTTCTTCATACTTTAAACCAAAATCAGAAGGACTTAGATTTGTGACTATTCTCCCAGGCCGTATTGAGGTATAAAAAACAAATAAAGAAAAAAGTATAAGCCAGAGCACAACAAATATTAAAATTTTAATCAGGAGTTGCATATTCTATAGTTGCATATTTTATGATAATATATCCCACTCAATATTCCTTACAGCCCTTTGAACAACCTCTGATAATGCAGGATGTATATGAACTGCGTCTTGTATTGCGTCTACGCTTAACCCAGCTCTCATTAAAACTATAACCTCTTGTATTAAATCAGATGCCTCGCTTCCTATGATATGGCAACCTAAAATTTTGTGTGTTTTTCTATCTGCAAATATCTTTATAAAACCATCTTTGTCCTGTAAAGCAACTCCCATCCCGCAATTTATAAATTGATATTTCCCTATTACATAATCAATCTTATCAGGTTTTTGACCAGCTACTGCTACTTTTACCTTGGTTGCTTTCAGGTCCTGCTCTCTAAGACCTACACCAGCAATCTGAGGCGAGGAAAATATTGCATGTGGCATTGCATCATAATTTACCTTAATCCTTTTATTTAGAAGTACATTTTGGCAGGCATATTCTGCCTCGAGATTGGCGCTGTGTTTAAACAAAAATTTTCCTATTATATCGCCCAGTGCCCATATATTTTTTGCACTTGTTTCAAGATATTCATTTGCTTTTATATACCCTTTCTGATCAATCTCCACATTTGTTTTTTTTACATCAAGTAAATCTGTATTTGGAATTCTCCCGGTTGCCACTAATAACTGATCAGATATAATCTCCTTCTTTACTTTGTTCTTTTCAATTGTACTCTTTTGAGATACATCTTCTGCAACAACTACAAATTTGCCATCTTTTTTTGATGCTTTTACAGCATTAAATCCAGTTAATACATTATATTTTTTACTGAACAATTCAGTGAATTTAATCGCAATCTCCTCATCCTCATTTGGAATCAAGGTGTCATTTTGTTGAATAATGTTTATTTTTGTGCCCAGACCTCCAAAAAAATGTGCAAGCTCTGCAGCAATATAACCTCCTCCAAGAATTGTTAATACTTTTGGTTGAGTCTTTAATCTTAATGCCTCATCACTTGTCATGTAATCAATATCACTCAGACCTTCTATTGGTGGAGTAAATGGACGAGTACCTGCAGCAATTATTATTTTTTCTCCCTTTATGGTTTCACTTCCAACTTTCAATGTCCTATCTGCTATGAACTTTGCTTCTGTTTTGAAAAGAGTTATATTTTTGTCTTCAAGAACTCCCTCTTCTATATGTTTTGCTTCTGTATCCACTATATTGGATGCCCTTTTTATTATCTTTGCAAAATCTATTGAAGAAATTTTTGAGCTTATTCCAAAATCTGCTGATCTTTTTATTATCTCAACTACATCTGCGCTATGTATTATTATTTTTGATGGAATGCAACCCCTATTCAAACAGGTTCCTCCCATAGGGCCTTTTTCAACAACAGCAACCTTCATTCCATTACTGGATGCATTAGATGCAACACTCAGACCAGAACCTGCCCCTATTACAATCAGATCAAAATTTTGCATTTTTTAGTCTCATACTTTCTTAGCCTCTTACAACCCCTGTATTTATAGCTGCTTTTTTTACAGCCTCTGATACTTTTGGCACAACTTGTTTATCTAAAGTATAAGGTAATATGTTGTCTTTTGTTGGTTTTATGCAGTTAGCCAGAGCATGAACAGCAGCAATTTTCATCTCATTATTTATCACAGTTGCCTTTGCATCAAGAGCACCTCTAAATACACCTGGAAATGCCAATGAATTATTTATCTGATTTGGGTAATCACTCCTTCCAGTACCTACTAAAGCAGCAAATTTATTTGCTTCATAAACTGCTATTTCAGGAGTAGGATTAGACAAAGCAAAAACAATTGGGTTGGGGTTCATCTTTCTTAAATCATCTGCTACCAGCAAATTCCCTCTCGATACTCCAATAAATACGTCTGCCCCTTCTAAAGAATCCTTTAAAGTGCCTTGTCTCTTTGATTTATTTGTGACTAGTGCTAATTTCATTTTTAAGTCATTTAAATCAGTTCTTCCGTCATATATTATGCCTTTGCTGTCACAAATAACAATCTCTTTAACAGATGTACATATATTTTTGTCAATGCCCAGGCACAATAATAGCTTTGCAACAGATGTTCCTGCTGCTCCTGCTCCACTTATCACAACTTTAAGTTCTTCTATCTCCTTACCAACCACTTTTGCAGCATTCATTAATCCAGCTAAAATAACAATAGCTGAGCCATGTTGATCATCATGCATAATCGGAATTCCAAGGTCAAGGTCTAACAATGCATCTTCTATTGCAAAACATCTTGGTGCAGATATATCCTCTAAGTTTATTCCACCAAAAACAGGTACTATATTTTTTACTATATTCACTATTTCATTTTCATTTTGGCTTTTAATGCAAATTGGAAATGCATCTATTCCAGCTAATTGCTTAAAAAGAACACATTTCCCCTCCATAACAGGCAAAGATGCTTCTGCTCCGATATTGCCTAACCCAAGTACAGCACTTCCATCTGTGATAACTCCAACTGAGTTGGATTTCATAGTGTAATCAAAAACAGTGCTTTTATTGGCAAATATCTCGTTACAAACCTCAGCAACTCCAGGAGTATAGACCAAACTTAAGTCCTCTCTGGTATTAACGCTTACTTTTGATCTTATTTCCAGTTTTCCTTTGCTTAGCTTATGAAATCTTAAAGCATTTTCTCTTAAATCCATTTTGGTTTTAAATTATAAGCCGAGTCTTTTTAAAGGTTTTTGGTAGAAAAGCATAAATAAAGGTTCTAAATCCCAATTTAGATGATTACCTTGGAAAGAAAAAATTTTACCATATTTTTAACATTAATCTCTATTTTAATTCTTGTTTTTACTCTATCCTGTGATGTTCCAAAAGATTTTGATTATGGCATAAAAAAGATTAATGAAACCAATAATAAATATGGTGTAACATTGGAGACCTATCCAAAAGAAATAGAGCAACTAAATTTACTGTTCAATGACTTAACAGAGCTGAAAAAAATTAACTTAACAAAAGACAAGGAGCCGTTTAACTACCTCATTGATTATAGGATTAAGAATATTGAAGCTGAAAAACTATACATAGCAAGTCAAAAATATGGAATTATCGGAACAACAAAAGATGGTTTTGGTTGCAAATCAAGACCATTTATCATTGAGTCAGCACAACTAAGAAACTTATCTGCTTTAAATGGTTTTGAGGCTATTCAACTATTACAAAAATTTATAGATGAATACCCTTCTCAAGCAAAAACAGCAGGTTTTAGCCAAAAAAATGTATTGTTTGGAAATGCCACATTTTCTGTTATATTAAAAGATGCGATAAAGGATAATAAGGTTATAAATAACTTTTGTCCAAAAAATGTTACGTTGGAAATATATCAAAAAGAATTTAAAAAGAAAACAAATTTAAGTGAAGACTACATAAATAATTTAAGTTATGATGAAGCAGTTAATATCTGGAAAAAAATTCGAAGCACAAAATACTAAATACGAAACAAATGGGATTGACAAAACCAAAAAGCATGGAGGAATGTATTTACTTTACCAATAGGGTAATCAGTTCTCAAGCAGGTTCAGGGAAGGCAATAGCATGGGTATTGAGAGTACAATGTACTCAATGCAATAAAGGATTCATTGGAAAGCCGCTAAATAAATCTGGAAAATTTGATAAGAAAGCAGATCATTATGTTTGCTATTCATGTGGTTATGAAGAGAGTAATGAACAAATGGAGAATAAGTTGGTCCTTAATATCGAATACAAGTGCCCCTTTTGCAGCTTTGAAGGAGAAACAACTTCTGAATACAAAAGAAGAAAGTTTGAAGGAATTGAATCTTATGTTTTTGAATGTCAGAACTGCCACAAAAATATTGGGATAACTAAAAAGATGAAAGAGAAAAAATAGAAAATACCCACAACTTTTATATAATTTTTTGTATTACCCTGTTCCATGTTTCTTAAATCAATAAAGCTTCATAACATAAGAAGCTATGAGGACGAGGAGATAAATTTCCCATCTGGTTCTGTTCTTTTAGCTGGAGATATAGGAAGTGGCAAGTCAACTATATTGATTGCTGTAGAATTTGCACTCTTTGGAGTTAAAAAAGGTGACCTTCCAGGATTCACACTTTTAAGACATGGAAAAAGGGAAGGAAGTATTGAATTAAGGTTGCAAATAGACAATAAGGATGTGATTATTAAAAGAAATTTAAAGTTATTCAATAACAAAACAAAAGATTTGGATTCTATTAAACAAGAGGCTGGTTACGTAATTATAAACAGTTTAAAAGAAGAGGGTACAGCAGAAGAGCTTAGATCAATAATTCTTGATTTGCTTGGCTACCCAAAAAATCTTTTGAGGAAAGGAAAAGACCTTATCTATAGGTATACTGTTTATACCCCACAGGAAGATATGAAGCAGATACTATACGAGAATAATGAATCACGGCTTAATACATTGAGAAATGTATTCAACATTGACAAGTACAAAAATATCAAGGAAAACTCAAAAATAATAATTGGATCTTTAAGGGACAATAAAAAAAAGCTTGAAGGATTTATTATTGATTTAGAATCAAGGAAAATTGATTTAGAGGAAAGAAAAAAAGAAGTTTCAGAGCTTGATCAATCCATAAGCAGGATAACACCAACTATCCAAGAGGCTAAAAATACTATAAAAGAAAAAAAGGTACAAATAGCAAATATGGAAAATGATATTGTAAAATTAAACAGAATAAAAAATGAGTTAAGCGTCACTGAGGCAAATCTTGTTAATATGCTTGCGCAGAACAAAAGACTGAAAGAGGAGGAAATAATTTTGGAAAAAAATATTGCTGATGTAAAAAAAGAATTGGAAACTTATAAATTGGAAGAGTTACTTGCAGAGATTAATGCTATCAAAAAGAAAATTGAAGAAAATGATAAATGGCTTATTCAATCTGAATTGGATTACAGGGGTAATCTGAAAATTATGAAGGGATACGAGGCAAAAATAGAACATTCCAATCAAGGAATAAAAGAGATTCAAAGACTTGATATTTGTCCTTTATGTATGCAGAAGGTTGATGAAACACATAAGCACGAAATAAATCTAAAAGAGAGTGCAAAATGCCTTGAGTTAAATGAAAATTTAAAGACTTACAAAGAAAAAGAATTGTTGTTGGAAAAAAGAATAGCTGAAATAAAAAAAGAGTTGGATTTACTGAGAAAAAGACAAAATGATATTAAAATCTTAAATATAAAATTTGGGTATCTTAATGAAAAAATAGATGCAAGAAGTGAGAAATCTCAATTAAAAGAAAAGATGGTGGAACATATATCATTTTTAGTTTCTAAAAAAACAAAACTAATTCTTGAAGCAAATGAATATTCCCAAACAGAAGAAAAGTACAGGATCTTGAAGAAAAATATTGATGAATTATTGCTGCAGGAAAGATTTCTTGAGCTTGAAGAAAGCAAATACAGATCAGAATGTGAATCTATAAAAAAGTTTATTTTAAAAATAGAAAAAGAGATAATAGAAAAGCAAAAGGCAAAAGAAAGTTTAGCCAGTACCTCACAATTAATAAACTGGATTAGTGAATTCTTTGTTGAGCTAATGTCTACAATTGAAAGGCATGTCATGGTAAACATACATTCAGAGTTTAATGATCTTTTCAAGAAATGGTTTGACTTCCTGATTGAAGACGAAACAATAAACGTAAGAATTGATGAAAATTTCACTCCAATAATTGAACAGGATGGATATGAAACTTACATTGAAAACTTAAGTGGGGGAGAGAAAACATCAGTTGCTTTATCTTATAGACTGGCATTAAACAAGGTCATAAATGATATAGTTGTTGGGATTCACACAAAAGGTATAATAATGCTTGATGAACCTACAGATGGATTTAGTACAGAACAATTGGACAAAGTCAGGGAAGTTTTAGATCAACTGGAACTGAATCAAATAATAATTGTAAGTCATGAAAGCAAGATAGAGGGGTTTGTCAGCAATATTATCAGAATAGAAAAACATGCTAATGTGAGTCATGCGAGTTCTGCTTTTTGTGGCTAGATTTACCATTCTTTGGAAGTTCTTTCTCACAAAAATAACAATAGATTTCATCTTCTGTGACTCTTCTTCCACAGTTTGAGCATATCAGTTTTTCCATTTTTAATTAAATAAAATCTTTAACTAAAATAAACATAAAAGCTAAGCTGGTTATCGAAGCATAAATCAATTTATTCCATTTAAGTATCTTACGGCCATCAAAAAACCATAGGGGGATCATGTTGAACAAAGCAAGCCATGAATTTATGATGTATCCAAGGTAAAATACTTCTTTTAATGATTTTGTTGTTTGTATGAAAATCAATGCAAGGAATATCGATGCCAAAATTAAATTTACAATTGGACCTGCTGCAGAAATTACTCCATTTTTTTTCTTATTAACACGTCCAGAAATCATAACAGCTCCTGGTGCTGCAAGTATAAACCCAAAAAAAGATGTTACTATGGCTAAAAGAAGCATATTATCAAATGATTTGAATTCTGCGTGGCACCCATACCTCTGAGCAGTAATCTTATGAGCTAATTCATGGAGTACAAATCCAATACCAACAGTCAATGAGGCTATGATAAATTTTATATAAAAATCAGAAGTAAAAATAGACTCGCTTAATGTAACTGCAAAAGCTATTGAAATTGCAAGCCATGCCTTGATTATGTCCTTAAGTTCTGTACTGGAAGTATCCACACTTACCCCCTCCTTATAGAAAAATTTTATGTTTTTCCTTTCCTTCCAGTTCAAGAAGGATCCTCTTAATGATGGATTTTTCAGGGTCAGGTATAAGTTTTAGCCTCTCCTTCATTTCAGAAAGACTCTCAAATGGCTTTTTCTCTCTTTCCTCTATTATCTTCCACATATGTTTTTTTCCAAGTCCTGGCATTAACTCAAGTCGATGCATCCTTGTGCTGAGTGGTTCGGCATTATTAAAAAAATCAACAAAAGTTTTTTCATTTTTTCTAACAATATCCTTTATTACGAACTCAATCTGCAACTTTGCAGTTTGTGTCAGTTTATCAGGAGTGATTTTACCAATAATATGATGTATCTTATCTCTTTTACCTTCACCTATATAAACTTCTTCAAAAGGCTGTAAATAAACGCCCTTTTTTGGTACTAATTCTAAAAGAACAAAGTGATTTTTCCCTATAGCCTGGGCTATTGGTGTCTTCATGTACATTGGTCTCGAGTCATAGGGGTAACCATTAGGCAAAAAATCTAATATTATTACCTCCTCTTCCTTTATATTCTCATATTTTTTTTTATCTTCCATTTTTTATTATTTTGGTATTACTATCTGGATATTATAAATCAAAAGAAGCAAGTACTTAAACTTTTTGAAAATTATTTTTTTGCTTTAATCAGCTCATTAATCAAATCAATAATCTTTTTCATAGAGTCATTACTTATTGTGATAGTATAACCCTGAAGTACAACCTTAAGCTCATTTAATGTGGTTGGACAAACATCAATTATTTTATGTATATGTTGATCTTTTATTCTTGGTATCCCCAATTTTGATATCTTATCAAATAACACACTTGCATCTATTGGCATTAATATTTGAGTTATATACTCATCTGTTCGATTTGCCCTGTGGTTAAGCTCTCCATCGATTTTTTTTATTCTTTCCAATTCCTTTTTTAACTCATAAATGTTTATTGGAATTTCCGAAATAATTTGCATATCTGCCATTTTAATGTTTAATATCTAATATTAATATCGAATACTAAAACCTTTTTAAGTGTACCGGATGTACTATAAGATCTTTTAACTTTCTTCTATCTTTTATTGTAACTTCGTAGCATTTACCTCTCTTATCCTTTACAACCCCACATTTACCAACAAAATTAGGGTGGTACATACCTTTCTGAACTGCTGATTCCAGTGATAGATAAACTCTATCACCTGGGTTGAATGTTTGAAGGTAATTAGTTATACTAATCTTTGATTTCTGTCTTATTCCTTTTTTAAACTTGTACCTTGTTTTTCTTCTTATCCCGCCTTTTCTCTGGACCATTTTAGTATTTCGAATTTCTTACTTCGTGCTTCGTATTTGTTTCGTAACCTTGGGTATTATAAAAATGTTTCTCTCTAATAACAGTATCTCCGCATGTCTTTCTTTTTTGATATAGTTGAAACTATGCAATGTTTTTTTAATGAAATTATTTAGCCTCTGCGCAGTTGATGTTTTATGGTTCCATCTCTATTTAGTTCAGATGTGAACTTTAGAACCATCAGGCTGAACAATTTCTTGTGCAAGATTATGCAATGATATAACAAATTGCTTGAAGCTTACCTCCTCTTCTTGTTTTAAAAAAATGTACCAAATGGATTGAAGCAGTTGTTCGTAGAGGAAAAAGAAATATCTTGTTTCCATTAGAGCTGTTTTAGTTTTTGAGTTTGCATCGTCTTGGACTCGAAACCCTGTTTCGATTCTCCATCTTAATTTGTATGTTTGAATTGTTTTGTCTATATCAAAGTCTTTGACATTTGTTACAAAGCACCAATCATAGTGCTGATAGCTTTTTCCATCAAATATTTCTTTTAGAAATATCATCATTGTTTTGTCATGGAAATTTGTTTTATTTTTGTTGACATCAAAGTAATGTATTTTAGTCATTACTTCTCCTGTAAACATGCTATCAAGAGTTTCTAATATTTCTCCTTTTTTCTTTGGAACAAAAATTAGATAAGGTAATTGCAGGTGATTAAGTGTCATCATTAATTCTTTATTGTAAAACTCCCTATCAAACAAAATAAGCTCGATATTACCAACAAATTTTTTTATTAAGGATATCATATATGTGATCTCATGTGCTTTATTATGCCCAAGCCGAATTGGTATCGAAATTATGGGAAATTTCGGGTAAATCTTTCCTGATACCTGACTACAAGTCAGGAATTTAAATGCACCAGTTCCTTTTTCAGATTTTTTTGTTCCGATTATATCTAGTCCTTTTACTTCACCCCAAAATTTTTCTTTTGTAAAATCGAACGCTAAAACGACAGGTTTTTTATTTAAATTAATCTTTTTAGAGGTTTTTTTAACAAAGTCTAGATATGAAAAAGTAAAGTTTTCTACATCAGTTTCTTTACAGTATCTAAGAATAGTATCAGATTTATTACTTAATGTTTCAATATAAGTGTTGTATGCACAAGCGGATAATAAATTAGCATTTATTAAAGATGCTGAAAGCATATTAGGATTTGGTCCTAATCCTAATCCAAAGCTATAGACTATAAATCTTTCAAGCGTTCTAAGTGTAATAAGTGCTCTTTCACGATTCATTTTTTCAAAAACACCAAATAAACTTTTCTTCCCAAAAACTCTTTAGGGCAACTAACCTTAGCACTTGTCCCAAATGGCGTCACGATTCTAACGACAA
>CAZIEE010000006.1:0-25553 GCA_964538135.1 uncultured Methanosarcinales archaeon
CTTAAGATAATCAATAATGTATTCCTTAGTATAGCCTCGCTCTAACATCAATCTGATATATGCAACTAATCTTTTATTGACCAAATCTGCTTTTGATGTTTTTAATTTATTTCGGGATAAAAATAGGATTACAATTCCCATAACAAATAACCCAGGTATGGTTATTAAGGCAGTGATCAAAATTTTTGACTTAGTTATAATTTGCCAATAACCTTTTTTCTTCTTTTGATTTTCTTCTTCTTTTTGTTTTACATTTTTACTCTCATTTCCTTCTTTTACAGCCAAAGGCTGGATAGGCTGAATAAGATCTAGTCTTGTTACACCATCATCCAAAAGAGTTTTGTTTGTTATGTACACTTTTCTATCCAACATTTCAAAATAGAATCTGATTTCCTCTGATTTATTTCCTACCACCTTAAATGGCGGATCATATCCATATTTTCTTTCCAGAGGTTTTGTTCTATACTCCTTCCCATTAACCTCAGCAAGAATAGAAACTATAGTGCTATTACTGACAACATTGCCAAAGAAGTTATGAACTATTTCTTCTTGTGCAAAGGCCCTATTCAGAAAACCAATTAACATAATTAAAGAAAAAACAGATATAACCAAAAACCTAATTGAACTTTTCATTTTTTTATTTCTTAATATTAATATTAATCTTTGCCATTACCTGCTCATGCATTCTTTTAATAAACTCTACCCTATCCTCCACCTTCATAATATCGCTAAATCCCTGCAATATCAAATTGAATGCAAATGGTGAGGGTAAGCTTGTATGTATCTCCTTTATCAATATTATTTTGTTCTCAATGCCTTCTATCACTTTTGAGCTACTTTCAATGTCCATTAAATCTTCCAGAACTTCTCTTCTCGCCTCTTTAAGAATACAAAAATCATTACTTATACGTTTAACAGAACTAAGCAGTATCATAGAACTTACTTGTTGCCTGCCAACTCTTTTATGATGGCCTTTGTAGCTCCTCAAAATCATCATTGCCCTAGCAGCACAATGCCTAAACCTCCTCTTTAACACCTCTGTATGATCTATGGCAAGCTCCATTATCTGTCCTAATTCTTTGGATTTTATTAAACTAAAAGCTTGCATAACATTAACACTCTTATCACAAACAACATAAAAACCATTATCGTTAATTCCAATTTCTACATCCTTATGATCTTTTCTTGCAATTGCAAAAGCCACTGCTCTTGACAAGCAGTCATTTATCCTTCTCCCATAAAGAGTATGAAAGATCACATGCTTCTTTTTGGTTTTGTCTTCTTTATTGTAAACATAGTGTTCAACAATTATTCTTGAGTGTGAAGGTATTTCTGCATAATTAAACTGTTCATAGAAATACTCATATATGGATTCAGCAGCGTTTTTATCCACATAGAGATGATTAAGAATGAACTCCAATATCTCACTTTTTGACTTTTTTGAGCAAAACTTTTCATTCATTAATTTTCTGAATTTTCCAATTTGAAGCGCAAGACCAAAGCTTAAAGGCAGCATCTCAGAAAACCAGGAAGGAATAGTCGGGGATTTGTTGACAGAAGCATTGACATAAGCTACCATGCCTTTTGCATAAAGAAACTCATATTTCTCTCCACCAAGAACAAAAACATCTCCCCTATGTAGTTTTTCTAGAAATAGTTCATCTATTGCCCCTATTGGTTGCTCTCCAACTTTAACAGTAATGTAAGATTCTTCTGGAATTGTTCCTATGTTCATCATATAAATGACCCTGGTCATCTTACCTTTTTTTCCAATCTCCCCAGAGTTTTCATCATACCATATCTTAGCATAGATGTGTCTGTCTTCCAATGAGACATATCTCCCAGCTAAATATTCCACTACCTCAATGAAATTTTTAAACTCAAGCTCATTGTAGCAATAACTCTGCTTGAGTAAAGCAAATAATTCTCTTACCATCCATTTTTGTTCAAGACAACTTCCATGAATCTGCTGGGCCAATACATCCAAGCAATTTTTTGGTATATGTATTGTATCAATATTTTTTTCAATTGCAGACTTAAGAAGCACAGTACATTCTATAAGATCATCTCTATCTAGAACAATAATTCTTGCTTTTACAGTGTCATGTAATCTATGTCCAGATCTTCCAGCACGTTGCAAAAATCTTGCTACTGATTTTGGAGAGCCCATGCATATAACCAAATCAATATAGCCAATATCAATACCTAATTCAAGAGAGGTACTTGAAACTATTACCTTTAACTCTCCTTTTCTAAGTCTTTCCTCTATCCCATGCCTCAGGGTTTTTGATAGTGATCCATGGTGAGCTCCAATGTTCTCTGTATATTTTTTTGGATATTTTTCCTTGAGATGATTAACTACACGCTCTGTTGCAGCCCTTGTGTTTGTGAAAATTAATGTTGTTTTATGGCTTTGAATCAAATCATCAATTAAGGAATACATTGAGTTGTGCATTATTGAATATTCTTCGCTCACTAAATCCTGTACAGGGGATAATACCTTTAAATCCATATTTTTAAGATATTGAACATCTACAATTTTACATGTTCTTAAACTATAATTTAAACTGCTATCCCTTTCATAACCAACAAGAAATTTTGCAATCTCTTCTAATGGGGCAATTGTTGCGCTTAGCCCTATTCTAGCCATACTATTGGAAATTCTTTGAAGCCTTTCCATAGACAATGAGAAGTGCACCCCTCTTTTACTCTCTGCAAGTGCATGAATTTCATCTACCACAAGCCATTGAACATCCTTCAATAATTCACTGAATTTTATTGTTGAAAGAACTATTGCCATGCTTTCTGGTGTAGTTATCAGTATATGGGGTGGATGCTTAAGCATATTTGCTTTTTCAGAAGCAGATGTATCTCCTGTTCTTACTGAAACTCTGATATTTAGCTTTTTACCAGCAATCTTCTCCATCTCTTTCAATGGCTCTATTAAGTTCACATGAATATCATAGTTAAGTGCTTTTAAAGGAGAAACGTAAACACAATAAACTTTATCTTCTAAAATTCCACTTTCAGAGCAATCTATAAGCTCATTAAGTATAGATAAGAAAGCTGTAAGTGTCTTTGTTGCACCTGTTGGGGCACTTATCAGTAGGTTATTCCTTGAATGAACTTCCATCACTCCAAATAACTGAGGTAATGAAAACTCCTTAAACTTTGTAAAGAACCATTTATCTACTATTGGATTCAATATATACCTTATTTGTTCTGAAGAGTATGGTTTTTCTATGGTTTCTATCATTTTTACCTGAAAATCCGTCAAATACGCAGATTTTCATGATGTAATCTTTTAGATTATTTAAGGGTATATTGGGGGGCTGTCTAAAAACTAAGGAAAAAACTTAGAAACATAGTATTATCAAAGTAAATTACTTTCTGATTAATAAATACCTTTAACAGACACCTTATCACTTTCAATTCTTTTATACAAACAAAATATTATCACTAAGTAAGATATATAAGAAACAATCTCTAAAAGACTTGGGTTCCCGTTATAACCAAACAATCCTTTTAAAAAGCTACCTAAGATGCCTTTTTCGTGTAAGATGGGATAGCTACCATCAGCATTTAGCTGTGGATTTATGTCAAATAATGGAGTTACTATCCCATTCAAAATCTTTGCTTCTTCAAATTCATGAACTCCATGTGCAACTAATCCTGCAGCAAATAGTATTAATAAGATACTGCTTATATTAAACAATTTTTTCAAATTTATTTTATTTGTACCTATAAAAAAAAGGTAACCAACCATTATTGCAATCAATATCCCGAGTATTCCTCCAAAGAAATTTATTCTGCTTGCATAATTTACTGCATTCAAAAATATAACAGTTTCAATTCCTTCCCTTATTATCGCTATAAAAATAATCATAAAAATTCCAATATGTGAAAAAAAGAGTTCTGTTTTCATCAAATTTTTTTCAACCTTTCTTTGAATCTCTTTTTCAATATGTCTTTGCTTCATCATCCACAAAATCATTGTGGTCAACAAGAAAGCCCCAATGAGCATTGTACTCCCTTCAAATATTTCCTCGGACCTACCTTCAAACCCTCCCGCGAATAATGTAAAAATAACAGCAGCAGCAATACTCGATAAAATTCCAAAAGCAATTCCATAGTAAACTGTTTTTTTATAATTCTGACTATTGGTCTTGTTTAAATATGCAAGAACTATTCCAACAACTAAGCTGGCTTCTAAAGTTTCTCGTGATGTAATCAAAAAAGATTCTAACATTTTTTATATTGAATTAGATTGTGAATAATTAAGTATTCAAGGTAAGTATATAAGGATTACTATTTTCTGTATGTACATAGCATCTTCAAAATTCCCTACGGGAAGGATGAAGGAGCTGCGTCCCCGTAGGGGGCATCCCCTCGCCACAACGCTCGTCAATGAATTCAACATGATTGAATTTTGACCTTATGATGCTATGTACATACTATTTTCTTTTGAATTTAACAAAAAATGCACCTAATCCAATTATGATAATTGATACAAAGAAAATTATTTTCATCACTCTAATGCCCAGCTCCATGAACAGTTGTTCAGGGTAAAGCATTACAATAATATCTTTTGTTGGATCAAAGATATAGCTATATTCTTCAAAAAACAATTTGTGGAATGAATCAAAAGTTATTGTGAAATTTGTGCTTACCAAATAGAATAAAACTGATGAAAAGATAATAGTCAAAAATCCCCCAAAAAAGAGCAGATTACCTATAAAATCTACAATTTTTTTCTTTTCATTTAATAAGTATAATTCTATTAAAAAGATTAAGATGAATATTCCAATTAAACCATAAAACACTTTATGTAAATTTAATATTATTTTTCTTACGTCAGATAGATGCAACTTTTCTCTTTCATTAAAAACATTTGGTAGTTCTTTACTTTTTCCAGTTATGAAATTCATCACTTTAAGGTGTACCTCATTTGCCCTATCCACAAAATGATGTATGTTGTAATCTAAAAATTTTTGTTCGTAAAAGAAATTATCAAAGATTGTCAATTTTAAAACAGAAAAAAAAAGTATCAAAGGAATCATAACAATTAGAAGAAATCTTAAAAATTTTTGGATTGTCAAGAATGCTATCGAGATTGCCATACCAAGCAAATTCAAACTTCTTCTATCAATTTTTGATCTTTTATTGCCATATTTATGGTTTCTTCTATTGTTTTTGCATCAGTTTTCAGCTCTTTATCTGCTCCAACTAACTCTCTTTTATTCATTAAATTATCAGTAAATAACTCCTTGGCAGCTTTAAATTGTATGGATTGTTCATCTTTTAAATCTTCTATTTTTTTCTCAGTAACTTCAAAGTTTGATTTTTTGTAATCTTCTTTTTTCATTAATTCATTAAAATCATCTAACTTCCTTTCATTTGAATAATTTTCATTATGGTATTTTTTATCTTCATTAGAATGAGAAGTATTTGCATATTTTAATGACTGGTATCTATTTTGATTGATTAGTTCATCACTGCTCTCTTTATCATATAAACTTGATTTATACATTTTTTAATAAACAAATTTAAGAAGCAATTAAACCTTTCCATACACACTTTTTAATTTTATACCCTTTTTTAATTAAAAGATCAGCCTCCTTATTATTTGTTTCAAGTATTTTGACTTCAAATTCAAGATCTTGATTTATATGATCCGAATAAAGAGAGAAATCAAGTTGATCAAACTGATTAATTTGTCGTTTCATTTTCTACTCTATTTATTTGCTAGTATTAAATCTATCTTTTTCCTCAAATCAATTTCAGAGTATGCTCCAACAATCCTGTCAAGTTCTTTTCCATGATTAAACAGAATGATACAAGGTATTCCACGCACATTAAACTTTGCCGCTATATCTTCACTTTCAGTAACATTTATCTTTGTGAATTTCAGCTTATTTATGTATTCATTTGAAAGCTTTTCTAAAATAGGGGATATAACTCCACAAGGTCCACACCAAGGCGCCCAAAAATCAACTAGAGTGGCAGACCTGCTTTTTAGAACCTCTTTATCAAAATTATCTTGAGTAAGTTCAATCATTTTTGATAATTTTTATTCAAATACCAATCAAAAATTTTCTTTTATTTAAATCCAGATCTGTGAACAGATCAGATTCCTGTTCTAATAATGATGAACATGATTTCCCAAATGCCATAACCTCTATTCTACAACCAAGTGCATGTCTTAAGTGGTGTACCAGTGGCACGTAGTCGCCATCACCACTAATAATAACTATAGTATCGAGCTTTGGTGCAAGCTCAATGGTGTCCATAGCCAAACCAATATCCCAATCTCCTTTTTTTGCTCCACCGGGAAAAATCTGCAGGTCCTTTGCCTTTATCTCAAATCCTATATTAGATAGTGCATCAAAAAAGTTTTGTTCGTCTTTTACATCGGCTTTGATTACATAAGCTATTGCCCTTATTAAACCTCTTGCTCCCACAGCTGTTCTAAGTAACTGAGTAAAATTGACCTTTGCATTATAAAGGTTTTTTGCAGAATAATACATATTTTGTACATCAACAAAAACACCAACTCTTTGGTTTTTAAGATTTGAAACATTAAAAGACATAAAATTTCACCTTCTCAACCTTTTACTTTGAGCAAAAAGCTTGACCAAAAATCGAGGGTTTTGATTTGCTCAAGCCATTTATTATCAAAATATTTTCTTCGTAACCACAATTTTCACAGTATACTGAACTATTTTTGAATACTAAACTTAATTGCCCGCATACAGGACATTTTTTAACAACAGAAAACCTCTTTAACTTTTTTTCAAAACTTGGTTTATCGTGATTCATAACTAGATTTTTGAAGATGCTATGTACATACACCTTTAGGTTGGAGTAAAGCACTTTCTTGGATTTTATGATAATATATTCATTCCTATATAAAACTTGTGAATATATTTAAATGTAATACCCTACCCTCAAAGCAAAAAGGTTGGAGGTAAAGTAATGTGAAAGTGAAACATGGAATTAAAAAAGTTTTGGTGCTTGGAAGCGGTGCACATTAGGTTAGGAAACTGATCTAAGCAAAGTCAAAATTGGCGAAGCTGGTGAGAGCTTTCTTATGTAATAATTTGTAATGATTAAGCCACCAATTCGATTATAGCGGAAGCCAATGCATCCAAGCGCTAAAAGAAGAAAAAATTGAAATTGTTTTAATTAACCCGAACATTGCTACTTATCAGACAAGCGAAGGCATGGGTGATAAAATTTATTTTCTTCCTGTTACTCCATATTTTGTTGAAAGGGTTATAGAAAAAGAAAAACCAGATGGAGTTGTGCTTTCTTTTGGTGGCCAGACTGCATTAAATTGTGGTGTTGCTCTCGCTGATGCTGGTGTTTTTGAAAAATATGGAGTAAAGGTTTTAGGAACTCAGATTGATACAATAAAAAATACTGAGGATAGGAAACTATTTGTGGAAAAATTAACTCAAATAAATCTTAAGGTCTGTGAAAGTGAAGCTGTAGTCAGTGTTGAGCAAGCAGTAGAAGTTGTAAAAAAACTGAAATATCCTGTGATGTTAAGAGTGGCATATGCTTTGGGTGGACAAGGTTCTGGTGTTGCATTAAATGAAGAAGAATTAAAAGACAAAGTAAAAAGATCTTTAGCTTACTCTTCTCAAGTTCTTATTGAAAAATACCTTGGGGGGTGGAAAGAGATAGAATATGAAGTTGTTAGAGATTCTTATGATAACTGCATTACTGTCTGCAATATGGAAAACTTTGATCCTATGGGGATACATACCGGGGAAAGTATTGTTGTTGCACCTTCACAAACTTTAACCAACCATGAGTATCATAAATTAAGATTGATCTCAATACAGGTTATAAGGTATTTAGAAATAGTTGGAGAATGCAACATTCAGTTCGCTCTTGAGCCAAATTCCGAGGATTATAGGATTATTGAAGTTAATGCAAGGCTATCCAGAAGCTCTGCTTTAGCTTCAAAAGCGACAGGTTATCCATTGGCATTTATTGCTGCAAAGCTTGCTTTAGGCTATTCCTTAATTGAAATTGAAAACATGATAACAAAGGTTACAAAAAGTTGTTTTGAACCTGCATTGGACTATATTGTTGTTAAAATGCCAAGATGGGACTTACAAAAATTCAAGAGCGTTAGCTTCGAAATAGGCAGTGAAATGAAAAGTGTAGGAGAAGTAATGGCAATTGGTAGAAAATTTGAGGAGGCACTTCAAAAAGCAATAAGAATGCTTGGAATAAATTTACATGGATTAGTAGGGAACAATCCAAACACTTTAAAGTTTGGTGAATTGAAAAAAGAATTAACTAAACCAACAGACAAAAGGTTGCTTGTAATAGTTGAAGCTATAAAAAATGGGATGTTAATTGATAAAATTCATGAGTTAACAAATATTGATAAATGGTTCCTGTACAAAATAAAAAATGTAGTTGAAACAGAAAGCAGATTATTGATTCAAACAATCAACAATTTGCCCAAAGAATTACTTAAACTGGCAAAACAACAGGGATTTTCTGATTTCCAGATTGCAAAAATATTAAATCAAAAAAATAATACTGAATTTTTTTTGGGTGACATTGAAGAAAAACTATTTGAAGTAAGAAATCTAAGGAAAAAATATAACATTATCCCTGTTGTTAAGCAGATTGATACATTAGCTGCAGAGTACCCTGCAATTACAAATTACTTATATTTAACTTATAATGGAGAAGAGGATGATATAGAGTTTAACACCAAAAATAATGTAATTGTTCTTGGCTCAGGTGCTTATAGAATTGGCAGTTCTGTTGAGTTTGACTGGTGTTGCGTTAATTCGATAGTTACATTGAAAAAATCAGGTTACTCAACAATTATGATTAACTACAACCCCGAAACTGTAAGCACAGACTATGATATTTGCGACAGGCTTTACTTTGATGAGCTTAGCCTTGAAAGAGTGCTTGATATTTATGAAAAGGAAAATCCTTTGGGAGTTATAATTTCAATGGGTGGACAAATTCCAAATAATCTTGCAATGAGATTGCACAGGCAAAATGTAAAACTTCTTGGAACATCCCCTTTAAGTATAGATAACGCAGAAGACAGACACAAATTTTCTGCTATGCTTGATGTTTTAAATATAGATCAGCCAGAATGGATGGAGGCAAAATCATTGGAAGAGGCCAATAAATTCGCTGAAAAGGTTGGCTATCCTGTTCTGATAAGGCCCTCTTATGTACTAAGCGGAGCTGCAATGAGCACTGCTTGTGATAGAAAAGAGCTTGAGCAATATCTACAAAAAGCAGTAGAGGTATCTAAAAAACACCCAGTCGTAGTAAGCAAGTTTATAATAGATGCCAAGGAAATAGAAATAGATGCTGTAGCTCAAAATGGAGAAATAATAATTTATGCAATATCAGAACATATAGAAAATGCAGGAGTTCATAGCGGTGATGCAACAATGGTACTCCCCCCACAATATACTTATCTTGAGACTATAAGGAAAATTAAAGAAGCAACAAAAAAAATAGCAGAAGCATTAAAAATAACTGGTCCTTTTAATATACAATTTATTGCAAAAGATAATCAGATTAAGGTAATCGAATGCAACTTAAGGGCTTCCAGGAGTTTTCCATTTGTTTCAAAGGTTACTAAAAATAATTTTATTGATTTAGCAACAAAGGCAATGCTTGGCTTGGATATAAAAGGTAAGTATAATACCTTAGATCTAGATTATTTGGGAGTCAAAGCTTCGCAGTTCTCATTCTCCAGATTACATGGAGCAGATCCTGTGCTTGGTGTTGAGATGGCATCAACAGGTGAAGTCGGATGTTTAGGTGATGATATAAACGAGGCATTTCTGAAGTCATTGCTTTCAGTTGGTTTTGTGATTCCAAATTCCAATGTTTTGCTTTCGACAGGCCCAATAGAGAGTAAAGCATATCTGTTGGAGAGTGTAAAAAAACTGGAAGAGATGGGTTTCAAGATTTATGCTACAAGAGGGACTGCTAAATTTCTTGAGCTGAATGAAGTTAAAGTAGACACATTATATTGGCCACTTGAGAAAAAAGAACCAAATGTATTGACATATCTTCAGGAAAAAAAGATTGATTTAGTTATCAATATACCAAAAAGTTTAGTACAAGAAGAGCTTGAAAATGATTATCTGATAAGAAGGAAAGCAGTTGATTTTAACATTCCTTTATTAACAAATGAGAAGATTTCCAAATTGTTTATTGAATCAATTTATAAAAAGAAAATTAATGACTTAAAGATCAAAAGTTGGGATGAGTATTTATAAGAAATAAGGAGATGGATAAAGATTCAAGACAAAAAACTTTGACAAGAGTCGTTAAAATTATTAGGATTATCAATATCTTGTTGGTTTTAGGTTTTATAGTTTACCTATATTTTTGGATAAGGTCACACACATAAAGTATGTGCATAGCATCATAAGATCAAAATTCAATCTGGTTTAATTACTGTAACTGTACATGCTTTTTTAGCAACGTATTCAGCAGCTTTTTGAAACGAATATTCTGAATATTCAAAAAGTTCTTCACCTGTTTTTTTATCTGTAAATCCAAATCCATGTACATAAAATCCATTAAACTTCTCAAGGTCTTCTTTTGTAGTTTTAATATCTCCTTCATTTGCATATATTTCATTAAGTTTATCAACTGATGTTCTTAAAACTGAAGGTTTAGGTTGCATGTCTTTAGGTTGCATGTCAATTTGACTTTTACTATTACTTTCACTAAAATTTCTTGCACCAATAATCATTTCATTCATAAGCCCATTACCTTGATATTTTGGAATTACTCCAATTTTATCATAATAAATAAATTCAAAACCATCAATCTCTTCATTAGTAGCAATTAGGCAACCAATAAACTTAGTATATTTTTTAGTTTTAGCATAAGGTATAATAACAAATGATGTATTTTTAGGATAACTTTTACTATCCTCTATAAAATAATCCTTAGTAATACTTCTTCCATAACTTCTAAAAGCTTTCTTTAGAACAGATTCCAATGAATAATCACTAATAACTTTCTTTAGATAACCAGTGTTTGCAACTGGTATCGGTATTGTTATTAAATTTATTAAACTAGTTATATCCGAATTTGAGTTTTCATTCAATTTCAACAACACCTTTTTTTAAGATTGAACATCACTTCTTAAACCTGATGCCCCACTTAAGACAAAATAAAACAAAAATGTCTAAAAGAAAACATTTATATATACAATTGCTTTGATTTTATAGTAAAATATAGTATAATAAAATATAGTATAATAAATTACAATAAATGGAAAATATAACAAAACTAACGGAAAGTTATATCTTACAGCACCCTTCGATAGAAAACTGTTTGAAGTATGGGTTGGTTAATTACTCTTCATTATCAAGACGGATAGCTACAGAGTTAAAACTTAATCAAAAAAAGAACTTTGATGCAATATTAATTGCTTGCAGAAGGTTTAAAATAAAATTGAAAAAAGATGAGGTGCATGAAAATAAAATTTTAAAAATATTGAAAGAGAGTAATATTGAAGTTAAAAACAAAATGGTGGCAGTAGTACTTGAAAAAGATATATTCCTGGCTCACTTATTTGAATTAGAAAGGGAGATTAGAAAAATGAAGAAAATATTTAGGATAATCGAAGGGGCATCTGCAATAACAATAATAACTGCAGAAAACCTTATTGGGATCATAAAAAAATATTTTAAAAATAAAATAATCTCTGAACATAAAAATCTTATAGAGATAACAATTATAAGCCCTAAGGAAATTGAAGGTGCTTTGGGAACTTATGCTTACTTATGTTCTTTACTGGCAGAAAATAACATCAATATAGTTGAAACATTGAGTTGTTGGACAGATACAATTTTTCTTATTAAAGAAAGTGATATAGGAAAGGCCATTGAGGTTTTGGGCAAAACATCAATTAGATAATCTTGTCATGTATGTGAGCCTCATAAATTGACACTACCTTCAGGGTTTCTATGGGGCTTGTATGTGCGTAGCTATAAATATTGGGATTTCGATATTATCCTGTATCAAAATCAGTCATCCCCATCAACCTAAACAAACTTCTTACATCATAAGGTGATCTGAGCTCAAATGGGTTTTCAGTAAAAGAAGCAACAGTCATAGCACATTTATACTTTTTACATAGCTTAATGTTTTGCATCATTCTTCCCATTATTAAAGAACTTGTTGGAGTGTTTAAACTACTTTTATTGAGCAATGAGCTATAAGAAAATCCAATTATTACCTTATTCTTCCTGACAAGTTCGCATAGGATATGATTTAATCCAGATGCTCTTTGATGTAAAAAATCCCTTTTATAAGTTTCCTCTAACCCATAGATCAAATTTATCCTGTTCGATTCAATAAAAGATCTGTCATTATTGGAACTTTTAACTACCAAGAACTTTGAGATGGTTGAAGCATTTTTTATATTCTTCTGATTAACTATAAGTCCAGTATATACCTTGATTTTTTGGTTGTGTGCAAAAGTTGAAAACATTTTTTCTATTTTTGTTTTGTCATAATAATCAAAATTGTATAAAAAATAAATAACCCCAATGCCAAGTCTTGAGGCTATATGAATAAATTCTTCTTCATTGTTTTTCGGGGTAACTATTTCTGGAATCATAATGAACTTTATAAATAAAGAATTACCTAAAGGAAATAAAAGTATTTATAAACATAAGCATTTTACTATCTAATTTCAGGGGGATTTTTATGGTAAAGAAAGAAACCAAGAAAGAAACTAAAAGAGAGATAAGGGTTGTGAATATAGTTGTTTCTACCTCGTTAAAACATGATATACCTCTTGAGAAGATGGCATCGACTCTTGGTAATACTGAATACAATCCAGAGCAATTTCCAGGGCTTGTAATGAGGATTAAAGAGCCTAAAACATCTGCTTTGATATTCAGCTCAGGCAAGGTTGTATGCACTGGCGCTAACTCAATGGAGAAGGTAGAAGAAAGTATAAAGAAAATCATAAAAAGTTTAGAGAAAATAAACATTAAAATAACAGTAAAACCAGAAATAAAAGTACAGAATATTGTAGCTGCTGGTGCTATAGGTATGGATTTGAACTTAAATACTCTTGCAATGAAGCTTGAGAATACAGAGTATGAACCAGAGCAATTTCCTGGATTAGTTTATAAGCTTACAGAAGCAAAAGCTACATTCCTGCTTTTTAGCAATGGAAAAATTGTCTGCACAGGAACAAAAAGTGAGAAAGAGGTTAATGCAGCAGTTGATAAGCTTATTGAAAACCTGAAAAAAGTAGGGGCTTAGAGAATTTATTTTTGTAATTTGCCTTTTATTGTTTTTATTGTATGTGCATACCTTATTCCCTAAGATTAAACCCATGGAAATCAGCGTTATAGATCAAATAAAGAAATTTAATGACTTTATAGATGCTATCTATTATGATTCTTTATTGGAAAATGTAAGAAGGGGAGATAATTTTCTACTCATTGACTTTGCAGAACTTTCTAAGTATGATCCAGATTTAGCTACTGAGTTACTTGATAAGCCAGAAGAAACAACCAAAGCAATTGAAAAAGCTATTGAACAATATGATATTGGTAGTGATAACTCAGTCCAATTACTAATTAAGGTTAGATTTCATAACTTACCTAAAAGTAATTATATTATGATAAGGGATATAAGAAGCAAGCATATAAACAAATTTCTTTATGTCGAGGGCATTATAAGGCAAAAATCAGATGTAAGGCCACAGGTTACATCAGCAAGGTTTGAGTGTCCAGCATGCGGCAATATTATGAATATACTCCAATTAGAAGGAACATTCAAAGAGCCAACAAGATGTGGTTGTGGGAGAAAAGGTAAATTTGTATTGATTGATAAAAGCATGGTTGATGCTCAAGGCATAGTTCTTGAAGAAACTCCTGAAAACCTTGAAGGGGGTGAGCAACCTAAACGCATTAATGTACTTCTAACAGATGACCTGGTTAGTCCATTGAGTGAAAAAAGAACATCTCCAGGTAGTAAGATTCAGGTAGTAGGTACTATCAAAGAAGTTCCAATAATATCAAAAACAGGAGCAAAATCAACAAGATTTGACTTGATGATTGAAAGCAACTACCTAAAACCATCTCAAGATACATTTTATCAAGTTAAGATAAGTGAGGAAGAGGAAAAAGCAGTATTGGAAATTGCTAATGACCCACGTGGCTATGAAAAACTTGTAAACTCAATTGCACCTTCAATCTATGGTTATGAAAAGGTGAAAGAATCGCTTTTGCTTCAATTAATGGGTGGGGTAAGGAAAGTAAGAAGTGATCAGGTAGTAAGTAGAGGGGATATGCATATATTGTTGGTTGGAGACCCTGGAAGCGGTAAGTCTGCTCTTCTAAAAAGAATCAGCCAGATTGCTCCAAAAGGGAGGTATGTGAGTGGTAAGGGTGTTTCGGGAGCAGGACTAACAGCTTCTGTTGTTCGAGATGAATTTTTGAAAGGATGGGCTTTGGAAGCAGGAGCAATGGTTTTAAGCAGTGATGGATTGGTTTGTGTTGATGAGTTAGATAAAATGAGTAATGAAGACAGAGCTGCAATGCACGAGGCACTTGAAAATCAAACAGTTAGTATATCAAAAGCAAACATACAAGCAACATTAATAGCAAGAACTACTGTTTTGGCTGCAGCAAATCCAAAATTTGGCAGATTTGACCCATATGGGGTAATTGCTGATCAGATAGATTTGCCTCCTACATTAATCAATAGATTTGATTTGATATTTCCAATAAAAGACTTGCCTGATGAGAAACAAGATGAAAAAATGGCTAAGCACATCCTTGCATTGCACCAAACTCCTGATATTCAAGAACCAGAAATATCAACAGAAATTTTAAGAAAATACATTTCCTATGTCAGACAAAAAGTCAATCCAAAATTGACAGATGGGGCTATAGAGGAAATAAAAGAATTTTATCTTAGGATGAGGAAAACTGGTATGAGTGAAGGAGGAGGCATACGTTCTGTGCCAATATCTGCAAGACAGTTAGAGGCTTTAGTAAGGTTAAGCGAGGCATCTGCAAGGTCAAGATTGGATAATAGGGTTACAAGAAATGATGCAAAAAAGGCAATTGAACTTTTAGATTATTGCTTGATGCAGGTTGGATTTGACAAAGAAACAGGAAAAATAGACATAGATAGAATAACAACAGGCATAACAGCAACACAAAGAGGTAGAATATTGATTGTAAGGGATATCATCACAGAGTTGGAGGAAAAACTTGGAAAAGTAGTCCCTATAGACGATATTATTACTGAAGCTAAGCTGAAAGGATTAGATGAAGACAAGATAGAAGATGCCTTGCAAAAGTTAAAGATTTCAGGAGATATATTTGAACCAAAATCTGGGTTTGTATCACGTATTTGATAATGCACAAAAATGTTTGCGACATTTTTGTGCGGGGTTTAAAACCCAACCCTTTAGGGCGATATTTTTTGCATCCTGAAAATTCGCTGTTAAAACTGATTTTCATGATAATTATCTGAACTCTCCATCAAAAATAATTCCCTCACACTTTTTTTTAGGATTGGATGAATAAAATCAGGACATAACTCATTTAATGGTCCTAAAACAAATAATCTCTTATGTAATCTTGGGTGGGGAATTATTAAATTGTCAATTTTAATTATCTTGTTACCATAAAAAATAATATCTAAGTCAATAGTTCTGGGCCCATTTCTTATTGTTACAATCCTTTTCAATTTTCTTTCAATTGATTTTAAGAATAATAACAATTCTTCTGGCTTAAGCCTTGTTTGTATTTTTACAATACAATTTAAAAATCTATCCTGGTTTTTATAGCCAACAGGTTCAGTATCATACAAAGAAGATACTTTTAAAATATTAGCCTTTTCTTTAAGAAAATTAATAGTTTTGTTAATATTTGCTTTTTTGTTTCCTAAGTTAGAACCAAGTCCTAAATATACCTCAACCATTTCTTTCTTTAATCATCTCGACAGCAACATATTTTACATTTTTATCAGCAAATGCACGCGGTTTCTTAACCCTAACAAAAACATTCTCAATAGGAAATTTTCTCAAAATCGCTGTGGATATTCCTTCTGCAATTGTTTCGATAAGCTTATAGTCATTTTTTTCAACAATCTCTTTCATTACTTCATGAACCTTTGAATAATCTATTGTATTTTTTATATTATCTTTTATTCTATTTTTTATATCCAAAGATAATTCTAAATCAATCAATATTTTTTGTTTTATTTCTCTTTCTTTTTTAGTCACACCTACGTTACATAAAAAAGAGGCTTCTCTTATAATAATTTTTATCATTTATATTTTATTGCATCTACTATATCAACTGCCCTTTTACATTCTTTCACATCATGAACCCTTATTATGTTGGCACAATTAATAATTGCAATGGAAATAGAAGCTATTGTGCCTTCCAGCCTTTCATTTACTGGAAGCCCAGTCAGGTTTCCAATAAAAGATTTTCTTGATGGCCCTACTAAAATAGGCCTCTCAAAACAGGTTAGTTCTTGTAGCCTTTTTAAAATCTCAACATTGTGCTCTGTTGTCTTTCCAAATCCAATGCCTGGGTCAATTATAATATCTTTTATCCCTACTTTATTTGCATCTTTAATCCTTTCACCCAAGAAAGTTTTAATATCTTCGATTACATCTTTATCTTTATAATCTGGATTTTCTTGCATAGTCTTAGGTATGCCCTTCATATGCATCATAACCACTGGGACATTATATTTTGATATTATATCAATCATTGCCTGGTTTCTTAATCCTGTTATATCATTTACCAAATGTGCACCTAGTTTGATACATTCTTCAGCAACTTTTGGTTTGTAAGTGTCTATAGACAGTGGAATGTTCAACTCTTTAACTAATCTTTTTAAAACAGGGCATACTCTTTTTAGCTCTTCTTCTTCAGAAACTGGTTGTGAGCCAGGTCTCGAGCTTTCTCCACCTATATCAATAATATCTGCTCCATCCTTAACCATTTGCTTACAATGTTCAACTGCTTTATCTGGTTTAAGGAAAATGCCTCCATCAGAAAAAGAATCGGGGGTTATATTTAGTATTCCCATAATTAAAGTTCTATCAAAATTTAATTCAAAGCCTGAACAATTAATTTTTTTTATCATGTTTAAAGATCTTTATTGAATACGCTATATAAAAGTTAAGATTTCAAAGCTCCATAGAAACCTTCTCACTCTCATATCACGGGACTTCTCCCTTGTCAGTTGGATGTCATTCTTTTATCCGAAAATTATTTAACCAGGCAAATTTAACTATATTTATGGTATTTTTTGAGATAATAACTGTATTTATCTCGTTTATGGTAATCCTGATTATTGGTTACTTAATTGGTAAATATGTTTCTTATAAGCAATGGCAGGAAAAAATTCCAGAGATAAGAGAAAATGCTATAAAACAGTCAAGAGCAGTATTAAGTGGACAGCTTAATGAGCAAATTGCACCTTACCTGCCAGATTTTCCCTACAATCCAACAGAAGCAAAGTTTATAGGCAAGCCAATAGACTTTATAGTATTCAATGGAATGGATCAAAAAAATATAAAGGATGTTGTTTTTGTAGAAGTGAAGAGCAGAGAAAGCACATTAAGTAATATTGAAAAGTCTTTGAAGTCAGCAATAGAAGAAAAAAGAGTTTCCTGGTATGAGTATAAATGGATGCGCAAACAAAAAAAATGATTATGCACAAAAATGTTTGCGACATTTTTGTGCGGGGTTTAAAACCTCACTTTTTAGGAGCAGCGTGACCTGCTGAACCCTCGCGGATTGAGCGCAAAGCGAAACTCGGAGTAGTTCACAGAGGCTCTGTCCGAAAAGTGGTTAGCGGCATAAGGTCGAGCAGATAAATTTAAATCTAAGTTTGAATATTAACTTCCATTATGAATATAATGATGATTGAATCAAGGTATAAAGGAAAAATAGATTTATCAAATTTAGATCCAAATGTCCTTCCAAAAAAGATTGGTTTAAACACTACAATCCAATTTATTGATTATATGGATATTATAAAACAAGAGCTTGAGCTTAAAGGAAAAACTGTCTTTATAGACAAGATAAATCAAAAATACGAAGGTCAGTTGCTTGGGTGTGATGTTAGTGGAGCTGACAAAATAAAGCAGGATGTAGATGCATTCCTTTACATAGGGACAGGAGTTTTCCATCCATTGGGAATTGCATTAAATATAGAAAAAGATGTTTTTTGTTATGATCCAATAAATGCTATACTCTCTAATATAGACAAAAGTTTTGTTGAAAGATACAAAAGAAAAAGAAAGGCAGCTTACAAAAAATTTCTAGAGGCAACAGATATTGGCTTATTGGTTTCTATGAAACCAGGGCAAAATAATTTCCATAAAGCTGTTGAACTCAAAAAAAGTTTAAAAGAAAAAGACAAAAACTGCTATATATTTGTATTTGATACTCTTGACTTTGGTCAATTAGAGAACTTTCCATTTATACAATGTTGGGTCAACACAGCTTGTAATCGAATTTTAGATGATTATGATAAGTTTCAAAGACCATTAATTGATTTAATCGATATAAAAAAAGAAGAGTCATTTCAGCATATTGAAGTAAAAATATAGAGGGGTATAGCAAGAGCAGCAAGAGCTAAAAAAGAGGATGGTTACAGATCTGGATCTTATAAAATTTGGATTTATAACAGGAGACAATAAAGCTGATAATGAACTAAGCGAAGAGTTTAGAGGTACAAAGATTAGTACAGGTTATCCGACTCCAGCAAGAAAGTACAGGCTTCACTATGAAGGGTATAACATTTCCATAGAAGAGCCATATTTTTGGATATTACACTATCTAAGATATTTTAGTGGATTTGCTAGAATAGATAAGATAACTGATGTTTTTTCTGCTGCTGAAAATTCAGCTTTTTTTGGAGCATCTCAACAGAGATTAGGACTCCAACAAGATAAGGTAAGTCAGTTTCTGGCAACAATAGGGAAGATGATAAAAGAGCTATTCCAAATAGTAAGAGAGATGCGAGTTCTTGATGAAAGACTTAGCTATTATACAGATAGTTTTACTACCAGTCCAAGTGCCGAAAGTGCTGAAATAACATTAAAAGGGATATGGGTAGATTTAGTCGAGCAAGGAGCAAAGAATCCTGCATCTGTATATGGAATGTCACGAGAAGTTCAATTCACAACACTACCAGATCTATTTTTTAGCACTCACCCAAAAAAACAAGAAGATGTTGATATTGTTGTTGAAAAAGAAAGAGGTCAATTCAATAGAAAAGTAAGAGAAGTCTTAAAGAGAAAGTTAAGGGCATTCCTGGCATGGAAAGAGCACACATATCAGGAAATGAAAAACAGAAGAAAGTTTACTTTAAAGTATTTGAGGCAGCATTTTGAAATTATAAAGATGTATGCAGCCTGGGTTAAGCCTTATCTGAAGAATATACAAAGATTACAGCTTGACCAATCAAGATTAGACAGTCCTGACTTAATTGTTGCATTTGAAAGCTCTACTATAGAAGTTGAGATTTTAGCAATAAAGCCAGCTTCATCACCTTCGCATCATTCAGTTAACCAATGCATTTTGATTCATTATCTTTTTAGGACAAGACCAGAGATGAATTATTCTCAAGAATACCAGAGAGGGCCTTTGCATCTTGGCAGAGTAGAGATAGACTTTAGAGCATATGCATGGAACGATCAACAAATAGAAAATTACAGGAAAATGAAAGAAGATGAAGATTTCCAATTATTGGGATTCATTGATGGCTCTGTAAAAGCTGCTTTGGATTCATTAGGTGATGAGCTCATGAGGTATTTGAAAGAGGCAGGGGAAGAGTTTGAGGAGAAAAAAGCACAACCAAAACCAACTAAGCAAACAGGGACTTTTATGTCTTTGTTTGAAGGATTTACAGGATTATTCGCATCAAATAAGATAAAAAAAGAGCTTAAGAAGCCAAAAAAAACTACTCGCACAGATATGATGAAGCTTGCTATCTTAAGAAAAAGGGCTAGAGAAGATGTTAAAAAAGTTATGTGGGTAATCTATCATGACTTTAAGAAACAACATGATATGTTAAGGTGGTGAATATCAATCAAACCGATTTTATATATTCTCCAAATCAGTCAAGCCAGTATCCAAATCACTAAATTCTTCAGTACTTAAATCTTCTTCAACATTATTGACATTGTTCAAGTCTTTACCAACTTCAACAACAACTGAATCTTCGGTTGTTTTTGTCATTTCAACTTTTGGAAGTTCTGGAGGAGTTGTAACAACCTCTTTCTTAGCTTGCTGACATGCAGCAATAAAAACAAGTGCTAAAGTAAAAATCAGGAATATCCCCTTTTTCATTAAGCATCACCTGTCTTCTAAATTTTGTCCCCATATTTAAATCTTTCTTAAATCAAAAATAAAAAATTAAGTTGAAGCAGTAGCATCAACACTTGCTTCAGTTGCTGTACTTGTTTCTGTTACAGCTGGGATTGTCTCTTGTACATCTTGTACAACTTCTACTTCAACTTCTGTTGATAAATCAGATTTAGGATCTGCTTGTTTTATTTTCTTGACTATTGTCTTCAATATTTCATGCGCATCTTTTATTGCTTCTCTGGATTCTTTAAGCAAACCATTTGCTTTATCAATTAGAGTTTTTATATTTTCACTGTCAGGTTGTTCGCCTTTTGCTCTTAATTCAAGGGCTTCTGATAGCTTAGCTTGTGCCTCTTTGTATTTTTCTCTTGAAGCTGAAATCTTCTCGCTGAAGGCAGCTATCTCAGCATTTACATCAATCTCTATTCCTCTTTCCTTTGATTTTGCCAATACATGCTCAATCCTTTTTTCAAGTAACAATCCTCTGTTTACAATGCCTTTAACCCTTGCTGAAACAACCCTTTCAGTATGTAACCTTATAATTTGCTTTAGGTTTTTCCAAATTTTACGAAGCTTTTTTGCAGATTCTTTTATTTGTTCTTTTGTTTTTGCAGCTTGTAACTCATCTTTTATCTTATTGATATCAGCAATTTTGGCATCTATATCAGCAAGAATTTTTGCTTCAGTATCATCAGCTATGTTTTTGCTTTCTTGTACTTTTGTCTTTATCTTTTCAAGATGTTTTATTAAAGCATTAGCAGTATTCAATAAGTAATTTTTTCCATGCTCTAAAGTTGTTTTTTCATCTTTTCTTTCTTTTGCTTCTTTAAATTTTTTTCTGGATTCATTTAGTTCTTTTTTTGCTTCATTAAATTCATCTTTTTCCTTCTCAAATCTTTGTCTTAATTGAGCAGCCCTTGCTTCAGGAATACCCCTTTTGTCTAAATCTTCAGCATTTTTCACATTAACCAATTTAAGATTTCTTAGTTCAGTCCTCAATCTTACATTATCAAGCTTTGATAATTCTTTTAATCTTGCTCTGCTTAATGTAGAGAATTTATCTAGTTCTGTTTCATTCAGGTCAGAAATTTTTTCAAGATTTTCTTTATCTAATTCAGAAATTCTGTTAATCTTTTGTTCATTAAGTTTTGACAATCTTTCTAGTCTTTCCTTTTTCAATTGAGTTATCTTCTCAACATTTTTTATTTCAAGTTTAGATAGTCTTTCTATTTGTGCTTTGTCAAGATTTTCAATTTTAGTCAACCTTTCCCTATTCCTTTCTCTTTTATCTTCTAGTCTACCTTTAGATGAGGGTACTGTATCTTTAGATGTATCTTTAGATGATGGTAATGGTGTAGGTGTAAATGTTGGTACTTGTGCTACTGATGTATCTTCTTGCGCAAAAGTCAATGGTATAAGGCTAAAAACAAATATTGCAATAATCCCCAAGGCAATTGTTTTTTTCATTTTTTCCTCCAAATTTTACATTTGCTAATGTATTAGTTATAGATTACCTCATTTATAAATACACTTTTTTTATCAAAAAACTAAATGATTTTTTATACTTTTCAAAGCTTTAAGAAGCTTTATTTGGTCTTTTTTTACTTTAGGAAGGAATTTTAAGACTTTAAACAATGAATGAACACTATATTTTTATACTCTAAAAATTTACCAGTGTTATGCTTATTATAAATAGATTAAAGTTTCTAATTTATTTATTTGTATTTTTTATTTTAATTAGCTCTGTAAAAGCTACCATAATTCATGGAATAGTCTATGATTTGTCTTTGAAAAGGATAGATGATGCAATGGTTGAAATAAACACCTCTCCAAGGCAGTTTCTCGTTGCCAAAAATGGAACTTACTCGTTTTATGTTCCTAATGGGGTTTATAAAATAAAATCCCAATTAATCCAAAAAAATACTGTCTTTGCATCTGTGCAAGAGAACATAACAATAAAGCAAGAAGGCTCTTATGTACTTGATTTAATATTGTTTCCAAATATTGAGGAAGGGATTGACGATATAGAAATAGATATTAACGAAAATATTTTTGAAGCTAAAAATTACAATTTTTTAATTGGTTTTTTAGTATTTTTAATATTATTCATATTATGTATTTTTATTCCAGTATATCACATTATAAAAACAAAAAAGTGGAAAAGGTTCCAATTAAAAGGAGAAGCGCTAGAAAATAGTAAAAACTATGATTCAGAACAAGTGATAAGGATAATAAAACAAGAATCTGGAAGAACAACCCAAAAAGAAATAAGAAAGCAAATCCCTTTGTCAGAGTCCAAGATAAGCTTGATGATAACAGAACTTGAGCATAAAGGATTAATTGAAAGAATAAAAAAGGGAAGGGGGAATATAATAATTTTGAAGAAAAAATAGTATCCCCCAATCACAATCTTTTTATCCTCTTATCATTACCTTTTTCTAAAGATATCATAAAATGATTGCAAATAATAAAAAAATTATCCATAATAAAAAAAGAAGATTAGCAAAGTTATGGTATTTTATATGGGAGGATAACAGTATATGGAGTTGGATTGTTAATACTATCTTGGCTTTTATACTCATTAAGTATATTATTTATCCTGGCTTGGGTTTTGTTCTACAAACATCACATCCAGTTGTTGCTGTTGTGAGCGAGAGTATGGAGCATGATAATGGATTTGAATCATGGTGGAAAGAATCAAAAAAATGGTATGTAGCTAACAGTATATCTCAAGAAGATTTTGATAATTTTCCATTAAAAAATGGGTTTAATAAAGGTGACATAATGGTTCTCAAGGGCAAAAAACCAAAAGATCTTGAAATTGGAGAGGTTATTGTATTCTGGAGTGCCAAGAAAGATCCGATAATACATAGAATAGTTAAGAAATGGAAGCAAGAGGAGGGCTATCACTTCGAAACCAAAGGGGACAATTAC
The DNA here is from genome assembly GCA_964538135.1 of uncultured Methanosarcinales archaeon. Lineage (GTDB taxonomy): Archaea > Nanobdellota > Nanobdellia > Woesearchaeales > GW2011-AR4. The sequence goes on from CAZIEE010000006.1 coordinate 23,337, forward strand.
AAAACAAATCCAGCTCCAATAAGAAGTACTTTTCTTAATGAAGTTGATGTAAAAGAAGAACAGATTGTAGGTAGTGCCATTTTAAGAATCCCTCTGCTTGGCTATGTTAAGGTAGGTTTTGTGGAATTAATTAACATAATTAAACTTTTTTTTAGTTAAATTTATATATAGTTGTTAAATTTTTTTATTTCATATGTTTTGTCCGAAGTGCGGCTCAATACTTGTACCAAAAAAAGAAGACAATAAGAAAATACTTAGTTGCTCATGTGGTTATAAGACATCACAAATAGATGGTACGTTGATAAAGGAGACCATTCACAACAAAAATAAAGAAGTGGAAGTAATAGATGAAGGAGAGCTCCAAACATTGCCAAAAACCACTACTGAATGCCCAAAGTGCTATCATAAAACAGCATATTTCTGGTTAGTGCAAACAAGAGCAGGAGACGAACCAGAAACTAAATTCTTGAAATGTGAGAGATGTGAACATACATGGAGAGATTACGATTAATGTTTAAATATTTGATTTAAAAAATAAAAAAAATAGATTAAGGCTTACTTTCTCTTTTTTCTTCTGCCTCTAGCCATCTTTGTTTCAGCTACATTACCTTTTGCATCAACATAATATAAGCAACCATTTTTTCGCTTTATTCCGCACTTGTGCATTACTTCTATCTTTTTTTTATAAGGTTTGCCTGCTCTTTTCATTGTTACTCTGGCAGCGTTTCCATTCTTGTCAACATAGTAGAGCCACCCTGACTCTCTTTTTATTCCACATTTACATACAGTGTTTGCCATTTTTTACCTCACAATTTTTATTTTTTTGATTTTTTTAATTCAATTTTGATTATTGAAGTTAAGTTATATTTAAATTTTACCATTATCAGACCATAAAAATTTAAACTAGCTCTTATAAACACCCTTATGCAGAGTTTTTTTACACTTAATGACCTAGATGTTAGAGGAAAAAGGGTTTTTGTTAGGGTTGACTTTAATGTACCTTTAGATAAAAAAAATGGGGCAGATATAGTTGATGACAAAAAGATAAGGGAAAGCCTGCCAACCATAAGATTTCTTATTGAAAGGGGAGCTAAGGTAATTTTATGCTCTCACTTAGACAGGCCAGGAGGAACAGTTGTTGAGTCTTTGAGATTGGATAAAGTTAGTTTCAGACTTCGAGAAATGCTTAACAAAAATGTAAAAAAAATGAATGATTGTACTGGAGATTATGTAAAAGAAGAAGTAATGAAAATGAGAAATGGAGATATAATCTTATTGGAAAATATAAGATTCTATCCTGGTGAAGAAGCTAACGATAAAAATTTTTCAAGAAAATTGGCAGAATTGGCAGAACTTTATGTAGATGATGCTTTCGGTACTTGTCACAGAGCTCATGCATCTACTTGTGGAGTAGCAAAATACTTGAAATCAGCAGCTGGTTTCCTCGTAGAGAAGGACTTAAAGGTACTTGGAAATATAATGCAAAGCCCTAAAAATCCATTTATTGCCATTATAGGTGGTGGGAAGATATCAGACAAGATAAAAGTTATAGAAAATTTATTGAATAAGGTAGATGTATTGTTGCTTGGTGGAGCACTTATTTATACTTTCTTTAAAGCACAAGGGAAAAATATTGGATTGTCTAAACTTGAAAAAGAGTATATTGATCTAGCAATAAAATTATTGAAAAATAAAAAAATTATGTTACCTACCGATGTGGTGATTGGTGATAAATTTAGTATAAACTCTGATGTAAACTCAAAGATTGTTGACGTAAATAACATCCCAGATGACTGGATGGGACTGGATATAGGACCTGAAACAATTAAATCTTACAAAAAAGTTTTAAAGGATGCAAAGACAGTTTTGTGGAGTGGTCCAATGGGTCTTTTTGAGAATGAAAAATTTACTGATGGCACTAAAGAAATTCTTAAATTTTTATCAAATTTAGAAGCAATAACTATAGTAGGGGGAGGTGATACTGCTGCAGCTGTTGAAAAGTTTGGATTTGTAAATAAATTAACCCATGTAAGCACAGGCGGTGGAGCCTCATTGGAATTTTTTGAAGGAAAAAAATTGCCAGGAGTATCTGCTCTTGAAGAAAGTTATAAGAAATTTAATGGAGTTTGATGTTTACTAATAAGTTTCAACTTTAAATCCTTTAATTATTGAGAAATGCTTCACATTTTTAGTTATAATTGTATCACAATTGTTAAC
>CAZIEE010000007.1:0-24512 GCA_964538135.1 uncultured Methanosarcinales archaeon
GAAATCTATTGTAAGAAAATAAAATTATACTGTTATTCTCTTACAGCCTGTCGACCTTACCAACTACCGTCAGCTTTCTGGTTAGGGTATTCGCCCCAGTCCCAATACCTACATTACCATCTGCATCTATAGTTAATCTGCTTATCCCAATCGTTTGATCATAAATGGAGAATTTTCCAAGACCTATCCCTCCAGGTGTACCTGCCGAGATTATGGCAAACTTTCTTCCACCAGTTTGTTCATTATTTAAACTAACATACGCCTCACCTGTTTTTTTAACTTCAAGATGATCTTCAATAGTCAGTAAAGAACAGGAATTTCCATCACCGTCTACAACTGTAGTGGTTGCTGATGAAACTATTAAACTGGGAATTAATAGAAGTGAGATTAGTAAAATATAAAAATAGCTTTTTTTGAAGTAACCTCTTTTTAGCTTATTATCCATCTATATAATCAAGATTTTGCTTTGTTTAATTAATTTTATTAATTCATCTGCTTATTTATATACTTTTTGTTGATATTTTTAACTATCCTCTATTTTTTCCCTGAGTTCATCCATCTCCCTCAAAAATCTTTTTATAGTTTTAACCACATACTCTGGCTGTGTTTTGAGTATTTCAGAAATTTTATCCAAAACATTGCCTTTGTATTCTTCAATAGATATCAAATCTAATCCCTTTAAATCCACTTTTTTATTTTTCTCAACTGTCTTTTTTGCCAACTTCCATTTTTCAAAAAGCTCATTGACTCTGGCTGGTAAAAGTTCTTTTTTTACATTGAGTAACTTTGATGCTTCTTCCAAAATATTCATCTCTTCATTTTTTTCTTTTTTGGCAGCCTCGCCTGCAGTAAAGGATATTCTTACGATTCCATCACTTATTTTAGTTGATTTTAATACCTTAATCTCGCCAGCCTCTGAGGTATTTCTAAGGTGAGTTCCTCCGCAGGCTTCTATGTCTATCCCTCCTATGTTAACGATGCGGAGTATCTTTCCAGGAACTGCCCCTCCTTGATAAATGCCCATCCCAAAGTCCTGTTCAGCTTCTGTTCTTGGTATAAATTTGCTTTGGACAATTATAGACTCCTTAACTAATTTATTAGCCTCTTCTTCAATTTTCTGAAGCTCATCATCTGTAATACTTTGGTAATGGGTTATATCAATAGTTGCTTTGTGAATGTCTTTTTTAGCCCCAGCTTGATTTATATGATTTCCCAACACTTTTCTGGCAGCAGCATTTATTAGGTGGGTAGCAGTATGGTGCTTTGCCAATTGTAGTCTTCTTTCCAAGTCAATTTCACATTCAACTTCCTCACCTTCTGAAAACAAGTGAGGTTCACTCAAAATATGCACTATCACATTTCCTTGCTTGAATATATCTATTACTTTTACTCCGGAAATTGTTCCAATGTCATGCAACTGACCACCGCTTGTTGGGTAAAAATAGGTTTGGTCTAATATTATTTTGTTATCAATAACCTTTATAATTTTGGCATTGAATTTGGTCTTTGTATAATCATAATAATACAAAGCAGTTGTTTCTGGTATACCACTTAAATCTAACTTCTCTTCTTTTTTTGTTGCATGTTTTTGTTCTTCCCTTTCATGCATTTCAGAAACCATTGCATAGAAATTTTCTGGAATAGATATTTTTTTGTCTAGTTTTGATGCTTCCTCCCTAACTAACTCAGGAGTAATTCCATGACTGTCATACAACATTAATAACTTTTTATCGTCAATCTCCTCTTTGATTAATTTTGAAATCATTGAATGTATTTTTTGTTTTGTTGCCTGATACTTGGACATTTCCACATTTAATATTTTTTTAATTTCCTCAAGATGTTCACTTAGTTCTGGAAATAAAGGCTTTAAATAATCAGCATGCCATCTGCAAACCTCTGCTAAGTCTATACTCCATTTATATTTATCAATAAAAGATAATGCCCTCCTTAATATAACTCTTAAATTGTAACCTCCACCAACATTACTTGGGAGAGCTCCATCACTTAAAGCAACAAGTAAAGCACGAGAATGCTCTGCAATTGAATAAAGTGATGAAGATTCAATTACGCTCCTCTTTAATTCTTGTACATCAACTTCAACTCTCTCGGAAACAAATTCCCATACCTTATCAATATCTTCTACCTCATCAATATTTAAATAAGAAGAATAAGGTAAAAATTTTTCCATTAATTTGTTATCAAACTTTACCCCAGTAATAGAGTATAGTTTTTTTACAACAGTTGGAAAAGTAGTTTCGTAGCTTGTTGATTTTCCCTGAGTGAACCATGCATTTCTTTCATGCCCCATCCCCATATCAAGAACTTTCAAACTTAATTCTTTATAACCTGATGGGGTTTTTTCAAACATCATATAAACTTGATTACCCAACTCCAGTCCACGAGAAAAATATTCCATGCAAGGTCCAAAGTTACCCCCTCCAGCCCATGCATCTTCATGATATTTGATTTCGTTGTTACTCAGTCCAATACCCTGCTTTAACCAATTATGTATGTCTGTAAAGTATTTTAACTGGTCCCATTCTGAGGGTTTTACAAATGCATGTTGACCAATCATAACAAAAGCACAGTAATGGGCACCTGTAATTCCAATATTATCAATATCGTTAAAACGCAGGCACATCTGAGGCACTACTAATGGATTAGCAGGAGGCTCAACCTCACCACTAACCACATAAGGTTGGAAGTCATAAATAGATGCTTGAACAAAATCAGTATCATTACGCCATCTAGCTACAACAGGATAGCGTTTTATTGGAGTATACCCCCATCCTTTAAATAACCTTGAGAATTCCTTCCAAACACCAATATAATCCAACTTTTTCTTTGCAGGAGTCTCCCCAATAAACCTAAATCCCCCTGAGCAGGCAGGATTACCACATACTTCACTGCTTTTAGTTGACCAGAAATAAGTACTGCATTTTTTACATTTTCCCCTGCTAAAACCTTCTGCCTTGAGTACAGAAGTAGCGTAATACTTATCAGGTTCTTTTGATGCTTTTTCTTTGAATTCCTTTTTAATTTCTTTGTCTGTTAACATATTAACAACCTCTCATGGTGCTAACTTTTCAGAGTAAGAATAAAAAACTTTCTTATTCCTCTTTCAGGGAGTAATGTTGAGATTTTAGTACTTCCTTAAAAATATCAGAAAAATTTATATATTTATTTGGGAGTTGGAGAAGCAGTAACTTTAGCCTTAGTGATGAATAAACAATGTGAAGCTGTGATTACGGATAATAAGTACGAAATACAAAATTAATAGCACTATAAAATGATAGACACTTCATTTTTAGATCAATTATCGAGATTCAATCTTGTAATAAACAAAAGAGTAACCTCCAACTTAATTGGTTCTAAGCGTTCAGTAGCAGCAGGAAGAGGAATGACATTTAAAGATTACCGTATTTATGCACCTGGAGATGATATCAGATCAATAGACTGGAAAGTTTATGCAAGGACGGATAACTTATATTTAAAGGTCAAGGAAGAGGAAAGAAATCTAACTGTACATATTATTCTGGATGCAAGTTCTTCAATGGATTTTGGAAATGGGATAAGCAAGTTTGACTATGCCTCAATGATGGGTATAGGTTTTGCATTCCTCAGTCTAAAGGATAACGAAAAGTTTCAGTTTGCAACATTTGCAGATTCTTTAGAAGTTTTTCAATCAAAAAAAGGGATGGCGCATCTTGCAGCAATGGTCGAACATTTAAATTCTATAAGACCAAAAGGAAAATCAAACTTAGTTGATAATTTAATTCAATATAAAAAAGTGATAGGGAATCGCTCTATGCTAATTATTATTTCAGACTTTTTAGTTAACATTGATGAAATCAGAGAAGCACTTTATTCTCTTGGAAACCATGAGATAAAGATTATTCAAGTACTTGACAGGGTTGAAAAAGAGTTGAAGATCGAAGGAGACATGAAACTTAAAGATAGCGAAACCAAGAGTGTCCTTAGGACATTTGTAAGTCCAAAACTAAGGATAGACTATGAAAAGAAATTAGATGATCATTGTGCTAAAATAGAAGATGTATGCAACAAACTAAATATAGATTATAATCTCGTAATAACAGATACCCCAATATTCGACATTTTTTATAAGGTTTTGGCATAAAAATGGATGAAGACTCTAATAATTTTGACTACATCAAGGTTTTAAGAGCTCTTGACAATTTGCCTTTTAATATAGGTAAAAACCTTCTTATAGATTTTTTGCATGGTAATATAGAAAATGAGTCCATTGTAAGAAATAAACTAAATAGGCAAGCATTATTTGGTTATTTACAACTGTATAGCAGACTGGAGATAGAAGATCTTATTGAAAATCTATTACATAACAATCTTATAAAATTAACGAATCTGCCAGATAATAAATTTATCAAGATTATTGTACTTACAGATAATGGTAGAAGGGAAATCCTTAAGCCAAGCTTATATAAAAAAAAATTGATGAATAGATTAAATAATTTTATTATTAAAGAAACAGAAATAACAAATGAGGATAAACTTATGTTTGATGCTTTTGATTTTTTTCTTAAATCCTATAATGAAGAACAAAAAAAAGCAATAATAAGTAGAAAAGATAAAATACTTTGTGTTGCAGGGGCAGGCTCTGGAAAAACTACAGCACTTACAAAAAGAATAGAATTTCTAACCACATTCAGGTCTGTAAAACCTGAAAATATTCTAGCAATAACATTTACAAGAAAAGCAAGAAATGAGATGGTTTTAAGATTATCAAAAAACAATTATTGTGATGGTGTCAGGATAGAGACTTTTAATTCTTTTTGTGAGAAAATAATAAAACAGTATGATAATTTAATATATAAAAATCAAACAAGAATGATTTCTTACGGAGAAAAAATAAAACTTTTTAAGGCAGCATTAAAAAACAGCAATATTGATTTTAATTTAGCAATTGAACAATATTTTACTTCAGGTCAAAGACGTGATAAGACTCAAGAAGAACTATTAAAGGTCCTTATGAATGATTGTTACTCAATACTTGAATTATATAAAACAAATAACATGGATATTGAGGAACTAAAGACCTTTACTGAAGATGTTGAATCATATGATGAATTCAATGAAAAAAATATTGAACTTGTTTATGGACTATGCAAGTTTATTGATTCATTTATGAAAAAATCTGGTTTTAGGGATTATATTGACCAGATAACCCATTGTATAAAATTTTTTAAAGATAATCCATCTTATATTCCAAAGTTTGAATATGTACTGATAGATGAGTACCAGGATATTAACTCTTTGCAAATAGAGCTTATAGATCTTTTAAATCCTCAAAATCTTTTTTGTGTTGGAGATCCTCGTCAGTCAATATTTGGGTGGCGTGGCTCTGAGATAAGGTACATATTAAATTTTCAGGATAAATATTCTAATGCTGAGATTATAACTTTAAGTACAAATTATCGTTCTTCAAAAAAGATAATAGATTTAATAAATAAGTCTATTGAAAATGTCAGACTTCCTGACCTGAAACATTGTTCTAAAGATTCTGCTGAAATAACCCTCTTAAATTTTGATTCTGAAGATGAAGAAATGCAGTTTGTTGTTAATAAAGTCAATCAACTTGAAATACCAAAAAATGATATACTTATTTTAGCCAGAACTAAAAGGATTATTTCAGAGTTATCAGAAAGGATGAAGATTAAAGGTATTAACCATTTAGTAAAAATAGAGGATACAAATAAAGATGAAGAACCAGCTTTAGACCAGTTGACTTTAGCAACAATACATTCCATAAAAGGTTTGGAGGCACATATCGTATTTGTTATTGGGTGTACAACGTTAAATTTTCCATGTAAGGCCCCAGAACATCCTATCATAGATATGATTAATATTTATAATTATGATAAAGAAGAAGAAGAAAGAAGGTTATTTTATGTTGCACTCAGCAGGGCGAAAAATATATTATACTTAACGTACTCGGGAAAGAGCTATACCAGATTTATAAACCAAAAAATGCTTGAATACATTAATATTCCCAAGCATGTTACAAAGCAAAATACCAACTTTACTCAAAAAAATTTACATGCTAAATCAACAGAATTAACGGGAAGTTTAAATATAACAGGAAATTTAAATAGGGATTTAGATATATTATCCCAATTAAAACTATGGCGTAAAGAATTATCAGAAAAGCTTAGTTTACCTGCCTATATTATAATGCATGATAAAACTTTAATAGAGTTAGCTACAAAAATGCCTATAAATCTTGAGGAGTTAAGAGAGATAAGTGGTATAGGTCCATCCAAACTAGAAAGGTATGGTCAGGATATTCTAAACATAATAAATGCCAAAATTGTGTGATATAACATCCCTTTTTTGCAACAATAGAATTATATAAACCAAAAATTATTAAATCATTGTTGCTTCATACCTTCTATGAAAAAAATATTTTTTTTAATTGCTTTGTTTGTATTGATCCTACCAGGGGTTATTGCCAAACAAGGGCATATGAAATTGCTTGCAGTCAGGGAAACCAATCAGGGGTATGAAGGTGGAATTGCAGACTTATACCTGGAGATAAAACCTGGGCATGGCAGGGTCTTCTTAGAGACATTCCCTCTGACTAAAACAGACACTCAGATGTCAACAAGATTTGCAAAAACAATAGCTTGTGATTATGTTGAAAGAGATTGTGATGATATTGATTTTTTTTATACAATTACAGCAGATTCTACAATCATAGCAGGTCCAAGTGCAGGAGCTTCTATAGCAATTCTTACAATTGCTTTGCTCGAGGATCTAAAATTAAATGAAAACCATATCATATCTGGAACAATAAACTCTGGAGGATTGATAGGTCCTGTTGGAGGGCTTAAAGTAAAAATAGAGGCAGCAAAAAAATTTGGATTAAAAAAGGTATACATACCTGCTGGAGAGAATATAGAAAAAATGGATAATACAACTATTAATCAAACTGACTTAAAAAAACTTTCAAAAGATTTTGGCATTGAAATTGAGGAGATATCTACATTAAATGAAGCTATTAAAGGATTTACTGGCAGGGAAAAGGAACAGCAGATTAAGAATATAGAGGTAGATGAGGAATACTCTAACACTATGAAATCCCTAGCCAAAGAATTGTGTGACAGGAGCAATAAACTAAAAACAGAATTAACTAAATCAAACTACCTAAATCTAAATTTTTCCAGCTTAAATATTTCCAGCTTAAAAATCAATGCCCAAAATTTAACATCAAAAGGCAGAGAGGCATTTGAAAAGAAAACATTTTATTCAGCAGCGAGCTACTGTTTTGGATCTAATGTCGAGTATTCTACATTGGCTTTTTTATTAAAAAACCTTTCCAAAAAAGAATCAATAAAAGAAATAGAAAAACTATTCAAGGAGATAAATAGTTTTAGAAATAGAGTGAATAACATTCAGAAAAAAACAATTACAGACTTAGAAGCTTATATTGTAGTAAAAGAGCGACTTGCAGATGCAGAAGAATCAACAAATCAGGCTCTTGCAATATTAAATCAGACAGAAAAAAGTGAATCCATTGTAAGACTGCTGGCGTATTCTTTGGAAAGGATAAATTCAGCCAATTCTTGGTCTAAATTTTTGGGTAAAAACGGTAAAAAATTTAACTTAAATAATGATGTTCTAAAAAAAGCTTGCCAAAATAAAATAAGTGAGGCAGATGAAAGAAGGCAATATGTCGAATTGTACTTTCCTGGTACTTTAGGTAATGTACAAAAACAGATAAGCAAGGCAAATGAAGAACTAGCTAATGGAAATTATGAATTGTGTTTATCAATTGCAAGTAAATCAAAAGCAGATGTAGATGTAATTTTAAGTGTTTTTGGAGTTTCCACTGATCAATTCAGAGATATAGTGGAAAGAAAGCTGGAAATAGTAAAAAATAATCTTGCAAAAGAATCTTCAAAGGGTACATTCCCCATATTAGGTTATAGTTATTATGAGTATGCAAATTCATTGAAGGAAAATGATCTAAATTCAGCACTTCTCTACTCAGAGTACGCATTGGAACTTAGCAATCTTGATCTATATTTTAAGAATGTTAATGGAAAAAAAAGGGCATTGGATTATGAAACAAAAGATCAGGGAAAATATACAAATTTGTTTAATGGGTTTAATGGGTTTAATAGATTTATAATATCTCCAGGAGCATTATCCCTGGTTTTTTTATCTATTTTCATAACAGGCATACTTACAGGAATTGTTTTTGTTTCCTTAATAAAAAAAATAAATAAAATTGATGTTAAAAAAACCAAAGCAAAAGCAAAAAAGAACAGAAAACTTTGAAAAAATTAAAATTTCAATTATTATTTTATTATTGGCATTATTAGTATTAGTAGCATGCACTGCTGAAAAAGAAAAAATAACAGGGAGTATAACAAAAGATTCCATTAATATAGATGAGACATCTGAAGCTCCAGAGGTCTACTTCTGTCCAACAAGCAATTGCAGTAAGCAGTTAGAAAATAAAATAACTTCAGCTAAGTTAAGTATTTATTGTGCATTTTATGACATAAACCTAAAAAATATCATTGAAATACTTTCCAGTAAAAGCAAAACTATAGATGTAAAATTAGTAATGGACATCTCCAATTACAAAAACCAGGTAGTAGGAAATGGGGTTAGATTTGACAATAACAATCAGCTGATGCACAACAAATTTTGTGTGATTGATGGGCTTACTGTAGTTACAGGCTCTTTAAATCCAACGTATAATGATAATGAACGTAATAATAACAATCTCATAATTATTTATTCCAAAACTTTAGCAAAGAATTACGAAGATGAATTCAATGAATTATGGAATGGGGAATTTGGGAAGGGTAAGAGAGTAGTAAATTCAGAATTCAGGATTAACAACATAAAGATTGAGAATTATTTCTGTCCTGAAGATTGTAAAAAATTGCTTAATCCGATTGTTAAGGATGATGCACTATCCAAAATTTTAGATTTAATCAGAAAAGCCAACAATTCAGTCCACTTAGCTTCTTTTACATTTACTAATGAAGACATAGCAAATGAATTAATCAGGGCACAAACAAAAGGAGTTAATGTAACAATCTTAATAGAAAAAAAACAAAGGAGTGTTATGAATTCCCAATATGAAAGGCTAAAAAGTTTTGGATTGAATATAAAAGTTGATGGAAACAAATATAATATGCACCATAAGTTTATTGTAATAGACGGTAAAATTTTAGTTACAGGAAGTCCCAACTTTACCTTTTCAGGATTCAATAATAACGATGAAAATCTAATTATTATTTATGATGAGGAAATAGCCAACAAGTTTAGAATTGAGTTTAATATACTTTATGATGAGGTAAGTTGACAACAAAATTCAAAAATTAATCAATATCTCAACATCTTTTCCGAATATTTTTTTTAAATCCTCAAATATCTGCTCTTTTATAAATGCTCTCTGAGGGACTTCCAGCTTGGCTAATGCGCTTTCAAGTTCTTCTGATGAACTTTTTTCAATTTCTGACATCCCTCCCTCTTCTCTTATTTTTGCTTTACTGATCTCTTTATACTCATTTTCTATGTCATAAATTATATAAGCAGTATCTCCAAGTAAAATTACCTCTCCTAATTTATCGCCGTGTTTTACCTTTATTTTTATTCTTTCAATATCTCTTCCTCTTTTTCTTTGCATATACTCAACAAGGAATCTTATTAAAATAGATGAATCTGTGTTTATCTTTTCTATTTCAACCCTGGATAATTTTTTTTCTTCATAATCCTTTTTTGCTTTAATCACTTCTTGTATTGTTCTAAAAAGTTTTGATGGTAGTTTGCCCTTAGCAACAAGCTCCTCTTCTACAAAATTCAGAATATCTTTTTCTTTTATCTTTTCAATGCCTTCAAAGCGCAAAACATCTCTCAATACAGTTATTACCACGTCATAAGTGCTCAACATTTCACGTTCGTCCCTTATTTTTTCAATTTGTGTGCATAGCCTTTTGATTCTTTTAAGGTATGCATCCCCATCTTTCAATAGTTCATCAACTTCCTTGCCACTTAGTTCTTTTTTAGTTCCGTGTTCAATGGCTTTTCTTAACTCAACATTTTTTTCTAATATTTTAATAAACTTCTCTTCAAGCAGTTTTTCCTTTTGTACAAATATCTCTCTCATCAATGATCCGGTTTCTTTTGGAGAAGGTGGTGGAACCCCATAAAGCATTAAAGCAGCCTGGCTTGGAGTTAGAATTGCATAATAAATATCTTCCATTCCAACCTCATTTAACTTTAATTGCACCCTTTTAAGTATCTGTTCTCCAGAACCCATGAACATGTCAATAGCCTCTGAGCTGGGCTTTATCTTTCCCATTTTCAAAAGCTGTTTCCATGGCATAAAAATTCCCCTGTCAAAAAATGCAATACCATCTCTTAATAATGTGAATATTACAGGGTTTGCCTCTCTCAATGAGTCCCAGAAGTCTGTTAGGATATAAACTTGAATGTTAATCTTATTCCTTATCCCGGTTAATTCTCCAGCTTCAATTCCCATCCCGATGATTATAGCCCTTAATTTATCTTTTAGCTCTGCCCTCGTCATTTTCTTGACATCTGTATCATCAATAACAATCCAAACATCAATATCACTTGTTGAGGTGGCTTTGCCTTGGACTAAAGAGCCTGCTAAAACATAAGAAACAATATACTTCTCGAATTTCTTTAATACCATTGTCTTATGTACTTCAGCAATCTTAATTGCTTGCAGCATCCCTGTATCATAAATTGGAGCTGATAAGGCTATCAACTGCAACAAATCATATTTTCCATCAAAACAGTTCTGCCAAATCTCTGAAAGAATCAAGGTTTGGGTTACCATATTAGCATCAATTTCTTTTGAAATGCTTTGGACCATTAAGTTTACCTTATCCTTTAACTCAAGCTTGGACATTGTTTTACTATCAGAATCATCAACCAAAACCAATAAGTATATTTTCTCTTTATCTTTATCTTTCTCTTCAAGCGTTTTTTCAGTTGTTTGAGTTCCCTGTGCAGCCTCAATTCCCTGCATTGCCTGATTTGATTGTGGCTCTGGAACCGGAGGAGGAAGCAATGCAATTCCTATAATATACCTGCCAAATTTTTCTATAACTGATTTTTGGAATTTTTCCAGTTTTGATTTTATAATTTTTAATTTTTCCTGCACCTCTTTTGGTAATTTAGAAAGAGCCTCTACTTGTTTGGGATCTTCAAGAAATTGAGGTACTTTATCTTCTATCTTGTTCTCTTGTGATTTATCTACTGGTATATCGACTTTTTTATTCTTGTTATTCTTAACCATAAGGTTAGTTATGCATAATCAATGCCTATATAAAACTTTTTAATGTAGGTTCTCACAAAGAAAATAAAAAGATTCACGTTCCCATTATACTATAACCTGCATCAACATAAATTACTTGGCCTGTAATAGCTTTGCTTAAATCGCTGCATAAAAACAAGGCACAATCAGCTACCTCATCAGAGGTTATATTTCTTTTTAATGGAGCTTTTGCAACATAGTTAAGCAACATATCTGGAAAGTTGGCAATACCTGAAGCGGCTAATGTGGCAATTGGTCCTGCTGAGATTGCATTAACCCTTATCTTTTGCTCGCCTAAATCATGAGCTATGTATCTGACACTGGATTCAAGGGCAGCTTTTGCTACACCCATTATATTGTATCCAGGAGTGACCTTTTCACTTCCAAGATAGGTAAGTGCGATTATTGAACCTCCATCTTTCATTAATGGGAGTGTCCTCCTCGTTAGTTCTGCTAAAGAGTAAGAGCTTACCTCATGTGCTACTTGATAACCTCTCCTATCCACATTTATATACTTTCCCTGTAGATGCTCCCGTTTTGCAAAAGCAATACTATGTATCAAGAAATCAACATTGGTAAATTCTTTTTTCACTAAAGTGAAGAATGAATTCAATAAATCATCATTAATTATGTCGCATTTACCATAAATTGGGTTGTTCAAATTTTTAATTAATGGCAAAACCAATTGCTCAACCCTTTCCTGATATGCTACAGCGATTCTGCAACCAGCGTCATTAAGCCTTTTTGCAATATGCCATGCTATACTTTTTTCATTGGCAATTCCAAAAACTATAGCATTTTTTAATTTTAAGTCTATTGTGATGCTCATATAATTATAATTAATGATGAATTTCAAATGTTTTTAGTTACTGGATAAAATACCTAAATATATAAATCTAGCGGAATTAAAAGCAAGATTGATAAAGTAAAACATGTCACCAGTATTTAACTAGTGGTTTTTGACGGTAGCACAACAAACCTTATCAACTAGAAGATGACTCAAGAAAAAAGTTGTGGAGCAGTAGTATTTAGAAGAAAAGGAGAATTAATTAAGTATCTTATTCTACATTATGAATCAGGGCACTGGGATTTCCCAAAAGGAAACAAAGAAAAAGGAGAGAGTGAAGAACAAACTGCAATCAGAGAGATAAAAGAGGAAACTGGTATTTCTGATATTGAATTTAGGAATGGCTTTAAAGATACTATTAAATACTTCTATAGGCGGGATGAAGATGTTATCTATAAGGAGGTTGTGTTTTATCTTGCAGAATCCAGAACAGAAAATGTTGAGCTATCTTTTGAACATATTGGATATGTATGGATGAGCTTTGATAACGCATTCAAAAGATTAACCTTTAATTCATCAAAAATTCTGTTGGAAAAGGCAAATAAATACCTCAAAGAAGATAGATTATGAAAAAAATCATTCTAGATACCAATTTTTTGATGATACCTCACAAGTTTAATGTAGATATATTTTCAGAGTTACATAGAATCTGTAATTTTAATTATGAATTGTTTATTGTTGACAGTTCAATTGAGGAACTAAAAAGGATAATTGGAAAAAAAAGTGCTAAGGATAAAAAAGGAGCAAAACTGGCATTGCTCCTTATTAATGCAAAGAAGATTGGGGTAATCAAAACAAAGGAAAATTCAGAGCAAGACTTCTATGTTGATTTGTGGATATTAAATAATTTAGTTAAAGATACCAACAAAAATACATTTGTAGCAACACAGGATGTTGGACTTAAAAAAGAACTACTTAAAAGAGGAATACCAGTAATAACGCTAAGGAAGAAAGCACACCTTATAATGGTAGGGTATCAATAAGTAACAAGAACTATGGAATTAGTATTGGATATAACAAAAAACGTGAATGAGAATGCTGCCATCTACTTTGAGAAAGCAAAAAAATTAAAGAAAAAGACTCAAGGAGCAATGCTTGCTCTTAATGAAAGCCTTAAGAAACTAAATCAGCTTGAAAAAGAGATCGAGGCAGAGGCAGCAGATGCATTGCTTTTAGAGGAATACAAAGAAAAACTGAAAGACAAAAAAAAGGAATGGTATGAGAAATTCAGGTGGTTTATCAGTTCTGAAGGATTCTTAGTCATAGGTGGGAGAGATGCTACTTCAAATGAAGTTATCATAAAAAAGCATACTGAAACAAATGACTTGGTCTTCCATACAGATATTACAGGATCACCTTTTTTTGTTGTAAAAAGTGAGAATAAACAAATTGGTGACAAAACAAAAGAAGAAGTAGCTAATGCGACATGCACTTTTAGTAAGGCATGGAAGCTTGGATTGTATACAACTCCTGTCTTTTACATCAAACCAGAACAAATCAGCAGAAAAACCAAATCAGGAGAGTACTTAACTAAAGGTGGGTTTATGATTTATGGAAAAACAACTTACATAGACAATACAATTGATTTAGCTGTTGGAATCACAAAAAAGAATCAAATAATGGCAGGCCCTCTTGAATCCATAAAAAAAAATTGTGATAAGATTATTGTGTTGGAACAAGGCAGTGAAAAAGCAAGCTCAATTGCAAAATATATCAAACATAATTTTGGGGGTAGCATAGATGATATTATTAGGGTGTTACCGAGTGGAAAGTTTAGAATTAAAAATATTTAAATATGATTATAAAATCCAAAAAAATGAGTATAGAAAATTGCGATTAGTGGGATATGATAGTTGAATCAAAACAATTTACAAAGGAAGCTGAAATTCTAAATGAGATTAGAGAATCAGAAAAGAAGGCAGATGAAATTATGGATAGGGCTATAAAAGAAAAAGAATCAATATTACAGGAATCGATAAAAAGAGCATCGGCCTTTTTAATAGAAAAACAAACTGAAATAGACTTACTCAAAGACAGAAAAATTGCAGAATTTAAAGAGAACTCTAAATTTATACTCCAAAAAAAAATAGAAGATGCAAGAATCATTGTAGCCAAGCTTAAGTCAGATTCAGAAAAGGAAATATCTAATGGAACGTTTCTCATTATTAAAAAATTTGAAGAAAATTTAAACTAAATTCAAATAAATAAATTTAAATAAAATGTTAAGACCACATGAAATGAGTAGTGTGATAATAACAGGTCACAATAATGTACTGGAAACTGTTATTCAAGAGCTTCATGAACTAAAGGTGTTGCATATTGTTGAACATTCAAAAAATCAATGGGCAGATATAGGAAAACCACTCGAAGAAGCAAACAATCTTTCTGAAATGATAGTAAAGGTCAGAGCTTTAATATTAGAGTTAAAAATAAAAAGAATAGAAACAACATATGAATTTGAAAATCAAGTAAACTTTTCAGATATAGAATTGTTAATAAAAAATATTAATGACAATTTAAGCAAAAATCTGGATGAGCTTAAAAATGTAGAAGATCAGATATCCAGCAGGATAAGTGACAGATCAAGGCAGGAGCTCGAAATTTTAAAAGAGATGGATTTTAATGTTGAGTATTTTTTGCCTTACAAATCATTGGAGGTATTTACTGGTTATGTAAAAAACAAAAATGATGTTATTTTTATTAAAGAGGAACTATCAAAAAAAACAGATAATTTTCTTATACTTGAATCAAGTGATGATATAAAAGGCATAAATAAAAAAAAAATCTTTTTTGTATTATTTGTAGATACAAGAAATAAGGAAAATACTGGTAAGGTATTGTCAAAATACGATTTCTCTCCAATAAAATTTGAGAATATAGGCAACTTAAAAGGAAGTGCTTTGGAGAATCTGCAAAGGATGGAAAGAGAAACTACAATTTTGAAGAATAAAAGAAAAGATATTAAAGAAAAAATCACGGTTATTGGGCAGGAACATGGAGAATTTCTTTTAGCTGCTGAGCTATACTTGATAGAGAAGCTTGAAAAAGCAGAAGCTCCATTGACATTTGCAACAACTCCAACGAGTTTTCTTATAAAAGGATGGGTACCTTCTGAAATTTTAACATCTTCTATAAGTAGGTTGAATAAGATTACAAACAAAAAAATATTCATTCATTCTGAACCTGCTAAAAAGAAACAAGATGTTCCAATAAAGCTTAAAAATCCAGGATATGTAAAGCCATTTGAGTTTTTTATGAATTTGTATACTCTGCCGAGCTATAGAGAAATAGATCCTACTTTTTTTATATTTTTGACTTTCCCACTTTTATTTGGATTTATGTTGGGAGATATAGGATATGGATTGATAACATTAGTACTTTGCATGATACTTAAAAAACAATTTCCAAAAGCCAAATCTTTTTTCGATATATTGATTTTTGCATCTTTAGCAACAATATTTTTTGGATTCTTTTTCGGGGAATTTTTTGGTTATGAGGAAATAGCTGGTTTTAGCATACCGCATGTGCTCTCAAGATCACATGAAATAGACAATCTCTTATATTTAGCAATTGCCATAGGGACAATACATATAAATTTAGGATTGATAATAGGTTTTTTCAATGAACTTGAATCTCATGGTTTTATACATGCATTGTGTGCAAAAGGCGGATGGATTTTGCTTGAGACAGGGGTTGCCTTATTGGTATTGTACTGGATGAAGATTGTGTACTTACCTATTTATGCAGGGATTATATTCCTGATTATATCATTGTTAATGTTGCTTAAAGGAGAAGGAGTTATAGGGTGTATAGAAGTACCTAAAATATTCAGCAATATCCTATCATATGCAAGACTCATGGCAATAGGTGTGTCATCAGTCAAGTTGGCAGAAGTAATTAATGAGTCAGCTGGTGAAATGTTCCATTCAGGAGGATTACTAATAATTGCAGGGATACTCATTTTGGTTATAGGCCATGTTGTTAATATCGGTTTGGGATTAATGGGTTCATTTTTACATTCATTAAGACTGCATTATGTTGAGTTTTTTTCAAAGTTTTTCCATGGAGGCGCTAAAAAGTATTATCCCTTTGGTATTGTAAATTACGGTAATAGATTTGAATAGTCAAAAAAGTTTGGAGGTAAATAAGAATGGTAGAATTAAATACTGGATTGATAGCATTAGGTTCTGCAGTAGCCATAGCAGGAAGTGCTATTGCAGCTGCATGGGCTGAAAAGGAAATTGGAGTTGCAGCTGTTGGAGCAATGGCTGAGAAAGAAGAACTGTTTGGTAAAGGATTAATCCTTACAGTAATTCCGGAAACAATTGTAATTTTTGGATTGGTTGTAGCTATACTGATACTTAACTTAGCTAAATGATGGGACTGGAAGTAATAAAGGGAGAAATATTGAGTAGTGCCAAGTTACAGGCAAACTCTTTGATAGCAAAAGCTAGAGAATCTGCTGAAAATCTAATGAAAGAGACTGAAAATAAAGTTGAAGATATAAAAAAGAAAAGTAACAAAGAAACAGAAAAAGTTATAGATACTCTTAAAAGACAAGAAACAGCATCTGCTGATTTGGAGATAAAAAAAATGATTCTTGAGGCAAGGAAAAAGATTATTGAAAGTGTATTTGTTGAATCAGAGAAAGTCCTTGAAAAGCTTGATGATAAAAAAAGGGGACTATACATAGAAAAATTGCTTGAAAAATTAAAAAAAGAACTTGAGCCAGAATATTTTTACTGCAACAAAAAAGATGCTAAATTCCTCAAAGGAACAAATATCAAAATTTCAGAGATGCTTGGAGGATTTATAGCAGAAAATAAAGATAAAACTGTAATAGTGGATTATAGTTTTGAAACAATTCTCAAAAATATAAAAGATAGTCAATTGCAAGAGCTAAACAAGCTATTATTTAAGTGAAATAAAAAATAATGAAATTAAGAAAATATGACTATAAAAAAGAACCTAAAAGACTAAGATTAGGTTTCTATCCTTATACTTATGTAAGAACAGCAGTAATGAGGACTTTGCTTTTTAGAAAAGAAGACTACCATAAAATGCTCAAGATGAGTTTTAGCGGCATAGCAAAGTTTTTGCAGGAATCCAGTTACAAGAAAGAGATTAATTCATTAGCAACAACTTATTCTGGTACTGATTTGCTGGAACTGGCATTGAATAGAAATCTTGCTGAATCTTTCAAAAAATTAATCAGGATTTCTTCTTATGAACTTGGGTTATTAATTAAAGAATACGCAAAAAGAAAAGATATAGAAGATATAAAGACAATATTAAGAGGGAAGTTCACAAAAACAGATGACAAAACTATTACAAACTCTATAACTGCTGCAGGAACACTAAGCTACGAATTCCTGATTTCACTATTAAGAAAGGAGTCAATCGAGGATGTTTTAAAAAATAATGGGGTTGTAGATTTTTATTTACTAAAAGACGGATTAAAAGAATTAAATGAAAAAAATAGTTTGGTTGGTATTGAAAATTCTTTTGACAGGTATTATTACAACCATCTACTACAATTTTCAGGAATTTTACCAAAAGAAGGTGCACTTTTCAGGAATTTTTTGCTAAAGGAGATAGAAATATTAAATATATTGACACTGTTAAGGCTTAAAAGAGTTAAAACTGGAAAAGAAAAAATAAATGACTTTCTAATCCTGTATGGAGACAAAACAAAAGATTCCAGATTGATGGAATTGGCAAGCCTTGATGACCTGGAAAAGCTATTAAAAGGGTTAGAGAAAACAGAATACAAAGAGGTTATTAAGAATGGTATTGAAGAATTCAAAAAAACAGATTCCTTAATAACCCTTGAGATAGATATTTATAAGTATTTGTTAAAGCAATCAATTTTGTTTATGCATCAACATCCTTTGACAATTGATACAATATTGGGTTATATGTTTGGAAAAGAAATAGAGATTAGGAATTTGAAGGTTATTGTAAAGGGCAAGCAATTAAATTTAAAAGAGGACTTTATTGAGAATCAGTTGGTTTATTAGAATGGTAAAAATCGCTGTTGCAGGAGGAAGTGAATTCATTGTTGGTTTTCAGTTAGCTGGGATTAAAGATGTGATTAATGTTACTGATAATTTTTTTAACGGGCTCAAAAATATAAAAAATAGAAAAGATATTGGAATTGTTATTGTAGATGAAGAAATAATTCAAAGCTTAGATGTACATCAAAGGTTTGAAATAGAAGCTTCAGTAGATCCTGTATTCATTCCTTTGTCAAAAAAAACTGAGCAAGACAGTTTAAAGAGGCTCATTAAAAAATCAATAGGTGTAGATCTATGGAAATAAAAAATTCAGTAGATAACAAAATGGATAAAGGTGTCCTGTATAGAATTGCAGGCCCTGTTGTTGTAGCTAAAGGGATAAAGCCAAGAATGTATGATGTTTGCAGGGTTGGAAATGAAAATTTGATGGGAGAGGTTATTCAGATAGACGGCGACAAAGTAATAATTCAGGTTTATGAGGATACTTCTGGGATAAAGCCAGGCGAGCCGGTTTTTAATACAGGAGAGCCATTAAAGGTAGAGCTTGGACCAGGTATGTTAGGATCTATTTATGATGGAATTCAAAGGCCATTGCCTGTTTTAGTAAAACAGATGGGTGATTTTATCAAAAGGGGAGTTGATGCACATGGACTTGATCAAGCAAAGAAATGGAACTTCAAAACCAAGTTAAAAAAAGGAGATGAAGTTGCTGGAGGCAGTATCATTGGAGAGGTTGAAGAAAATCCTGGAATTATACATCATGTATTGGTTCCTCCAAATCAAAAAGGTAAGATTGACGAAATTAAATCAGGAAACTTTACTGTAGATGAGGTTATTGGAAAACTGGATAATGGGTTTGAATTGAGATTAAAGCATAATTGGCCAGTAAGGATTGCAAGGCCTGTAGCTACAAAACTAAAGCCTGAAGCACCTTTGATAACCGGACAGAGAGTTTTCGATGCATTATTCCCATTAGCAAAAGGTGGAGTTGCTGCAATACCTGGGCCATTTGGAGCAGGAAAATGTGTTGCAGGAGATACACTAATTTTTGTAAATGAAAAATTAGTTGAAATTAAAAAATTATATGATTTATGTGATGCAAATAAAAACAACAAAGTAATAGAATCAAATGAATGCGAAAATCTAATCAAACTGCAACAGCCTTTGAAAGTATATACTTTCAACAAAGACAAAATTGTAGAAGGAATTGCAACTCATGTATATAAAGGAAAAACAAATCAACTAGTTGAGATAAAAACAAGATCAGGAAGAAAGGTAAAAATAACTCCAATCCATAAGCTGCTTAAAGTTGATGAAAATTTAAATATTGTTGAGACAGAAGTCAAAAATTTAAATGAAGGGGATTTTATAATCTCTCCAAGAAAGATAGAAATTGATACAACATATCAAAACTTTTCAATTAACTTTGAGTGCAGGGTTTGTGATGAAGAGTTTTCAGAGCTTTTGGGTTATTTAATGTCCGATGGAATGATAAAAGGCTCAGCATCAGTTCACTTCTTCAATAAAAAAAAGCAATTAAGGGATAGAGTAGGATATTTAATAAAGAAATTGTTTGGATTAAAAGTTAAAGAGTACTATACAAGAACTGTAGAGGCAGTTTCAGTAAGCAGCAAAGCACTTGTTAAAATTTTGGAAAGTTTTGCCTTCCCATTAAATAAGAAATCAAGAAATATTAAAGTTCCTTCTATATTGCTAAAATCTCCTGATTCTGTAATTAACAGTTTCTTGGTTGCTTATATAAATTGTAACGGGCATATAGGAAAAAAAGAAGTGGGAATAACAGCTGCGAGCAAAGAAATGCAGTCTGGTTTGTCTTACTTGTTGTCACGGCTAGGGATATTACATAGATTAAGACAAAAACTAATAGATGATAATGTCTATTACAGATTATTTATATCTTCAAGAGAAGCCATAAAGCTTACACCTTATTATAGTAAAGAATTTTATTACAATAGCACTGATATTGTTCCAACAACTTATTATTCTAACAGCAAACAAACTGTAGCAACTTTTACTGAAGTTATTGATTTTTTAAATACTGATTACCTACAAGACTTTAAAAACGCTCTTGAGCATGTTTTTTGTGATGAGATTGTAAGCATAAACATTTTAGAAGGTGAAACTGATGTATATGACATTACAGTTCCTATCACCCATAATTTTATAGGAGGCAATTTTCCAATGATTCTTCATAACACTGTAAGTCAACAGCAACTCGCAAAATGGTCTGATGCAGAAATAATTGTTTATGTTGGCTGTGGTGAAAGAGGAAATGAAATGACAGAAGTACTAACAGAATTTCCAGGGCTCACTGATCCAAAAAGTGGGAATCCATTGATGAACAGAACTGTGCTTATTGCCAATACATCCAATATGCCTGTTGCAGCAAGGGAAGCCAGTGTTTATACAGGAGCAACAATTGCTGAATACTTTAGGGATATGGGATATTCTGTAGCATTGATGGCAGATTCAACATCAAGATGGGCAGAAGCAATGAGAGAGATTTCTTCAAGGCTTGAGGAGATGCCAGGTGAAGAAGGTTATCCAGCTTATTTGTCAACCAGGTTGGCTCAATTTTATGAAAGAGCAGGAAGGGTTATCCCTCTTGGAACAAAAAAAGAGGGAAGCGTAAGCATTATAGGTGCTGTAAGCCCTCCTGGAGGAGATTTTTCTGAGCCTGTTACGCAAAGCACTTTAAGGGTTACAAAAGTTTTCTGGGCATTAGATGCAAAATTAGCGCAGAGGAGGCACTTTCCTTCAATAAACTGGCTAAATTCTTATTCTTTGTACTTGAATACCTTAGAACCATGGTATGTAAAAAATGTTGCAGTTGATTGGCACAAATTGGTTAGTGAGGTGATGGGGATATTACAAGAAGAAGAAAAACTGATTGAGATAGTACAATTAGTTGGCTCTGATGCATTGCCTGAAAGGCAGCAGCTTACTTTACAGGTTGCAAAATTAATAAGAGAAGTTTTATTACAGCAGAATGCTTTCCATGAGATTGATACTTATTGCGAATTAAAGAAAACCTATGCTATAATTAAATCTATACTATATTTTTCAAAACTTGCAAATACTGCTTTAGACGGAGGAATGCATGCTCATCAAATATTGCAGACAAAAGCAAAGGACAGGCTAAGCGAAGTTAAGTTCGTGAAAAATCACGAAAAACTGCTTGAAGAAATAAAACAGGAGATGGAAAAGGAGATGAAATTTTGAAATGACAAATTATACTAATGAGTTACAAATTAATGGAAACAATGAAAAAAAAATCCCAATCCAGACAAAAAAGGTATAAGGAAAAAATAGATTACGCCAGAGACAGAATTTACGATTTAGAAGACTGGCTTTATGCAGAAGACATAAAAGAGAGAAAAACCCTTTTTGCTTCTGAAAAATCATTTCAGGAAGTTGTAGAATGCTTGGCTGATATTTTTGCCATGATTATTTCTGATTTAAATTTAAGCGTGAATGATGATTATTCAAATATAGAGAAATTAAAAGAAAAGAAAATTTTAAATGAAGAAAATGCAAGTATCTGTATTGAAGCAAATGGATTGAGAAACAGGGTAGTGCATAGGTACAATCATATAGATGAAAAAAGGTTTATTGAAAGTAGCATGGATTTAATTCCAAAACTCGTCAAAGTATTTGATGATGTTGAGGATTACCTAAAAAATTTTAAAAATGGACAATGAAATTATAGTAAACCTAAAAAATAATTTAGAAGAAATAAAAAAGGACGTATTTGCCATTTTAATTTATGGCTCATACGCAACAAGAGATGCCAATATAAGAAGCGATATAGATGTTTGTGTTGTATTAAAAAATAACGATAATGAAAAAATAAAAAATATTTACAGAAAAATTTTAAGAATATCTGCAAAAAATGAAAAATATGACATTAGAATATTTGAGCAGATGCCTCTTTTCATGAAAAATCAAGTAATAAAAAATGGCAATGTTATCTATACAGAAGATAAGGCAGAACTTGAAGAGTATTTTTATTTTTTCAGAAAACTTTGGAATGACCAAAGCGTGAACTGGGTTGAGGTAGAATGAAAGAATACAGAACAATAACTAAAATAGCAGGACCATTGATCTTTGTAGAGAAAACTCATCAAATTGGATATGGGGACATTGTAAAAATCGCTTTGTCCAACGGAGAGATAAAAAATGGACAAGTACTCGACACAAGTGATGAGCTTGTAGTTGTGCAGGTTTTTGAGGGGACTACTGGAATTGATGTTGATAGTAGAGTTAAATTTTTAGGGGAAACATTAAAGTTAAATGTTTCAAAAGACATGCTTGGTAGAATTTTAAGCGGTAGCTGTAAACCTATTGATGGTGGTCCGGAAATAATGCCTGAAAAAAAACTGGATATTGTTGGAGCTGCCATAAACCCATTTTCAAGAGCTTCACCTCATGATTTTATACAAACAGGAATATCCACAATTGATGCTATGAATACACTTGTCAGAGGGCAAAAACTACCATTGTTTTCAGGAAATGGTTTACCTCATAATGAGATTGCATTACAAATTGCCAGACAAGCAAAAGTTGTTGGCAAGGAAGAAAATTTTGTGGTTATATTTGCAGCAATGGGTATTACAAATGAGGAAGCCCAATATTTTATTGATGATTTTAAGCATACTGGAGCTTTGGAAAGAAGTGTTGTTTTTCTTAATTTAGCAAATGATCCTGCAATTGAAAGGCTCATCACACCAAAAATGGCTCTGACTGCAGCAGAATATTTTGCCTTTGAGCATGACGCACATGTGCTTGTTATTTTGACAGATATGACATTTTACTGTGAAGCATTAAGAGAGATAGGCGCTGCTCGTGAAGAAATTCCTGGAAGAAGAGGTTATCCTGGGTATATGTATACTGATCTCGCAACAATTTACGAAAGAGCAGGTGTTATAAAAGGAAAAAAAGGGAGCATAACCCAACTTCCTATTTTAACTATGGTAGGAGATGACATAACCCACCCAATTCCAGATCTTACAGGTTATATAACTGAAGGTCAGATTGTATTGTTAAGAGAGCTTTATAGAAAAGGAGTATATCCAAATATAGATGTATTGCCTTCACTTTCAAGATTAATGAACTTAGGGATAGGCCCAACAAAAACAAGAGAAGACCACAAGCAAGTATCTGACCAGCTTTATGCAGCTTATGCAGAAGGTCGTGATTTAAGGGGATTAGTTGCCATTGTGGGAGAGGAAGCTTTAAACGATACTGACAAGAAATTTTTGAAGTTTGCAGAGGAATTTGAAGATAAGTTTGTAAGACAAAAAAGAGATGAAGATAGAAGTATTGCAGAAACGCTTGAGTTGGGATGGAGCTTATTAAGAATACTACCTGAAAATGAATTGACAAGAATAAGTCCTGAATTGAAGAAGAAATATTATAAATAAGTTGGAAAGATGGCGCAAGACATTAAACCAACAAGAAGTGAATTATTGAAGCTGAAAAAGCAGATTAAATTAGCTAAATCAGGGTATGGTCTTTTAAAGAAAAAACGTGATGGCCTTATTCTTGAGTTTTTTGATATTTTAAAAAAGGCAAAATCGCTTAGAGCAGAGCTTGTTAATGAGTATATAATTGCATTGGATAAAATAAACATAGCAAGAACCTTAGAAGGGGATTTAAAAGTTAAGTCAATTGCAATGGCTATAAAAGAAATTTCTGATATCCAACTTACTACAAAGAATATCATGGGAGTCAAAGTTCCGAAAATAAAGTCTGGTGAAATAAAAAAGGTATTTATGCAGAGGGGTTACAGTGTTTATAGCTCTTCTTCAATTGATGAAGCTGCAGCAGCCTATGAAAAAGTTGTTGAAAAAATAATTTTGGCAGCTGAAGTCGAATCATCAATGAGGAAATTACTCAATGAAATTGAAAAAACAAAAAGAAGAGTTAATGCGCTTGAGTTTATTGTCCTACCTAAATTAGACAAAGTGAAATCATTTATCCAGTTTAGGCTTGAAGAGATGGAAAGAGAAAATATTTTCAGGATGAAGAGGATAAAGGCAAAAACATAGTATGTGGAAAGCTCCGTCGATAAATAATTAGTTCTCGTTAATAAAAATCTATATTCTGCAGTATAGAAATCTTTATAACCCAAATAGATGAGAATGTAGGTACTACTTCTGGATGTTCTTTTTGAAGGTTTGTTTTCTCAACGATAATTGTTCTAGAGTATAGAAATGTATTTATATTAGGGACTGTCTAAAAAGTTTTAAATTTTCAGAATTATTTTTGAAAAAATAATAAA
>CAZIEE010000008.1:0-21194 GCA_964538135.1 uncultured Methanosarcinales archaeon
ATAGGTTGTGGAACTGTAACGACATTACTTTTTCCTACTTTCCTCAACTTTACTGTAAGAAGATTCTTACTTCTTGCTCTTTCCATTTCTAATGCTTTTTGTGCATCAGATGGATTTATGATTTCTTCATCACATTTACTGCATTTCCATCCTCTTACTTCTATTCCTTTCCATTCTGTTCTTATCTTTTCCATCTTTCCGCCACATTCGCATTTTAGCTTTAGATTTTCAAATTCCATTTTTATCCCTCATTAGTTTTTTGAATTTTTTACTTAATGTAAATTCGCCTGCATGAATCAACTTATAGTAATTTCCTAAATCAACTACTACAACATTTATCACTTTGTTTCCTCTTTGGATGCCTCTTTTACATTAATTTCACTCAATTCATTTAATGCTGTTTTTGTTGGAAGTATTGGTTTTTTTAAATTTCTTGAAATGGAAGAGCACATTAGCAAGATTCTCAGTGTAAAGGTGGACATAGTTACGAAAAATGCCCTGAAGCCAAGAATAGGGGAACATATCCTTAAGGAGGTTATCGCAATATGAAAAGGGAAAGATGGAAAAGTAAGAAAGTTACTTCAAGTTGGTTTGGCAGTTTCTTTTCAAAATGGGTTTCCCCTTTTTCATAAACGATATGTCAACTGAAAATTTGAAAATAACACAAAGCCTGCAGTTGAAAATAATTGCAGGACTCAAAAAACGACTTAATTTCAATAGGGGCACTGATGAGATTGATCCTTTTATTGGATACTCATTGATTTACCATAATACTGATGATTCCTCATCCGATATTGTTAAAAAATACTATGATAAAGAAATAATTGAAAGAGCGTTCAAGCAAATTAAAGGCATATTAAATTTGAGACCCATTATGAAGTTTCTTGTTCCTCGTAGAAAAGGCTATAGAAAAATTAGAAAGTATTTTAAATTATTGTTTTGTTCTTAAATTTCTATATTGGGGCGGTAGCTCAAAAATGTAGGTTATCACCTACGTTTGGCAAAGCCTGAGGTCTTTGGCTAAGGAGAGCACATGCATAACTATATAACTATATAATTATATAATTATATAATTACAGCTTATACGGCTGAAGACCGTGGTGTCACGGATTCAAACAACCTTTTTTGCTTTGTAAAAAAGGTAAGGAAAATTCCGTCCGCCCCATTTTACACTTGTTATAATGAAAAATATATCAATTCTTGGTTCAACAGGCAGCATAGGAACCCAAACTTTAGAGGTAATTAGAGAATACCCTAACGAATTCAAAATTGTTGGGTTATCCACAAACAACAAAATAGATTTGATAAAAAAACAGATTAAGGAGTTCAAGCCAAAAGCAGTTGCTGTAATGGACGAAAAGAAGGCAGCTGAATTATTGAATTTTACATCATTGCCTGTTTATTCTGGAACAGAAGGTTTGAATAAGATATCTTCTTTGGAAGAAGCAGATACTGTTGTTAATGCGCTTGTAGGTTCAGTAGGTATAATTCCAACCTACACTGCAATTAAAAGCAAAAAAAATATAGCACTTGCCAACAAAGAAAGCCTGGTAGCAGCTGGTTCTATTATTATAGGAGAGGTTAAAAAAAATAATGTAAATTTAATGCCAATTGACTCAGAGCATAGTGCACTTTTCCAGTGCCTAAAAGGAGAAGAGATCATCAACGTCAATAAAATAATGATTACATGCTCAGGGGGTCCATTTAATCATCTTTCTGTAGAAGAACTTGAAAATGTAACACTACAAGATGCACTAAATCACCCAACGTGGAAGATGGGTGCAAAGATCACAGTAGATAGCTCAACTTTGATGAACAAAGGATTTGAAGTGATAGAAGCACACTGGCTTTATGGGGTTGATTATAATAAAATTAAAGTTGTAATCCATCCCCAAAGTATAATACACTCTTTTGTGGAGTTTGCTGATAACTCACTAATAGCCCAGCTTAGTTTTCCTGATATGAAAATCCCAATTCAATATGCTTTAACCTACCCCAAGAGATTTCCTTTGCAAAAAACAATATCACTATCATTAAATATGGAAAAGATAAGAAAACTAGAGTTCGAAGAACCAGATTTTGAGAAGTTTCCATGCCTTAAATATACATTTGAAGCTGGAAAGTTGGGTGGAACAATGCCAGCTGTCATTAATGCAGCAAATGAGATCCTAGTTCAATCATTTTTAAATAATAGAATAAAATACCTGGATATTCCTAAATTTATAAGAAATGTAATGGATAGCCATAAGATTATAAAAAACCCAAGCCTGGACGAAATATTAGAGATTGATAGGTGTATAAAAGAAAAAACAATAGAGATTATTAAAGAAAAAAAGAGAATTTAACAAAATGAAAAAATACATATTTCTTGAAAATGTTGCTATAGCTGATATCGCCTATGAGGCGTATGGAAAAAACCTTAATGAGGTATTTGAGAATGCAGCACTTGCAATATTTGAGTTAAGTGCAGAAATTAAAACAGTTAAAAGTAAAAAGAAATGCCTCATCAAACTGGAAAATAATAGAATAGATAATCTATTATATGATTTTTTGTCAGAAATATTATTCCTTAAAGACTCAGAGTATATGGTATTCAAAAAGGTAAAGGTATCCATAAATGGAAACAAACTAAATGCAACTCTTTTTGGTGACACAATAAACCCAGAAAAACAACATCTTGAAAACGATATAAAAGCTATTACAATGCATATGTTTAAATTGGAGAAAGAAGTAGATGGGTACAAAGCAACTGTTGTAGTGGATATATAATGCTTACACATACTATAATTATAATTTTGTAGATTATGGAACAAATAAAACAGAAAGATACTCAAGTTTCAGATAAAATAGTACCAGACACATCTGTGATCATAGAAGGTTTACTGTCAGATAAAATCAACTTAGACCATTTTAAGGTTAATGAAATAATCATACATGAGGCTGTCATTGCAGAACTAGAGCACCAGGCAAATCTGGGAAAGGCAATAGGCTTTCTTGGATTAGATGAGATAAAAAGGCTTAAAATATTATCAAAAGAAAAAGGATTTGAATTTTCTTTCAAAGGGGTTAGACCCAAGGCTTCAGATATAAGACATGCCTCTCTTGGCGAGATTGATTCTCTGATAAGGCAACTTGCCTATGATGAAGATGCATTTATGATTACTTCTGACAAAGTTCAGAGTGAGGTAGCATTAGCAAAAGGAATGAAGGTTCTTTACTACAAAAGACCTGAAAAAGGATTGAAAAAACTAAGGCTTGAAAAATTTTTTGATGAAACTACGATGAGTGTGCATCTAAGAGAGAACGTATCTCCCTATGCTAAAAAGGGAATGCCAGGTAAATGGGAATTTAAAGCATTGAGAAAATCATTACTAAAACAAGAAGAAATACAACAAATATCAAGAGAGATAATAGAGGATGCAAAGCTTAGAAGGGATGGCTTTATTGAGATAGAAAGGCCATACTCTACAATTGTACAACTTGGAAATTATAGGATAGTTATAACTCGACCACCATTCTCAGATGGTTGGGAAATAACAGCTGTAAGGCCAGTTAAAAAATTAATTTTAGATGATTACAAGCTTAGTGATAAGTTAATGAAAAGAATATCAGAGCAGGCAGATGGAATTCTCATTGCAGGTGCTCCTGGAATGGGGAAGAGCACATATGCTCAGGCTTTAGCAGAGTATTATGGCTCAAAAGATAAAATTGTAAAAACTGTTGAGGCTCCAAGAGATTTGATTCTGCCTGAAAATATAACCCAATATGCAATCTCTTATGCTGATCCTCAGGAGATCCATGATATATTATTGCTTTCAAGACCAGATTACACAATGTTTGATGAGATGAGAAACACAGATGATTTCAAACTTTTTGCAGATTTAAGATTGGCAGGAGTTGGCATGGTAGGAGTTGTGCATGCAACTTCCCCTATTGATGCAATACAAAGATTTATCGGGAGGGTAGAAATGGGAGTGATCCCTCAGGTTGTTGATACTATCATATTCATCAAAAATGGTTTTGTCAATAAGATATTGGCCTTAAAGATGACTGTTAAAGTTCCATCAGGAATGACAGAAGCAGATTTGGCAAGGCCAGTTGTTGTTGTTTACGATTTTGAGACAGAAAAGCTTGAGTATGAGATATACAGCTATGGTGAACAAACTGTTGTTATCCCTGTTCAAGAAGTTAAGGGGAAGGGGGGTAAGGGGATAAGTGGCACTCACAAATTAGCAGAATCAGCAATTACTCAGGAATTTATGAAATATTCAAGAGATGCCAAAGTTGATGTGCTATCAGACAATAAATGTGCTGTTTACATACCAGAAGAAGATATTGCAAGGGTAATTGGGAAGCAGGGTGTAAACATAACACGGCTTGAGGAAAAACTTGGAATATCCATTGATGTGAAAAGCCTGGACAATTATGGAAGCAACAACGAATCCAAAATAAATAATGATAAAGAGCAAGTAGGGCAAAAAGAACAAAAAGAACAAAAAAAAGTTGAAGTTCCTTTTGAAGTGAGTTTTAAGAAGAACTATCTATTAATCAGTGTAGGAATGCAGATGGATAATCGGGATATTGATGTCTATATCAATAATGAATTTGTTATGGGAGCAAAATCTGGGAAAACCGGGATAATAAAAATAAAGAAAAACAACAACGTCGGAAGAAGATTAATGGAGGCTTTAAACAATAAAGGGAGTATAAGATTATTGGTGAAGTAGGTAATTGAGGTTAATACCCCATATCCTCGCCGCCACCCATACCACCCATTCCAGGAGGCATTCTTGGCATTTTGTCTTTTGATCCAGAAGTTGCTATCACATCATCAATTCTTAATATCATCACTGCAACCTCTGATGCTGAACTAATAGCTTGAGTTTTGATCTTCAATGGCTCGATTACTCCCTTTTTCCATGAATCTGTTACCTTACCTGTAAATACATCAATGCCTGCCCATTTCTGTTTTTTTGTGTGGCTTGATTTAAGATCAGTCATTATATCAATTGGGTCAAGACCTGCATTTTCAATTAATGTTTTTGGTACTACCTCCATTGAATCTGCAAAAGCTTGAACAGCGAGTTGCTCACGTCCGCTTAATGTTTGTGCATATACCCTAAGTCCCAATGCAAGTTCTATTTCTGGAGCACCAGCACCAGCTACCACTTTTCCATCCTTCAAAGCAGAAGCTACATCACCTACTGCATCACTAATTGCTCTTTCTATCTCATTTGTTACGTGCTCAGTACCCCCTCTAGCCAGTATTGTAACAGCTTTTGGGTTCCTGCACTCCATAATATAAGTGTATTGTTCATCACCAATCTTTTTTTCTTCAACAACTCCAGCATAACCTAAATCTTCTTTGCTTAAATCATGTAAATTACTCACAACATTTCCACTTGTTGCTTTTGATATTTTTTTCATGTCAGAATCACTAACACGCCTTACAGCGTAGATTCCCTTTTTAGCTAAAAAATGTTGTGCAACATCATCAATTCCCTTCTGGCAAATCAAAACATTTGCTCCACTGGTTACAACTTGCTCTACCATATTTTTAAGCATTTTTTCTTCTTGATCCAAGAATGCTTGTAATTGATCTGGAGAGGTTATTTCAATTTTAGCCTCTATCTCTGTTTTCTTTATTTCAATCTCTTTGTTAATTAATGCAATCTTTGCATTTTTTACAATTCTTGGCATACTTGTATGGACTTTTTCTTTATCTATAACTATCCCTCTTATTAATTCAGAATCATCAACAGAGCCTCCAGATCTTTTCTCAATTTTTATATTGTCTAAATCAACAGAATTATCTTCTTCAGCAACTAATTTTACAGCTTTAACTGCCAAATCACTCAATTTTTCTTTTGCGTACTCTGCACCTTTCCCAGTCATTGCTGTCATTGAAATCTGCTTTAGAATGGTATCATCTTTAGGTGTTATCTTCTCTGCCATTTCATCAAGGAGTTCTAAGGCCTTATTAGATGCCAACCTGTACCCTCTTGCTATAACAGCAGGATGTATTTCTTGATCAAGTAATGTTTCAGCTTTTTTTAATAACTCTCCTGCAATTACTACAGCTGTAGTTGTGCCATCTCCTACCTCATCTTCCTGAGTTTTAGCTACTTCAACTAACATTTTTGCAGATGGATGTTCTATTTTCATTTCTTCCAGAATTGTAACTCCATCATTTGTAATAGTTATATCACCCATAGAATCAACAATCATCTTATCCATACCCTTTGGACCAAGGGTAGTTCTAACAGTTTCTGCAACTAGCTTAGCAGCCATAATATTATTTCTTTGTGCATCCCTTCCAACACTCCTTTGAGTGCCTTCTGGTAATATAAATATAGGTTGTACTTGATTTGTCATTTAAAACCCCCCTCCAAAATTAGTTTTTGTATGTATTTTATTATATTTTTTAATTGTTTTAAGGGAATCTTAAACACTATATAAAACTTTTCATTACTTCAGTTGTTTGAACCATATAAAATAAATTCTGTCGTCAATAAAAATGAGGTGATCTAATTGACTGAAATACACTTAAATCTTAAAAATCTTTCTAAGTGTAAAACTGAATGTGCTCCCCTTTCCTACTTCTGATTTTGCCCATATCTTACCACCATGTAACTCTACAAGATTTTTAGCAATAACAAGTCCTAGACCTAACCCAATATTCTCTCGAGTCATTTTGCTATCCACCTGGTAAAATTTGTCAAATATACCTACTAAGTCATTTTCTGCTATCCCTACCCCCTGATCTAAGATATCAATTTGTATGTGGTTAGCAAGTTCTTTAATCAAGATTGTTAAAGTTGTGTTTTTAAAAGAAAACTTTATTGCATTACTCACTAAATTATGGAATATCTGTTTTATTTTATCAGCATTAGCTTTTATTATTGGTAAACTCTCTGGCACTATCATCTCTATGTTAATATTTTTAGGAGAAGCAATAACCTCCACCTCCTTCTTATAATCATTCATAAAATCTAAAATATTGAAGTCATTAAATTCTACATCCATCTTCCCAGCCTCAATTTTTGATATATCCAGCAAGTCATTTATCAGTCTGGTTAATCTTTTACTTTCCTCTTTTATAATTCCCAGGAACTCTTTTTGTTGTTCATTTATATCTCCCACCTCTCCATCATATAATAAAGATACATAACCCTGTATGCTTGTTAGTGGTGTCCTAAGCTCATGGGACACAATTGATACAAAATCAGATTTTAATAGATTTAATTTTTGCAGATTTAGGTTTGCTTCCTTTAGTTGTTTTGTAGACAGATTAACCTTCCTTTTTAATTCATAGTTAAAATTTTTTATTCTTTCATAGTACCTCACATTCTTTATTGCAATTGCAGTTTGGTCTGCCAATGCAGATATCAAAAAGAGATCATTTTTACTAAATACATTAAATTTTTTTGATTCTATGTTGAAAACCCCAATAATCTTATTATCTATTTTAATTGGAACACATAATTCTGATTTCATATTTTTTCTTACAGCAATGTACCTGCTATCTTTTGTAACATCATTAACTATAAGTGGTTTGCCTGTTTTAGCAACATAACCTGTTATACCCTTTCCAACCCTTAATGGACCTTTCAAATAATCAGACTTTTTGCGGATATACCCTTTTTTTAGAATAAGATAATTGTTCTCTATCAATAGTATACCTAAGTCGTCATAATTTAATTTCTTGATAATAACATCCACTATGTTCTGAAAAATTGTATCTAAAACCAAAATTGAGTTTATTATATTACTTGTTTTATAAAGTAATGAAATAGTTTCATTTGAATCACTAAGACTTTCAAGCAATCTGGTGTTTCTTATAGCTATTGCTACCTGATCGGCTAATGCAGTTATAATTTTTAAATCTTCATTATCAAAAGCATTTTTTTCCCTATCTTCTATGTTAAAAACTCCGATAAGATTGTTTTCCATTATTATTGGAACAGCAAGCTCTGAATAGCACCTGTGCCCTTTTACAAAATTAAGGTAACGTTTATCTTTACTCACATCAGATATAATCTCAGATTTCTTTGATTTAGCAACATAACCAGCAATTCCCTCTTTTCCAATCTTAATCTTTATATTTTTACCATACATCCCATGAGTTGCTTTCTGAACAAGAAAATCTCCTTCCTTAAGTAATATGTTACAGACAGAATACTTCAACTGTTTTACTACTGTATTAACAACCAGCTTCAATATCTTATCTACATTAAGTGTGGAATTTATTAATTGACCTACCTCAAAAAGAACTCTTAAATCTTTTTCTTTAGAGCGGTTCTTTGTCCTCATATTTTTTTATTTCCAACTGTATCAATTTTCCCCTTACTTTCTTGCCATAGTCTAAGTCATAAAAAAATGGTTTTGTAGATTCAAATTCTTTTTGGATATCTTTTAATGTGTTTTTGGATTCATCATCAATAAAAACAATAAAATTATTATCATTATCATGGCCTGCAAAATTATTTCTACTGTATTTCTCTAAGTGGTATGTTATTATCTGAGCAGTCAATCTTAAGAATTCATTTAATTTTGATAGTCCATATTCCTTCTTATAGATGTCCAGATTTTTAAAAGACAATAAATAAACCTGGACGGACTTATCCAAACCTTTTAGCCTTTCTAAAACATGATAATATGTAGGCAGATTTGTAATTTGGTTTCTATCGCTTTTTTTCTTATCTAAAAAATTTTTGACCCTCACTCTAAGTTCTCTTGTATCAAACGGCTTTGGAAGGTAATCATCAGCACCTGCTTTTATCCCTACAATCCTGTCTTCAATCTCCCTTTTGGCAGTTAGCATTATCACAGGAACCTTTCTTGTTAATGCATTTTTCTTTAATTGCCTGCAAACTTCTATCCCATCAATCTTTGGCATCATTAAATCAAGAATTATCAAATCTGGCATTTCTTCACTTACCTTTTCTAATGCATCTTTGCCATCTTTTGCCTCAATAAAATCATAATCTTCCTGTTCTAAAACTATCTTGATTAATCTTCTTACATGCTCTTCATCTTCTGCAATAAGAATTTTCTTTCTTTTTTCTGTTAAAACCCAAAGTTTTGCCTTGCCTATTGTTCTATAATCTACCTTATTTTTAAGCTTCATCAATTCCAAATACTTTGCAGAGGTTGATCTTGTATGGCTTGTTGCATCAGCTATATAGCTGGTTGATGCACCATCTGGATTTTTTTTTAGAAGCTCAATTATCTCCTCTTCTATTTTTATTAAATCACCCTCTACCTCCATTTAGAATGCCACCCCCATCATTAATTTGACCAATAAGATTATTTCCGTATTTAAATCTTTCCTTATTGTAGCTCAATATTGCACTACAAAAACAAAAAGTTTAAATAGTTTAACATCTTTGCTATTCAATATTGAAGCTCAATAATGATGCCTATTGAGTTTACTATGACAAACAAAAAAAGAGAGGAGGTGGAAAACTTGGAATTACAAATTTTATTAGAGGATTTTGGAGATAAAATGGAAGATTTTATGGACAAGTGATAAGTCTATAAAAGAAAATCTTTTTACAATCATAAAACCATTTAAAAAATGTAAAAAATGATTTGTAACCAACTGAAGTTTTTGGGATTTGATGTTTCAATTACTCAAACATCCAGATTAACAACTTCCCTTGCATGGGTTTCGATAAAAAGCCTTCGTGGTTCAACTTCATCTCCCATCAGCAATGTAAACATCCTACTAGCTTCTACAGCATCCTGAAGTGTGACTTGTAACATAGTTCTGTTATTGGGGTTCATTGTGGTTTCCCAAAGTTGTTGAGGATTCATTTCTCCAAGACCCTTATACCTTTGTATGTCTACATCCTCTCTCCCGATTTCTTTTAACAAAATATCCAAATCATTATCATTATACACATATTTTATGAGCTTACCTTTTGTTACTTTATAGAGTGGAGGTTGGGCAATATATATATACCCGGATTCAATCAATGATTGCATGTACCTGTACAAGAAGGTCAATAACAAAGTTCTGATGTGAGATCCATCAACGTCTGCATCTGTATTATGGCAGCACAAGCCACCGAATCCTGCTATAAAATTCTCATCTTCATCTACGGAAAAATCATAGACCAATCCATTACTTGGATTGGTTTCCTTTACGTCTTTAACTTCAAGTACAATTAGATCATCAGAAATTATTTCAAATTTTTTGTTAACTGAAGGAAATTTGCTACTTAATTTTTTGTTTAAATAATATGAATTTCTATGGTCGTTCCATACTTCTCTTAGATAGAACAAATCTTTTTTTGAAGTTATGTTTATCGTGTAAACCATATTTTTTGAAGTGATAAATTTATTTTGTGATGGTTTTCTTACAGAAATGCCTGCTATAACATTGTGGGATAAAAGTAGATACATTAATTGATTTGCCATGTCTTTTGATGTTGTTGTAAAAGAGATTCCATTTTTTCCAATAGTCCCATCTCCTAAGAAATACATTCTTAAAAATTCAATCTGCATTTCTTTGCTTACATTAAATATAATATCTGGAATTTTCTTACTGGAAGAAGAATGTTCAGAAAATCCGAAAATGCTTTGCCAAAATACACTAGCGACTCTATTCACCAGTTTTAATTCATGGCAATTCCTTTTTGAAAATGATAATTTAGGCATTAATCCAAATATATTGAAACAACAATTTTTTAACTCGTCTATTAAATTGATATCACTATTCCCAATAGATAGCCTTACCCCATTTCTTTGAGAACAAGAACCTTCAGCCAGCCAGAATCCTATTAATTTTACTAAATTCTCATCAACTTTAATAAATCTATTAATTCCATTATTTTTATAGTGGGTAGGACATATTTTTATATCGTCTTCTATATACTTTAAGTCTTCTTTTTGAAGTTTAGATACACTAATATAAGGCTTTACCTTGTTCCTTTTTGAGTTCTTATATTGCTTATTCCATATTTCATCTAATCTTGAGTCTACAATTTGAATTTGTGAAAGTGCATAACCCTCATTTATATTTAGAATTTTTATATAATTCTCAAAATTTTGAAGAGATGGCTTATATCTTCCTTTCTCCCAGTCATAATAAGTGCATGATTGTTTTATACCTAATTTTTTAAGTTCATTGTTATTTTTATGATGTTCCCGTATTTTATTTTTGATAAGTTCCTCAATTGTTTTTCCATGAATGTAAATATAACCATAAATTTTTTCTTTATTCTCTATAATCACAGAAAGAAGGTCTATTTGTTTTTGATTTTCATATTCATATAAAGGAAGGTTTGCTGGTGCAACAATTTTATCCCCCTTCTTTACATCACATCCTTTTTTCAATTTAATTTCTTTATTCTCATAAACAAATACACTATGTGAAGATGTAACCTTCACATTCCTTCCATAGAAAGTTCTTATCTCGTATAGCCTTTCTTCAATAGGATGCCTTATCACAGCTTTTATCCTCTTAAATTGAGTTTGTCTCGTTTTAAGATTGAAACATAAAACCTTGTATCTTAGAGGATTCGCTTTCTTTTCTATAATTTTGTCTATGAATTCTCCAATTTTTACAAATTTTGTTTTATTACTCGGTGTTTGGATAAACGTTGCCTCTTCTCCATCAACACTCATTATCACCAATTTATGATACCTGGCTTTTTTTATGTCAAATTCCTCCCCTATACCTGTACCTATTGCAGTTATCATTGAAATTATCTCATTATTTTCAAAAATTTTGTTAGGTCTGGCTTTTTCCACATTTAAGATTTTACCCCTTAATGGCAATATAGCTTGAAACTCACGGTTTCTTGCCTGCTTTGCTGAGCCACCAGCAGAATCACCTTCAACGATAAATAATTCACATTTTTCAGGTTCCCTTTCAGAGCAATCTGCTAGTTTCCCAGGCAAAGATCCATGGTTAAAGGCACTTTTTCTACGTGCTAACTCACGAGCTTTTTGAGAAGCCTCTCTTGCCTCTGCTGCATTAATACACTTATACACAATAGATTTAGCAATAGAAGGGTTTTCTTCCAGGTAATCACTTAATGTATCATATACCATACTATCGACCAATCCCTTTATCTCAGAGTTACCTAACTTTGTTTTTGTTTGTCCCTCAAATTGAGGCTCAGGCATTTTTATTGAGATAACTGCAGTTAGCCCCTCTCGGATATCTTCACTTGTAAGCTTAATCCCCTTCACCTTATTTTTCTCCATATAATTATTAAAAACCCTTGTTAAAGCAGTCTTAAAACCAATTAGATGACTTCCTCCTTCATATGTGTTAATAGTATTTGCAAAAGAAAAAACATTCTCCTGGAAAGTATCATTATATTGCAATGCATACTCAAACTGTACTCCATTCTTTGCTCTATTGAAATAGGCTACTTTATGTAGAGTAGTCTTATTATTATTCAGATACTCAGTAAAAGAAACAATGCCACCATCATATTTGAATTCATTTCTCTTATCAGTTCTTTCATCTGTCATACTTATTGCTATACCTTTGTTTAGGAATGCAAGCTCCCTCAATCTGCTTGATAAAAGATCAAAGTTGAAATCTGTTGTTGAGAAGATAGAGTCGTCAGGAAGAAATCTAATTATTGTTCCAGTATCCTTTGGATCTACCTCTCCAATCACTTTTAATTCTGTGATGGGTTTCCCAAATTGGTATTCCTGATGGTATTTTTTTCCGTTTCTCTTTACCTCAACAATTAGTTGTTTTGAAAGTGCATTTGTAACAGAGATCCCAACTCCATGTAACCCTCCACTAACCTTATACACATTTTTTTCAAATTTGCCACCTGCATGTAGTTTGGTCATCACAACTTCCACAGCTGGTCTGTTCAATTTCGGGTGTAAGTCAACAGGAATTCCCCTGCCATTATCGTTTACTGTGACAGATCCATCTTTATGTAAGGTAATAGCCACCTTATCACAAAATCCTGCAAGTGCTTCATCAATAGAGTTGTCAACAGCTTCATAAACTAAGTGATGTAACCCCCTGGAATCAGTTGTACCAATATACATTCCAGGTCTTTTCCTAACTGCACTAAGATCACCTAGTACCTGGATATCTTTAGCGTCATAATTAGAGCCTTCTTTTATCTCAGTTACATTGTTCTCTTGGACTTGTTCCATTTTTTATTTTAGTTTTATGACTAATTTATTCGAATTTTATGAGTAATAAAAAATAAAATTTCTCGTCGATAAAAAGCTCCTAACCTCTTTGATATTACTCCTCCTAAGTATTTAAAGGTTTCGCCATAATCAAACACCACCTGTAGCAGTCAATATCGTTCCAGCAATTGAATTGAATGCTATCATCACACCTCCAGCTATTAAACAATAGAGAATTGTGCTCCTAATCAGATTATTCCCGAGCTGGTAGTTTTCTCCTAATTTATCTGAGCCGTTTTCAATACCACTTGAAATAACCGTTAAGGTATAGGTAATTTGTACAACATAAATGCCAACAATGATTTGAAAGTGATATGTTGGAATTCCATTCCCAAATAATCCTAATATCCCTGCAGGGGCAGGTTGTCCGGAACTAGCTGTAACTTGTTCAAGCTGAGAACTTAGTTTTCCTAAAATAGAGGTTATCATTGATGTAATCCCTATAACCACTCCAGCTATAGCAGGAGTTAAAAATTTAATTTGGGACTTCATTGAAGATATAACATCAGCCATCAAATCTTTAAGTCTCTCATTTACTTTATGAATCTCTTTTATATATCTGGCAACATTTGTTAATGCCTGTGCAGCAATCAAAGGCCCTTTCTTAATAGCCTGGGTTAACACTTTCATTGAGCTTTCTATAAGATTACTTGGAAAAGAAACAAGTGCTCCATGCAAAGGATCAAATATTGCCTTTTCAATACTCATACCAAGCCTTGTTATATTCAGACTGACTAACTTAAAAAAGCTACCTGATATAGTGCCCTCTGCAACATCAGCTACTTTTCCAACTGCAATTTCTACAGGCATATTATCTCCTAATTTGTTACCCAGTTGAAATAATGCACCAGCAAATTCCAGCTCAAGCTCCTTAGCTTTTTCTCTTATCTTGATGACATTCTTTGATTTTAATTTAAAATACAAACCTAGTGAAAGACCAAGGCTTAATGGTATAAACAAGCTTGCAATACTTGCTCCTAATCCATAAGGGCCAATTTCTTCTCCTAATTTATTTGTCCTATACTCTAAAAAACAAAATTTTTGTTTGCAAGATGTTGTTAAATCCTCGCTTCCAAAACCAAAATCATTTATACCAATTGAATGGGCTATTAAAGGTGTTAATCCTATAAAAAACAAAACCAAAGCAAAAAAAATGCATATTATTAAAGGTGTAATCTGGATCTCTTGTTTACCTATCTTTATCAGAATGTTCTTGTATTTTTTTAGCTCAGGATTTTCTTCAGATATGTCTGAATCTCCATAACCGCTTGGCCTTTTTGAGAGTATACTCTTTCCGATATAATAAACAACAACGCTTAATATCACGTTATAAATAACTGAAAGATGATACCATCTGACATTTTCCATAAAGCTAACCACCATTGGCAGGATAACTAGTCCTAATATTGGCATTATTATGCCAAGCATATGCAGCATGGTTATTGGATTTTGAAGATTATGGGCATAGTGCAACATTTTTTCATATGTTTCATCAAGAATGATATCCAAACTTTTGTCAAGTGCATTTAACCTTCTTGATTCACCGCTTTCATATAATGAGCCCTCAATTAAATGGAATGCCTCAATAAACTCAAGATTCCATTTCTTCCATGTTTCAAGGTATATATCGAGTGATTCTTTTATAGAAGAGTATTTTTCAGTTTCAACATCCCAAAGCACTTTTTTAAGGTCTAATGATAAAGGCGGCGCAAGATGCTCAGCTGCAAACTCTATGGCTTTTTCCAAATTAGATGTATGCCTCATATAAGTAACCACATAAAATATACAAAGCACCATCTGGTTACTTGCTTTTAGACGCCAGTTATTTGCAATAAACTCTGGCATTTTTCCAAGTGGCCTTATTAATAAAAGGGAACCAACTATAAACAAAAAAATAAAAAAGTTTGATTGGAAAATTAAGAAAGATAGCAGTGAGCCAAAAACAGCTCCAAGCAAAGGAATTAAAATTGAAAATGATAATACTCCTGAGGGGGTAATATCAAGATGGGCTATACTAATAGATTCTTGTAAGGCTTCTGACTTTTTTGTATCTGTTTTTAGTTTAAGCAGTTTTTCGCTTAGATTGCATAGCTTTTCATAAAAACTCATATGTTTAGGAAGAAATTCAAACTTAAATTGTTGATATTCCCTTGTTACTGGAGTTTTTTTTTCAACCTTAACCCCTAACTCTTGCTCTAATTGTTTCTTATAAATCTCCAATAGGGATAGTAACTTTTGTTTATCTGATTCTGATGTTTTCATTCTAATTTGACCTTATGATTCTATACACATACATTTAAGGGATTGTCTTATAAATGGTATTGATTAAAGTCCATTCTAGTCCTAATAATGTAATAGCCCCAATCAATAAAATCCATGAGATATCCTTAGATACCACTTTTTCAGTTCGAGATGCTATCTTATTGAATGCGTCCAATAAACTTTCTGTGTTTTCTACAACAAAAAACCTGCCTTCTGTTT
Organism: uncultured Methanosarcinales archaeon; assembly: GCA_964538135.1. Taxonomy (GTDB): domain Archaea; phylum Nanobdellota; class Nanobdellia; order Woesearchaeales; family GW2011-AR4. The sequence continues at coordinate 15,664 of CAZIEE010000008.1, forward strand.
TTTCTGATATCCTTTTCAAGAGTTCTTGATCAATTCTTGAAACTACCTCTAAACCAGGTAACTTACCCCCTTCTTTTGTAGCCATACCTATTGTATGTATCACAACTCCATTCTTGTTAGCATATTCAATTGCGGTTTCAGTATCAATACCCACATTATTCTGACCATCAGTTATTAAAACAATTGCTTTTGATTTGTTGGACTCAAAAAGGTTTACTGATGTTACAATAGCATCTCCAATTGCAGTACCTCCACTTTGATGTAGATCCAGACTGGATATCAAGTCCTTGGTTTCTTGTATGTCCTGACTATTTTTAAGATCAACAATTGAACTAGTTGAAAATGTTACAATACTAATTTTTGTTTTTGGATGCAAAATATCAACAAATTTGCCAATATTAATTTTTGCAGCTTCAAATCTATTTGGAAAGAAATCCTCTGCAAGCATAGATGAAGATGCATCAATTGCTAAAACATAATCAAAAACACTTACTTCTCCTTTATAAAAAATATTAGTTCCTGCTACTGATAATACTAAAAGAGAATAAGTCAATGCCCTCAAAATTAAAATACCTATGTTCTTGTTCTTTAACATCCCCCGATAAGGAGTTCCAAGAACGCTTCCTCCAGTAACTCTTTCTATTGCCTCAAAGTTTGAAAATTTTAAGATATTTGATTTACTCTGTTTTAATGTCAAAAAATGTATTATAATTACAAAAGGTATTAACAATAACACCCAAAGATAATCTGGGTTTGTAAAACTTGCCTCTACCATTTCCCTTTCTTTAATTCTCTTTTTATTTTATTTTATTTTTATTTTAATTACCCAACCCTTTTAATTTTTGCCCTTCTTAGAAAAAAATCCATTAGTGGTTTAACAAATGGTTGATCTGTACTAAGACTGATAAGCTCAGAATTAGATTCTAAAAAAGCACTGCTTATGTCCCTTTCTGTTGATTCTACGTATGATTTATACTTCTCTTTTATAGATTCAACATTGACCATTATTTGTTTATCTGAGAATAAATCATTAAATACAACATTACCCTTATAGTTTGGTAGTTCCCTATCCCTTGGATCACGTACCATAATCCCTATTAAATCATGTTTTTTCCCTACTGCTTTTAGCCAGTGTTGCCAGTCCCCTTTTAACCCAATGAAGTCAGATACTATAATCACTATTGAGAATTCCTTTAAGAATGCCATGGTAAATTCCAATGCCCTGACAATGTCGTATCTGCCACCGTAAATATTTGGATTTACTAATGTTTTGTTAAGATTATAGAATTGTTTGAATCCTGTTCTTGGCGGTTCAAAAAAAGACACACCTTCCTTAAAAATAGCAAAACCAATACTGTCTCCGGAGTGAATTATGGTGTAAGCTAAAGTGGATATTATTTCAGCTGAATATTCTATCTTTAATCTATCTGTAGAACTATATACCATACTGGAGCTAACATCAATAAGAAAGAAAACACTCAGATTTCTTTCTTCTGTAAATTCTTTAATAAGGAGTTCCTTGCTTCTAACAGAAGCTCTCCAATCTATAAAAGAAGCATCATCATCAGGAGTGTAATGCCTGTAGTCATTGAACTCTAAACCCCTTCCTCTGAATACACTCTTATACCCTCCAACTATTTTAGTATTGACTATTTTGTTTGTTGTAAGATTTAATCTTTTAATACTTTCCCTTAAATCTAACTTTACCTCTTTTTTCATGGTATAGGTACCTTAGAAAGAATTTCTGATATTATATCTTCAACCTTTATGCCTTCAACCTGTCCAGAATAATTAAGGATCAGCCTATGCCTTAATACATCAAAAGCAATATTTTTTACATGCCTGGGTTTTATATGAGAGTTTTTATTTAACAATGCATCAGCCTTAGCTGCTATAAATAAAGCTATAGAAGCTCTTGGTGAAGAACCTAACTCAATATACTTCCCTGTTTTAATTCCATATTTATCAGGTTTTCTTGTTGAATCTACAATATCAACTATATACTCTTTAATTCGATCAGTATGTCCAATCAGTTTAGTCATATTCTGCATTTCAATAATATCTTTAGGGGATAAAACAGATTTTATTTTGTAATCCTCAAAATTTTTTGTAGTTATATTCTGTTCGATTATTTTTTTCTCTTCTTCTTTTGATGGGTATTTCATTACAAGCTTAAATAGAAATCTGTCAATCTGTGCTTCTGGCAAATTATATGTACCTAGAGTTTCTATTGGGTTTTGGGTTGCAAATACAAAAAAAGGCTCATCAAGAGGGAATGTTTCATGACCAATTGTAACCTGTTTTTCCTGCATTGCCTCAAGTAAAGCTGATTGTACCTTTGGAGGAGACCTGTTTATTTCATCTGCAATAATAAAGTTAGCGAATATTGGTCCTTTTATAACAAAAAAACCCTTGTCTGCTTCATAAGAAGTAATTCCCAGTATATCAGTTGGCAAAAGATCAGGAGTAAATTGCACCCTCTTAAATTTGCAGTTTGTTGAACTTGACAATGCCCTTATTATTGTAGTTTTTGCAATTCCAGGAATCCCTTCCAGTAAAACATGACCATTGCAAAGCAATGCCCTAATCAAACCATTGATAACCTCCTCTTGGCCAACTATTACTTTTGAAATTTCTTTTTTTAAATCTTCTATACTGTTTACACATCTATCTATATTACTTTGTTTAATCTCTCCCATCCTCTTTTTTATTTATGTGATCCTACCCCTAAATATACCCCTAAATAATTGGAACCTTTCCACCAAATAATGCCAAAAATTTATTGTTCTTGTATTCCAAAGTAAAAATATCATTATTACAGTTAGTTGCCCTCATTTTTACAACAGAGATTTCCCTTGTAACCTTTCTATATCTTTCTGTTAGCATTAGATGAATTATCCCATCTGCTAGATATTCTTCTAATCCATATTCTGTGAACATCTCCTTGTTAAGGGGTATCTCTGTAATTAAAAAAGATATTAGTCCCAAATCTCTAAAAAATTCAAAGATAAAGAATAAATCAGCTCTGGGATCTTCAAATTTTGAAAGCACATACAATGCAGATAGGCTATCCAGAGCAAATATCTTGCATTCTGTTGACTCTTTAAGTCGTTTAGTCAGATTTTTTATTGCATTAAACCAGTCTTTACTTGAAGAAAATTTTGCACCACTGACTCTTTTTCTTATGGAACCAAGATCTGCTATCAAAATAGAGCCTTTTTTACTCTTTATATTTTTAATAGCATTATCCAATGCTGATATATCTGATAGTGTAACTATATTGATTTTTGATAAGTCGAAATCCAGGTTAATCATATGTTTTAAGAATGAGTTATAGGACTGTTCTAAAGTGATATAAACAGAAGTTTGTCCTCTTAATGCTTCGTTATAAAGAATATTAAATACCACAGAAGACTTCATTGTTCCTGGTGTGCCACTTATAAGTACCAGGTGGCCCTCAGGTATGCCTCCTTCCATATTTTCATCAAGACCGTTTATATAAGTCTTAATCCTTTTTATATCCTTTTTGTTTTTTGGTATATCTTGCTCCATTTTTCTAACCTCTCCTTAATTCCTTAATTCTTTAATTCCTTAATTAATAGATTTATTTGATGCTTTTTTCTTTGATATTTTTGTACCCAAGTTTATATACTTTTCCTGTATCCGATGCTACGATAAGGCTATTACTTTTTTCCAAAAAATTTTGACTTACAACCATGCCATCCACTCTATATTTTGAAAGTACTTTACCATTGTAATAACCTGGTTCAGATGTTGCCAAGTCTGTATAATGCCCTGATTGGTGGGTTATCGAAGATATACCTGGAATGTATTCAAGAGTATAATCTCCTTCTGATTCAAGTATATAAACAAAATTATCGTATGAGCCAATAGAAATCTCAAGTTTTTTGTCTTCATTAAAATCTCCAACAATTGGAGAGGCAACAACCCAAAAATTAGTTTCATAATCCCATAATTTTTTTCCTGAATCTGACAACACATATAATTTATCATCACAAGAACCAAAAATTATCTCCATTTTTTTATCATTATTTATATCAGCCAAGGTAGCTTTTGAGAAAATCTTACCATTTGTTTCATAAGACCAGTATAAAATTCCCTTCATTGTAAGGGTATAAATTTTATTGTCTTGAGAACCTAAAACTATAAATGATTCCATATTATTACAAAGATTCCCAATTGAAGGCTGAGCAGTTATTTTATCCCCTGTTTTGAATTCCCATACTTTTTTACCTTTTTCATCTATTGAATAGAGCATACCATCATTTGTTCCAAATATAATCTGTTTTTTATTGGATTTGGCACTAACATTGGTAACAATAGGTTGCGATTCAATACCTGAACTGGCATCAAACTGCCATAATTTCTTTCCTGAATTTGTAATTGCATAAAAATCGTTGGCACTTGAGCCAAAAAGTATCTCTGATTTTTTATCATTATTTATATCAGCCACACAAGCCGAGCCATATATTGAACCCTTTGCATCAAAACTCCATAAAAGTTTACCTTTATGGTCCAAAACATAGAGTGTCCCATTACCTGAACCAAAGATAACCTCCCCTTTATTGTCTTTGTTTATATCCGCAATAATTGGAGTGGACTTTATCTTAATTGAATCCTCGTCTATAAAAAACTCCTCTTCTTTAGTCATTTTTTGATTAATAGAAAAATCCCACTTTATTTTGCCTAAAGAATCTATGGCATAGACCTTTCCATTGCCACAACCTACTACAATTGCCTCTTCATCAAGGTAGCCAGATGTTGATTGTGAGGTTATACCAGTATTAAGTGATATGCTCCAATCTGAACTGAGCTCACCCTTTTTTCCTCTTCCTATAAGAGTAGACAGTAGACCCATTAGTGTTTAGTTTAACAATAAACAATAAATTTTAATAATACTTATTCTAATTTTTCTTTCTTAGAATAAAAAACTTTCTGTAAACTGACTCTATTTAATCTTCGGCATGTTTATATAGAAGTTCATCTCTAAATCTTTAGAAGTGGTTATTATGTCAACAAAATATATTTTCTCAAAAATTCTTCAGATATTGTTAAGACCGGATTCAGATGCAATAAATGCAGATAACAAACTCCTGTAAAGTTTCTTCTGGATGCTTTTTTCTTCTTTTCTTCATGGTATCAAACCACTTTTCCATCTTGCTGTTGTAGAACTGTGTTCCTTTATCACTCAAAACAATTACAGGACAAACCTCATCAAGGATTTTTTGAATTTGCCTTTGAGAGACGCTAAATCCACTTTTCTTAAGAACAAAATGTAGTTTTTGGCTTCCGTAGTCCGTGTCTTTTCTTAAAGAAACTACTTTCTCAACAAAATGTAAGTTTATCTTCTGAGAAGTCCGTCCTGTAAGTTTTGGCTTATAGGCTAAAGTGCCTTCTTCTTTGTACTTGGCAAACAGTGTGTAAACTCTCTGTATTGAACAACACTGTATGTAAACCGTATGTATTAAGCTCTAGAGAATAGCTCTTAATTCTTTATAGGGATTCAATCC
>CAZIEE010000009.1:0-20534 GCA_964538135.1 uncultured Methanosarcinales archaeon
ATGGAATTATACATTATCAAAAATTTAAGACTTTATTTTTAGGCTTCCTCTTAAGGGGTTCTCGTTTAGCGAACCATACATTAAACTTTTAGCGTAGTGACCTATGCAAGAGGGAAAAGTTTAAGTAAAATGGTTTGCGTGAGAAACCCCCAGCTTTAGCTGGATTTATTTTGGGAGTATATCATTTTATAATAAAGAATTTAAAAGAGAGACATCTCCATATCCATAATGGAAGTCGATTTTAATAAGATAGCCAGAAAATGGCAGGATAAATGGGAAAAATCAAAAATCTTTGAAACTAAGAAAGATTCCAATAAAAAAAAATACTTTGCTCTTGAAATGTTTCCCTATCCCAGTAACCGTCTCCATATGGGCCATTTAAGAAATTATTCTATAGGTGATGCTCTTGCAAGATATAAGAGGATGCAGGGATTTAATGTTCTTTACCCTATGGGTTATGATGCATTCGGTTTGCCTGCAGAGAATGCTGCAATCAAACATGGAATAAGTCCAGAAAAGTGGACATCAACAAACATAGATACAATAAGGCAACAACAAAAAAGAATTTTACTTCTGTTTGAAAACTAAAAACCTCTTTTTTGAATTGGAAAAGCCTCATCTTAGTATATAATAGTATATACTAATATTATATAAATATTTCTATACTGCAGAATATAGATTTTTATTAACGAGAACTAATTATTTATCGACGGAGCTTTCCACATACTAAAAAACGAAAGAATCATAAGGTTGCAATTATTGCTACGGCAAGAAAGCTGTTGACTATCATTTATGCAATGCTTATGAATAACAGAAATTATGTTCCTCAAAGGAAATGTAAGGCATCATGAGGCGACACCGCTAATTTCATAGGCCAATGCTCTTCGGAGTAAGCCTGCTTTATGATTGGTGCTATGCCTTTAATACGAACGCAATAATGTGACTTAGATCACGGATAGATGAATGTCGTAATTGCCTTTACACTTGAGTAAAGGAAAATTTATTAAAACACGAGGTTTAACATAGATGAATACACAAGAAGAAACAGCAAAAATAATCATTGCTACGGAGCGAGCGGCTTTGAATCGATGGAACAAAGGAGACCCGTCTGGATTTTTGGAAATATCCGCTCCCGATGTTGTTTATTTCGATCCTTTTCAGGGACGTCGCATAGATGGCCTTGAAACCCTAACAAGTTATTACGAATCCTTGCGTGGCAAATTTCAGATTGACCGTGACGAATTTATCAATCCGAAAGTGCAACTCTGTGGAGACGCCGCGGTGCTCACCTATAATTATGTCTCGCACGGCAAAGACGGAACAATGCGTTGGAATTGTACGGAAGTTTATCAGAAGGTGAATGACAAGTGGCGGATTGTTCAAACCCACTGGTCAATGACGCAACATTAGCAAAAGTATTCAACCTATTGAAAGATAGTAAAAAAATTAATTTAATAATTAAAATCTAAATATTAAAACATAATTATGCAAACAATACTCGGAGTAGGAACGGTGGGGACAGAGCTTGCAAAAGCACTTACAACATACACCAAGAACATACGTTTGGTTGGGAGAAATCCTAAAAAGGTAAATCAAAATGACGAACTCTTTCAAGCCGACTTAACAAATCTTGAAGAAACTATCCGTGCAGTCGAGGGTTCTGAAGTAGTATACCTGACGGTAGGGATACCTTATAGCACTAAGGTGTGGGAAAGAGATTGGCCGATCGTTATGCAGAATGTAATAACAGCTTGCAAAAAACACAATGCAAAGTTGGTTTTTTTTGATAATGTTTACATGTATGGGAAAGTGTCTGGCTGGATGACCGAAGAGACACCCATTAAACCCTCAAGCAAAAAAGGGGAAGTGAGAGCCCGTGTGGCAGAAATGCTTTTGCGGGAAGTGCGTAACGGAAAACTTAAGGCACTTATTGCGCGTTCAGCTGATTTTTATGGACCCAACACTCCGACAAGTGTTTTGTCGGTCATGGTTTTTGGAAATTTGAAAAAAGGGAAGAAGCCACAATGGATGGTGAACGATGAAGTAAAACATACTTTCACTTATGTTCCAGATGCTGTTCGTGCAATGGCGTTGCTTGGTAATACGGAAAGTGCTTACAATCAGGTTTGGCATTTACCAACAGACAAGAACGCCCTAACAGGGAAAGAAATTATAAAATTTGCAACGGAAGCTTTTAGGGTTAAATCACAGCATACCCTTTTGTCCAAAGGAATGTTGCGTATGGCGGGATTCTTTATTGGGATAGTCAGAGAGAATATGGAAATGTTGTATCAAAACGAGTCAGACTACCTTTTCGATAGCAGTAAATTTGAACATGCTTTCAAGTTTCAAGTTACCCCGTATAAAGATGGAATCATTAAAACAGTCCGATCATTCAAATAATGAACGTATGAAAAAAATTACACAAGAAAACGATATTAAGATCGTTGGCATAAAGTTAAGAACTTCTAATGTAGAGGCAATGCAAACCATCCCTCCATTTTGGCAGAAGTTTTATCAAGAGGGCATTTTGCAACAGATATCAAACAAGGTTTCAGATACGGTTTTTGCCGTATATACAAACTTTGAAAATGAAGGGAAAAACAATGAGGGTATGTATTCTCTCATCATTGGCGCAGAAGTAACTGAAATTCAAACACTACCAGAAAATTTTGTATCTACTATCGTGAATCCATCGAAGAGGGCTGTATTTGAAGTAGAAAAGGGACATCCAGAAAAAGTCGGCGAGAAATGGCAGGAAATCTGGAAAACAACCGATTTAGAAAAAAAGTATGTGTCTGATTACGAACTATACTATCCTTCTGGAGAGATTGAAATATATATTGGAATAAAATAATCTTATGATCACAAAAACATTTTCAACAATCACGAAAGAAATAACCGCAAAGCAAATCTGGGAGCTGATGACGGATGTAAACAATTGGAAAAGGTGGGACACCTCTGTTGATTTTTCCGAACTACATGGAGAATTTAAAGCAGGAACGTTTTTCACATTAAAGCCAAAAGGCGGCCCTAAAGTTAAAATACAATTAGTAGAGGTAAGGTCTTATTCTTATTTCAAAGACCTTACCCGTTTTCCTCTTGCCAAAATGTATGGCGAGCATTGGTATGAAAACACGCCCCTGGGGCTCAAGATCACTGTGACCATGAGCATCAGCGGACTGCTTGCTTTCCTGTGGTATTTCCTCGTAATGAAAGGCATAGTTGATAATCTGCCGAAAGACTTGAAGGCACAAATCAGCGAGGCCAAAAAGCTATGAGCGCCCCGCAGCCAACAAAATACTGGCTTGTCGTAGTATCAAAAGACCATATCGAAATTGGCAAGAAGCTCGGTATTATTCAAGCCAATCACGGCAAGGCAGCTCCCATAAAGCGGATGAAGCCTGGTGATTTTATTGTTTTCTATTCCCCGAAGATTCATTTTCAAGGCAAAGAACCATTGAAGAAATTCACTGGCTTAGCCCGCGTGAAGGAAGGTGAGGTATATCAGGGTGACATGGGTGGTGGATTTACCCCATACAGACGCGATGTCGAATTCCTTCCCTGCGAAGAAACGGACATTCAACCGCTCATTGAAAAACTGACTTTTATCCGGAATAAACAAAGCTGGGGATTCGTTTTCCGATTCGGATTCTTTGAGATACCGAAAGAAGATTTTGAGACCATTTCAAAAAAGATGAAGATAAAAGACTAAAAGAATTTAAAAGAGAGACATCTCCATATCCATAATGGAAGTCGATTTTAATAAGATAGCCAGAAAATGGCAGGATAAATGGGAAAAATCAAAAATCTTTGAAACTAAGAAAGATTCCAATAAAAAAAAATACTTTGCTCTTGAAATGTTTCCCTATCCCAGTAACCGTCTCCATATGGGCCATTTAAGAAATTATTCTATAGGTGATGCTCTTGCAAGATATAAGAGGATGCAGGGATTTAATGTTCTTTACCCTATGGGTTATGATGCATTCGGTTTGCCTGCAGAGAATGCTGCAATCAAACATGGAATAAGTCCAGAAAAGTGGACCTCAACAAACATAGATACAATAAGGCAACAACAAAAAGATATGGGTTTTTCTTATGATTGGAGTAGGGAGGTCATTACATGCAAGGAGGATTATTACAAATGGAATCAATGGATATTCCTAAAGTTTTATGAAAATGGACTTGTTTACAAGAAAAAAGCAGCTGTAAACTTTTGTAGTGGTTGTGTTACTGTTCTTGCAAATGAGCAAGTAATAGAAGGAAAATGCTGGCGTTGTCAAAATGATGTTATAGAAACTTTTCTTGAACAGTGGTTTTTCAAAATAACGAATTATGCTGAAGTTTTATTGAATGATATTAACAAACTAGAAAACTGGCCTGAAAGAGTTAAGCTAATGCAATGCAACTGGATTGGAAAAAGTCATGGATTAGAAATAAATTTTAAAATAAAAGATACCAACAAAGAAATTTCTGTTTTTACAACAAGACCAGATACTGTTTTTGGAGTAACTACTTTGGTTTTTTCGGTTGAGCATCCTATTGTTATGGAGTTAATTGAAGGAACAGAATATCTAAATCAGGTTGTGGATTTTATAAATAAAACCAGGAAAAAGAGCAGAATAGAAAGATTTTCTGCAGATACTGAAAAACACGGTATTTTTATTGGAAAGTATGCTATAAACCATGTGAATAATCAAGAAATACCAATATATGTTGCTGATTATGTTTTGATGGAATATGGAACCGGAGCTGTTATGGGTGTACCAGCTCACGACCAAAGAGACTTCTTATTTGCAAAAAAACATCAAATACCAATTAAAGTAGTAATTACCCCACAAGATACCCCTCAAGAATATGATCTTAGAGCAGATAAAATGAGCCATGCTTATGTTGGTGAGGGTGTGCTTGTAAATTCAGGACAATTTGATGGATTAAATAATCTAGATGCAATTGAGGAAATTTCTGAGTGGGTTGAACAACAAAAGTTTGGAAAAAGAACCATCAATTACAAAATTCGAGATTGGCTCATATCCAGGCAACGTTATTGGGGAACACCCATCCCTATTGTATATTGTAATAAATGCGGTATTGTAGCAATTCCTTATGAACAACTTCCAATTAACCTGCCTAATCCAAATATCTGTAAATTTACTGGTGAAGGAAATCCATTGGAAACCTGTAAAGATTTTGTTGAAACAAAATGTCCAAAATGCAATGGGAAAGCAAGGCGCGAAACAGATACAATGGATACTTTTGTAGATAGCTCATGGTATTTCTTGAGATATTGCTCTCCTAAATACAAGGAATCTCCTTTTGATAGAGCTGAAGTAGAATATTGGATGCCAGTTGATCAATACATTGGTGGTATAGAACACGCAATATTACATTTACTCTACGCAAGATTTTTTACCAAAGTATTGAATGATATTGGTCTTTTAGAATTAGATGAACCATTTAGCAGACTCTTAACTCAGGGAATGGTAATAAAAGATGGTGCAAAGATGAGCAAAAGCATTGGAAATGTAGTTGACCCAGCAGAAATAAGTAATAAGTATGGTCCAGATACAGCAAGATTGTTCATTTTGTTTGCAGCTTTACCTGAAAAGGAATTAGAGTGGAGTGACAAGGCAGTCAATGGTTCATTCAGATTTTTGAATAGGATTTATAACTTAGTACAAGAGAACATGGAGGAGATTTCTAATAAACATTATGATGAAACTAAATTAAATGATAAAGACAGGTATGTATTGAGCAAGATGCACCTTACAATAAAAAATACTACAGATCATATTGAAAATCTTGAGTTTAGCTTGGCAATAAGCAAAATAATGGTTTTTTTTGATACTTTGAAGGGATATAAAGAAAAAAATAAAGAGGTATTTGGGATTGCAATAAGAAATATTATCTTGCTAATGTCTCCATTCACCCCTCATTTAAGTGAGGAATTATGGCACATCATTAAACAGAAAGGATTTGCTTCCTTAGAAAAATGGCCAATTTACGAAGAAAATAAGATTGATAAAAATACTGAGGCAATTTCAGCACTTGTTGAAAATACTAGGTATGATATAACAAAAATACTAGATCTTCTTGGGGTAAAACCAACCACTATAACCTTATTTGTAGCAGATAAATGGAAGTATGACTTTATAACAAAATTTAAAAAACATATAACCTCTACAAGAGACTGTAATGAATTGATTAAGATATTAATAAGTGATATGAAGATTTATGCTCACGAAATAAGCAAGATTGTTCCTAAACTTTTAAATGATCCAACCAAGGTTCCATTTATTATCTTAAACCAAGATCAGGAGTTTAATGCACTAAATGATGCATCTAAAGATTATCAAGAAGAGTTTAAATGTAATATTAGAGTAATAGTTGCTGAAAAAACTAATGAGATTAAATCTAAACAGGCATTACCTTCTAAGCCTGCTATTTTGGTAGGTTAATCCTTACAATCCTTAGATATTTTTTCTATCTCAGTTAAAAGAACATCCCTAAGTTCACTATCCTCTACCCTCCTTACAATCTTTCCATCTTTATAGAGTAAATGATTTCCAGGTGCTCCAACAATTCCAATATCTGCTTTTTTTGATTCACCTGGCCCATTTACTGCACACCCCATAATTGCTACTTTAATTGGTTTTTTTATTTTTTCTGTTGCTGACTCAATTTGTTCAACAAGCTTAATAACATCAATCTCTGTTCTTGCACATGTTGGACAGCTTGTAACCTCAACCCCCTGGTTCAGTAATCCAAGTGATCTTAGTATATGTTTTCCAACCTTTACTTCCTCTTTTGGATCTTCTGAAAGGCTTACTCTGATTGTGTCACCTATCCCTTCATGAAGTAACATTCCAATACCAATAGCAGATTTAACAGTTCCTGGTATTTTAGAGCCTGCTTCTGTTACACCTAAATGCAGTGGATAATCTGTTTTTTCTGCAAAAAGCCTATAAGCATTAACCATCCTAGGCACATCAGAGGCTTTTAATGAAACTATTGTATCATAAAAATCCAGGTCTTCAAGAATTTTTACATGGTGTAAAGCGCTTTCAACCATAGCTTCTGGAGCATAGCCGTATTTTTCAAATAAATCTCGCTCTAAAGAGCCAAGATTTACACCTATCCTCATAGGGATCCCATAGTCTTTTGCGGATTTAACAACCATCTTTACTTTATCAGGATTTCCTATGTTGCCAGGATTTATTCTTAGCTTATCAACATATTTAACAGCTTCAAGTGCAATCCTATAATCAAAGTGAATATCAACAACTAGGGGTATGTTTATATTTTCTTTTATCTCTTTTAAAGCCTTGGCTGCATCCATTGTAGGAGCACTAACCCTTATTATATCGCATCCAATTTCTTCAAGGCCATGAATCTGTTCAACAGTTGCTTTAACATCAGTTGTATCGGTTGTTGTCATTGATTGGACAGAAACAGGCGAGTTGCCTCCAATGTACAATCTTCCTACTTTAACTTTGTGGGATTTTCTTCTTTGAATATTGTTTTGAAGCATAAAATCACGCTATTTCAATTAGATTTAAATATTTTCTTAATTGAATTTTTATACTTTCCTTATCAATCCCAGCTAACTTCTTCTGGATGTCAGGTTTTCCATGCTCAATAAATTTATCAGGAATTCCTATCCTTTTTACATTTGCTTTAATTCCATTATCTTCTAACAGCTCAAGCACAGCAGATCCAAATCCTCCATTTATTGTACCTTCTTCTAATGTAATTATTTTATTTATTTTTTTTGCGTAACTTAAGATTAATTCTTTATCAAGTGGCTTGGCAAATCTTGCATTGATTATTGTGGCATTGCAATTAATTTCTTTAATAGCATGTATTGCATCATACAAAATAGGCCCAACCCCTAAAACCAAAAGATCATTGCCCTCTTTTAATATTTCCCCCTTTCCAATTTCAAGTTTTCTAAATTCTGAGTCAAGCCCAACTCCAATTCCAGAACCTCTTGGATAACGCAAGCTGCAAGGCCCGTTAATAAATATTGCAGTGTAAAGCATATGCTGTAATTCATTCTCATCCTTTGGTATCATAATTGTGATATTTGGAATTGATCTAAGGTAAGCAATATCAAAAGGCCCATTATGGGTGGGCCCATCCTCCCCTACAAGCCCTGCTCTGTCTAATGCAAATATGACAGGAAGATTTTGTAAGCATACATCATGGATAATTTGGTCATATGACCTTTGTAAAAATGTTGAATATATAGCACAAACTGGCTTCATTCCAGAGATTGCAAGCCCTGCTGCAAACGTTACAGCATGCTGTTCTGCAATCCCAACATCAATTGTTCTATCAGGAAAATGCTTTTCAAATTTGTTCAAGCCCGTACCAGCTTTCATTGCAGCTGTTATTGCAATAATCCTTTTATCTTCTTCAGCAATTCTTATCAAGGCATTTGCAAATGCATCTGTATAAGAAATATTGGTTGTTGTGACATATTTCTGGCCATTAATAGGATCAAATGCAGGCATTCCATGAAACTTGTCAATGTCCTTCTCAGCAAAAGCATAACCTTTACCTTTTTCTGTTTTTACATGCAAAATAACAGCTCCTTTCAAATCCTTTATATTCTGCAAAGCTGGTATAAGCTCATCAATGTTGTGACCATCAATAGGTCCAAAGTATTGGAAGCCAAGGTTTTCAAAAAAAATTCCTTCACTTACAATTGTCCTTAACCTTTCTTGAGCCTTAAAAATCTTATCAATACCTTCTGCTCCGATCCCAGGTAGCTTATTCAATAAATTTTTTGTCTTTCTTCTTAAAGTGAAGTATCCAGAATGTAGTACTATCTTACTTAGGTAATTGGATATAGCTCCAACATTAGGGGAAATGCTCATTCTATTATCATTTAAAATGATTAACATATCTGTTTTAGAATCGCCTAAATTGTTGAGCCCTTCAAAAGCAAGCCCTGCTGTTAGTGCACCATCTCCAACTATACACACTACTTTATGTTTCTCATTTTTAAAATCACGAGCTTTTGCTATGCCTGATGCAGCTGAAATTGCAGTTGAGGCATGACCTGCTCCAAAAACATCATAAGGTGATTCTTCTACATTACAAAAACCACAGATTCCCTGGTATTGTCTTAATGTATGAAATTCGTTTCTTCTACCAGTAATAAGCTTGTGAGGATAACTCTGATGACCTGTATCAATAACAATCTTATCATAAGGTGCATCAAAAACATAATGCACTGCAATGCTTAATTCAACTGCCCCTAAAGGCCCACCAAGATGACCCCCATTTTTAGAAACTACTTCTATAATCTTTTGTCTTATCTCCTGAGCAAGAGTCTTAAGCTGATTTCTATCAAGTTGTTTTAATTTTTGAGGATTATCAATAATCTCAAGAAGTCCATTGGTTCCCATAGGTTTGGTATTATGTTCCATAAATTATCCCCTATTTCTAATTAAGATTATAAATAGTTATCTCCTATATTTTAAGTTATACTTAAAAACATCACTTTTTATCTCGCCAAAAAATATTCTATAAAAAGCAGACAATAAGAGCTTAAGTCCAACTTTAAGTCTTCCTTCTTTATCAAACCTTCTTGTTGATACATGTACCTTCACGTTTTTTAAAATCCTAAACTTCCCATATTTACTACACCTTTTGACATAATCCATATCTTCGCTTAATTTTATAGATTCATCAAATCCATTAATTTTTTTATGAATCCATTTTTTGCAAAATATTACACCTCCAGAAGCATTTGGATAAAAAAATTGTGTTGCAGAACACCAAATATTAAAAAGTCCAAAAAAAATATTGTCAATTAGGTTACCTCTTAATGGATTTATGTAAACTCCTGCAGAGTCTAAGTTTCTTTCTTCAAATTCTTTTATAGCATTTTTTAAAAAAATTTTGTTAAATTGAACATCTGCATCCAAAAACAACAAAATATTTCCTTTTGCAATTTTTGCTCCATTATTTCTGCCAACTGCAGGCAACCCTCCCTTTACAATTTTGTAACCGTACTTCTTAGCAATTTGCTTTGTTTTGTCTTTTGAATCTGCATCTGCCACTATCACTTCGTAATTTTGATAAGTTTGCTTTTTAATACAGTCCAGCAATTTTGGAAGGTATCTCTCTTCATTAAATGTAGGGATCATTATGCTTATCATCCCCATAGGTAGTCATTTTTATATATAAAAGTTTAGTGAGTTTAACAAAAATTTTAAATAAGCAATAAATATCTTTAATTATATGCCAACTCAAATTATCCCCCTCCCAATTTATGTCAAAATTGTATTATGGATAGCTTACCTTATATCATTATTTTTTGCTATATTCTGGTTTTTGGTATTATTGGATAAAGAAACTAAGATTAGAAAAAGGAAATTGAAAAAATTTCCGTTAGTCAGTATAGTCATACCAGCTTATAATGAAGAAAAAAATATAGCAAAAACTTTGAAATCTTTAGTCAATCTTAATTATCCAAAGAATAAGCTCGAGATAATAGTTGTGAATGATGGAAGTAAAGATAATACTAAGGATTTAGTTGAAGAATTTATAGCTGAAAATAAAGATTTTAATATAAATATTATAAATAAAGAAAATAATGGTAAAGGAGCTGCACTTAACGATAGCCTGGCAATATCAAAAGGTGATTTCTTCGTTTGTTTGGATGCCGACTCAATTGTAACAAAAGATGCTTTGCAAAAGATACTGCCCCATTTTATAAATAAAGACATTGCAGTTGTATTGCCTTTGCTTAAAGTTGAAAAACCAGAGAATATGTGGCAGAAGATGCAATGGCTTGAATATATAATAAATATGTTTTATAAGAAACTTATGAGCAGGCTTAATTGCGTACATGTTGCTCCTGGTCCGTTTAGTGTTTATAGGAAAGATGTTCTTAAAAAAATTGGAGGCTTTGATGAGAAAAATATAACCGAAGATTTAGAAATAACCTTAAGACTTCAAAGCAAAAACTACAGGATAATCCAATTATTGGATGCAGAAGTTTTTACAATTGCCCCAAAGACATTCAAAGAACTGTATAAACAAAGAAATAGATGGTATAAAGGCTCTATAATAAACGCATTTAAGTATAAGCATATGTTGTTCAACAAGAAATATGGAGATTTTGGACTTATCCAAATGCCGACCATAGTCCTTTCCGGAATAGTTGCTATTATACTTGTATGTTCATCGATTTATTATGGACTCAAACCGTATGTTAAATTAATCTATAACTCAATCTTTATAGATTTTGATTTTTATACATTAATTAAGGCTTTTAAATTTGATTTTAATATTTTAGATCTTAATTATATGGCAATACTTGTTGCAATTATCATGCTTACTCTATCAATAACTATACTAAAAAAATCCCATATAATGACTAATGAGAATCCTAATAGATACGGAATATTCATTTTAATTTCTTACTTATTTTTCTATTTCTTATTAATCGGATTTATATGGATGGGTATAATGCTTGATTTTTTATTTAGAAGAGAGCATAAGTGGTAATATGAGAAGATTAAGCAGAGGCAGGTATATTTTCACAGGAGCTATAACATTAGGCATTTTTCTTCTAGGACTATCTTTAGGCTTAGTAATAGAAGGAAAAAGAGTAAATTATATTGAATCTGTAAGCAAAATACAGAATCTGGAATTTAACAGTTTGCAATTGCAATATGCATTCATAGACCAGTTAAGCCAGGAAAAAAATTGTCTGGCTGTACAGAACACTTTTGAACAAAACATAAATACCTTTGAATCTACAAGGATAAGGCTTGAGAATTTTTATATGGAAGCCAATATAAATAAAAAGGAATTTGATATATTAAAGAATGAGTATTTATTAGCACAAATAAGATACTGGTTACTTGCAGAAAAAACAAAAGAACTATGTGGCACTGATATTGTAACTATCCTTTATTTCTTTTCTGATGAAAAAGAATGTCCTGATTGTGAAAGACAAGCTTTTATTCTGACTTACCTAAAGAAAAAATTTACAGACAAACTTTTGATATTCTCTTTTGATTCTAAATTTGAATTGGAACCTATGGTGCCTCTGCTTAAGAGAACTTATAATGTAACCGAATACCCGACCATAGTAATAGAAGGAAAATCAAAAAGCAAGTTCCAAGATAAAGATACTATTTTGGGGGAAATGTGCAGGCATTATAAGAATAAAATAGAAGATTGTATTAAATAATAGCAAATCGATAACTATTTAAAGACTAATAAAAAGTATAGAAAATGTTTAATAAAAAAGGAGTATCTTTCGGAACTATTGTTGCAGTTTTTGGCTCTATTCTAATTTTTCTTGGTATTGCTTGGCTCATTGCTCAAAATTGGCATCAAATACCAGCTCCACTAAAAATTATCATACTTCTCGGAGCAACCAGCGGAGCTTACGTAGCAGGAACTATAATGCGAGCTAGAGATTATTCTGGCATTGGAAAAGCTCTGCTTGTGTTGGGTGATTTACTTTATACACTTAGTATTTTTTTGATAGCGCAAATATTTGCTACTAGCATAAGCTGGCAAGGAACTGCTTGGTTGTTGTTATTAGCATGGGTTGGTGTCTTAGCTTCGGCATATATTTTTGATTCTTCCGCAAGTTTGCTAGTTGGATTAATTGAAGTTTGTGTATGGCTTGTGATTCAGTTTATTGCTTTCGCAGAAAGAATGTCCTACTATAATCAATCTTATGGAATTCTTGCTTTGTACTTTCTTGCAATGGGTATCCTTCTTTATGGAATGGCATTATTACACAGGTCGGCAGAACATAAATTTGGCAGATTATATTTAATTTGGACGGCATTTTATTTTATGGCATTTGCTTATGTCCTAAGCTTTCAAACATTATTATCCCGTCTTTGGGTTGATGGATTAACATTTTCTGCAGCAATTGTATTTTTATTATTCCTCGCTGTAATATCCATAATTACTTTAGTGATTGGAATTGTTGCATCTTTGAATAAACAAATTGTTCAAAGTAAAGAAATTATCGGAGTATTTGCCTTAATTGTTTTCTTAATTCTATTGATAGCTTCTGCCAGTGCTATCTCAACATCTGTCGGTACATGTTATGAAAGACAATGTTATGATCTCAAAGACCAAACATCGTGCACTAATAGCAATCTTCAAGTTAAATGCCAGTGGTTGAATAATTATTGCACTGATCAATCACAAAATTGTTACTCATTCAAAGACGAAAATTCTTGCACTCAAAATAGTTGTAAATGGACTCCTGTAACGAGATGTGAGCAAAGAAGCTGTAGCATACACCAATCACAATCAACATGCGAAGCTAGCTCAAGTTGTAAATGGTGGGAAGCTATCCCCAATAATTATTGTGGCGAAAAAGAAAGTTGTAGCCAATTTGCATCGCAAAGTGCATGTGACGGAGCACAAAATCTAAATTGCGAGTGGCTAAATAATTTTTGCTCACCAATCCAGCAAAACTGCTATAATTATAGAACACAAAATTCATGTGAGAAATCAAATTGTGAATGGTTAACAACAGGACAATGTAACGCTCAATACAATTCCATTCAACAACCATCATGCTATAACTATAGAGATGCAAGCACTTGTGGTTCTGCAAAAGAATGCAAGTGGAATGAATACTCTAATTACTGTGATGTTTTAATAACATGTCAAGAATTCTCAAACAATAAAGATAATTGCAAGCAATATAAGGAGTGTCAATGGAGACAAGGTAGTTTCTATTCTTATTGGGACAATGAAAGAGGCAAAACTCCTTTAAGTTTATTGGCTATCTGGATATTTGCAAATGTTATATTTATTTTACTTATACTTGGAATAATTGGATATGGAACATGGCAGAAACTTCCAAAAATGATTAATTTAGGAATAGTATTTTTTGCATTAGATATTGTGACAAGATATATTGGTTTTGCCATGGATTTCTGGGGATACACAAGTTTAAGTATAATTTTCGTAACTGGGGGCATAATGTTATTAGTCGGCGGATATTTTATAGAAAAATGGAGAAGAAAACTTGTGGCTCAGGTAAAAAGTGAAGTGACTCCAACAAAACCAACAAGGTAGAGATGACTATGAATCAATATAAGCGTCTTATTATTGCTCTTGTAGTTCTAATCGGAATAGCAGGCAGTTTCATGCTTTATCTTTCATTCCCTTTATTGATGGGAAAAACTGTTATTTTGAAAACTCAGCCTGTTGACCCTTTTGATTTTTTTAGAGGACAATATTTAACAATCAATTATGAAATAAGCAGAGTTAATTTATCAGAAGGTTTTAAAGAAGGCAATACAGTTTATGTCTCATTAAAAGAAGGCGACGACAAGATATGGCGCGCGGATAAAGCATTATTAAGCAAGCCAGAAAATGGAGTTTTTATTAGAGGGACTGCAAAGCAATCATGGAGAGGATTAGCTGTTGAGTACGGAATTGAGCAATATTTTTTTGAAAGAGATGCATATATTCCAAGAATGGACTCTGTTAAGGTTAAAATTGATAACACAGGACAAGCAAGAATCGTTGAATTACTTATGAATGGGACAAGTTTGAATATTACTTATAAAAAGCCGAGTTTAACTTCTTAAAATTACAAAATTAAATTACTAGATCTACGAACAAAAATATTTAAATGTCTTCACCCCACTATTTTTAACAGATATTTGAACTTTTGTGGAAAATCGCTAAACCATAAAGGGATACCAAATGAAAATCATAATAGTTTCAGGAACACCAGGAACAGGAAAAACCAAACTTGCAATGTATTTATCTAAAAAGTTGAATTTTTTGTATTTTGATATTAATAATTTTATTATAAAAAATAAACTGTATGAAGGATATGACAAAAAAAGAAGAACGAGAATTGTTGATGTCAAAAAATTAGTAAAATTTTTAGTATCTGAGATTAAAAATTTTAGAAATAAAAAAGGCGTTATAAAAGGCGTTATTATAGACTCACACCTTTCTCATTATCTTCCAAAAAAATATATTGATGTTTGCATAATTACAAAATGTGATATTAAATTACTTAATAAAAGACTAAAAAAGAGAGGATATAGTAAGAATAAGATACAAGAAAATTTACAATCAGAGATATTTGATATCTGCTATAATGAGGCTTTGGAGAGAAAGCATAAAGTAATTGTTGTTGATACTACCTAAGTACATTTGGTATTAATCCAAAAAAATTTAGTCAAGCTTTTTGCTCAAAGCAAAAAGGTTGGTAGAGGGCTTGAGCGAAGCGAAACCTTCTATTTTTAGTCAAGCTTTTTGCTCAAAGCAAAAAGGTTGAAGCCTTTACTTTCTTTAGTTCCCACAATCCCTTCTTCCACTATCTTAAATAATATCTCTTTCTCTGCAATAATGCTTCTGTGCTTTCGTAAAATTACCCTTCTATTTCCATCTGGGGTTATTTGTAGCTCTATAAGGCACTTGCTTCCATATTTTAAAATATCCCCACCGACAATATTAATTCTTGCTTTATCATCAAAGTCTGAATAAACCTGATTGGATATAAGTATTGGTATATTTTTATTCCTTGCTATTTCAGTTAGGTAAGCTATTTGTCTTCCTAATTCTCTATTTATTTCATAAACCTCTTCGTTTTTGCCAAGCTCCAATCTGTATAGCATAGCTATTGTATCTACTACAATCAATCCAATTTTATCATTAACAATATCCTTTAATTTTTCAAATGATTTTCTTTGATCACCAAAGTTTGTAGGCCTTAAAAATATTATCTTATTCAGAATTTTTTTGTAATCTTTTCCTATATGTGATGTTATTTGTTTTAATCTTTCAAGAGAAAATCCACCTTCGCTATCAACATAAATAACCATTTTTTCATCCCTTGCCATGTTAATCGAACATAACATACATAGGCATGTCTTACCAGAGCCTGCAGGGCCATAAATTGTGGTTATAATATCTTTTTCATATCCTCCATTAAGCATCAAATCCAATATATTGCTGCCAGTTGAAATTCTATTACCTTTTTCTTCATTTTTTTCCCTTTCTTCCATATTGACTATCCCCTATCAAAAAACCCCTTCAAAATTCCTAGATAATTTTGACTTATGTTTATTTCCCAATCCTTTGGAAAACAATTATAATAAGTATCCCATATATATCTCTCATCAAGAAATATTATTGCGCCTTTATCTGTTTCTGAGCGTATACATCTACCTGCATTTTGCAAACATTTTGTTATAGATGGTAGTATATATCCGTACTCGAATCCTTTGCCGAATTTATCTTTGTAATATTGAATTAGTAGTTTTATCTCCACATTTGGTTTTTGCAGTGGAAGTCCCACTATGATCACTACTTTGAGTAAGTTTGGAAGATCTATCCCTTCCCCAAAAGAACCTGTTGAAATTCCAAGAAGTACTGCACAACCATCGTTTTCGGTTCTATTTTTGAAAGCAGACAAAATTGCTTCTTTTTCCTGTTTATTAGATTTTTGCTTTTCCATAAATATTGTTTTATTGCACAAACCTTTGAAATTTTCATAAATATTATGCATCAATTCGTAACTTGGAAAGAATATTGCAGAATTTCCATTCACCAGATTAACTATGTCTGAGCAAATCTTTGCTATCTCAGAAAATTGCTTTTGGTTTCTTTGAGAGAATCTTGTAGTTGTACTTGGAATTATCAGGTTACATCTGTTTTTCTTAGGAAATGGATTTTTGTATTCTTTTTGAATAACAGATTCATCAAAGCCAAGGGTATCCTTATACATAGATGTTGGAGTCAATGTTCCAGAAATAAGTATAGCAGAATAACATTTTTCAATCACTTCTTTGGTAATAATTGATGGATCAAGGCATCTATAAACCAAGCTTATCTTTGGTTCTTTGTCTCTTGTTTTGGAGATTATTCTTGCAAAGCCATCATCTTGTCCTTGCCATGATTCAAGAAACTTAGCTAAACTCAATATAAATCCCTTCTTCTCTTTATTCCATAAATCCTCTCCAATTAAGAGCAGTTCTGAAACAATATCTTCGTACTTTTTTATTTTATTTATTTCATTGATCAAGTCATCTCTAAGAAGCACATCTTCCACAATAAATTTATCTTTTATATGAGCCATCCCTCCTATATTTTTAATATCTTTTGCTAATTTCAAAATGGCATTTTCTACCACATTTATACTTTCTATTATTTCCTCATTACCATACCTTATAGCGTCTTTTTTTGATTGTTCAATTGTCAAACTGGATATTTTGTGAGTTGAAAGTTCCCTAACCCTATTTGGTAAATTATGTGCTTCATCAACTACAAGAATAATTTTTTCAATATCTTTTTTAATTTTAATCAATAAACTATTCCTTATGTTTTTATTAAACATATAATAATAATCTGCGATTATTACATTTGAATTAGCTGCTGTTAAAGTTGCTAACTCATAAGGGCACATCTTTTTATCTTTACCCATATTAATAAAATCATGAACATGGCAAGGTCCTAGTACTTTTAATTCTTCTATTGCATGCTTTGAGTTAAAAGTAGGTTGATTATTTTGGTTTCTGGAATTTAAATAATACTCACATTTATTTTCCTCCCTTAATGTTTTGCAATAATCATGAAAATAATTAGATGGCATGTATTCAACTCCTGCTTGTAAACACATCCATTTCTTACCGATTATATCAGCACAACCTGCATCGATCCCAAAAGTTTTTTTAATCTGTTTTAGTGTATCTACAACTATCTTATGTTGGGTTTGCCTTGATGTCAGAAATAGTATCGTTAAATTATTTTTTATAGCTAATGATAAGGCAGGGGCTAAAACTGCAATTGTCTTCCCTATCCCAGTTGGAGCGTGTAAGATCATATCCTGTTTATTGTTTATTGCGAAATAAACGTCAGAAATCATATTTGATTGTATTTCTCTAACTTTTGGATAAGGAAAGTAAATCTCTTTTTTTATTTCATTTGTAAGCATATTATATTAGAAATCAGTCAACTTTTTCTCTTTATTATAATTTATAATTGTAGTGTTGCCTTCATTACCCCCTTCAGTTTTTTCTACATTTAAAAAACTATTTTTTTGTAATTTGTCTATTCTTCTTTGGAATGACCTATATACAATCGTTCCCCCATTGTCCTGATACATTCTGAAGAGTTCTCCTATCTTCTTTCCAGAATTATTTTTTACTAAATCGAGTATTGATTGTTCATCCATGTCCAAGTCGCTTTTCTGTTTAATGCTAAATTCTTCTATTCTATCCATACACTGGTTCACATGCTCCAATAGTATTTTTCTTGAAGATTTGTTTTCTGCAAAAATACCAGATTCCCTCATTAAATGTAAACCTATTCTTAAGTCTTTCATTTCAAAAGTTTTCTTTACTATTGATTCAAATGCCCCACTATCCCAAACATTGGGATAAAATGCATATTCTGCCCTTTGTTTTAGTATTCCTTTAGTCTCCTCATAATTATATGGTACAAACTCCAGGATAGATGGCATCAATCTGGAATTTATTCTGTTGTCCAAGGTTCTAATCCAATCCCCATAGTTTGTTATTAGTAAAATTGATTTTCTGTATATTTCTTCCAGAATGGAATACAAAAAATCATGATCTTCCAGTTTATCAACTTCGTCGAATACAAATACTACTGACTTCTTGTTAAGATTTTGTTTAACCCATTTAAACAATTCTTCTGTTTTTTTGTTCTGAACAAACTTGAAATCGAGTAAATCACACATCTCCAGAATTATTTTATAGGTGGTATTCCTCTGCCAGCAGTTTATATAGAGGGGAATTATTTCACTTGTTTCTTCTTCTAACTCCTTCAAAATATGTTTACATGCAACTGTCTTGCCTACACCAGGCTGACCAAAAATAAACATGTTTTTCCCTGTCCTCTCCTGGAATAAAGGACTTAAACAACTTGCTACCTCTCTTTGCTCCTTCTCCCTATATGGAACGATCTTTGGTTGAAAGGAGTAATCTAATGCAACATCATTCTTAAACAATGTTTCACTGCTTCCTAAAATATTCTTAAATGAACCATCCATCTCTATTTAAATTAATTTTCCAATTACCTTCTTACCCATATACTTTTGTAAAACTTTTGGAACCTTTATTGTGCCATCTTCTTGTTGATAGTTTTCAGTAATTGCCCTTATAATTCTTGCAGTTGCAATTGCTGTGCTATTCAGTGTATGTACATACCCTTCTTCTTTATTCTTAGAGTTTCTGTACTTTATATTAAGTCTTATTGCCTGATAAGATGTACAGTTTGAACAACTTATCACTTCCCTGTACATGTTCTCTCTTGGAAACCATGCTTCTATGTCATATTGCTTTGAAGCAACAGTGCCTATATCTCCAGAACATATATTTACTACCCTACATGGTAATTCCAATTCTTTTAATATTGCTTCTGCATTACTCAGCAGATCCTCATGAAATTTCCATGAGTCTTCTGGCTTGCAAAAGACAAATTGTTCTACTTTATTAAACTGGTGTACCCTAAATAAACCTCTAGTATCTATGCTATGGCTACCTACCTCTTTCCTAAAACAAGGACTTATCCCCACAAATTTTATAGGTAGTTTCTCTTCCTCTATAACATCATCAAAAAACCTTGCAGCAATAGGGTGCTCTGATGTTGCAATTAATAATAAGTCTTCATCTTCAACTTTATACATCACTGTTTCAAAACTTTTTAGGTCAGTAACTGCCTCATAATTTTTTCTTCTCATCATTAATGGTGGCTCAACTAAAATTTGGCCTTTTTTAACTAAAAAGTTTATTGCAAAATTAGATAAAGCAAGATCCATTAAAGCCATATCCCCGATTAGATAATAAAAACCATGTCCGCTTACTTCGCTTGCCTTTTCAAAATCTGCCAACCCAAGCTCTTGCAATAACTCACCATGTGGTTTCAAATCAAAGCTGAACTTTGGCTTTGAACCCCATGTCCTCACAACAATATTATCATTGGAATCTTTTCCATAAGGGACGCTTTCATGTAATAAATTTGGCAATCTCATTAAGTAATATTCAATCTTACTTTTTAATTCTTCAATTTTTTCATCACTTTCTTTAATCTCAATTGGGATGTTTTTAGCTTCTATTACTTTTTCTTTTATATCATCCCCCTGTTTTTTTAGAGTATTTATCTCTTCAGTTACTTCGTTCCTTCTCTGTCTGAGCTTTTGATTAATCTGTAGTAGTTTTCTGTAATCTGTATCACATTTTAATAAATCATCTATCCATTCTACCTTTTCCTTATCATTCCTTTTATTTAAAGACTCTTTCACAACATCAGGTTGCTCTCTAATAAATTTTATATCCAGCATAGAATAAGTTTATCTGAAAAACATAAAAATGTTTCTATACCTTTCATTAAATTTAAATACGAAGAAAGAAATACTAAACACGAAGCACAAAGACTAAATATGAATACACAAGTTGCAGTAAGTAACATAATCCCACCCATCTAAATGTGGGGGCTTTTATCCATAAGTTCAGTCGCAATTGCACAAAATGTGCCTTTGGCAT
>CAZIEE010000010.1:0-20203 GCA_964538135.1 uncultured Methanosarcinales archaeon
TATAGATTTTATTGACTAAGAAAAATCAAGGTGTAGTCAGGAGCTTAATACATACCGTTTTAAATTTTAAATCAATACACACCCTATAAAATCCAGGAGCAGATTGCCCACACTTTACTAAATTAAGAATTTTACAACTAATTTTTTTTTCTTTAAATATCCCTTCCAATTTTTGCTTTGCAGTATCAAATTCTTTTTCATTAATAAACTGGTATAAATGAATAAATGCACCTTTCTTTGCTACTTTAAATGCCAAATCTAAAAAGTTTTCTGCACCTTTTGGCAAAGGCATTATTATCCTGTCAAATTTCTTTTTTAGCTTTGGAATCTTTTTTTTTACATCCCCTAAGACCAATTCAACATTTTTTATTTTGTTCAATTTTAAGTTTTCCAAAGCATATATATGGGCTATGGGATTTATCTCTATACCCACTATTTTTTTAGCTCTGGTATTCTTCGATATCACTAATGGATATGGAGATGCTCCAGAAAACATAACTAAAATTGTTTCATTAGCTCCAATAAGTCCTGCTAATCTCTTCCTCTCGCTGCTCATCCTTGAAGAGAAATAAACCTTTTCTACATCTAATTTTAATAATATATTATTCTCTTTACATATTGTTTCTTTTCTATCTTCTCCAGCTATTAGCTTTAGTTTTGGAGTTCTAAACCTTCCAGAATATTTTTTTGTTTTTTTAAGAACAGTTTTTACACTATGGTAATTTTCTAGAATTACCTCCCCTATAATCTTTTCTTTTTTAGACAATTCTTTAGGAAAGTCTGAAAATATCAGTATGTCTCCAACAAGATCAAATGAAGATGGTAAAAGTGCCAATTCTTTAGCACTTAACTTATTTTTTAGATAGAATTTTAGGTTTTTTTTCATAAACAAAAAAATTGACTTAGGTCTTTTTGGTTACTTATCTTTTGGCTCATGATTAGTTCTGTTAATTGAGATCTAATCCTATCTTCTGAGAAATCATGCTCCTCAACAAGCAATTTAATTATTTTTTCTTCATCTACCTTAGAGCACTCCAAATTATAATTTTGATAAACAGGAATATTTTTTACAAGCTCAAAAACTTCCTGCCATGAGAAATCAAAAGAACTGCCCCATTTAACTTCTTCAAATAATTTGTCAAAATTATCATCATATTTCTTAACAAGTTTAAGTGCTGTCTTTGGACCTATACCTTTGATACCTCCTTTATTAAAATCTGTACCAATAAGAAGTGCCAATGCTATTAATTGATCATGGGTTATACCCAGATTTCTGAGATTAGAACTCAAACTTATCATCTCAGGTCTGATTGTTTCATACCCAAATTTATTTGGTTTCTTTTTTTTGCCTATAAGGTTTAGGTTTCTAATTATGATTGGAGAACCAAACAATAAGGCATCTGCATCATTTGTAGCTATTGCAAAAGCATCTCCTTTTTTTACAACAAGGGAAGCTTGAGCTTCTGCCTCAGATGGTGCCTGGATAATTGGCAATCCAAATGCTTCAATAAGTTTTTTTGCATCATCTATCATCTCTTTTGTTAATCTTGATGTCCTTGATGCATATTTATTCATTAACTCTAAATCTTCTTTTTCCTTTGCACTTTCAAACATTTTCTCAGCTTGAATCTTAATTTGTTTTCTTTTTTCCAGAGTCATCAACTTTAACTTAGGTGGTTGTCCATCAAAAACAAAGGCAAGCTTAATTTTTTCTTGTAGTAAATTTGATATTCTTGTAAATAAACCTGTTAGATGTGAAGTTACATTTCCTTTTGAATCTGTTAATAGTGAGCCATCTCTTTGTCTTATTGAACATAGAAACTGATACATCCACATGGGTGTATCAACAACTAAAATCTTGTTTTTTAGATATCCCAAATCAATTTCTTCAAAAACCAATAGTTCTGTTAAATCTACACCCATGCTACACCAATTTTTCCATTAAATATTCTTAAATATTCTTAAATATCAAATTTTTTAGATCATTGCTTAGGATTTCTTTAGCCTTTCCAGATAATTCTCCTGGGGATATAACCAGAGCAGGAAGTCTATTTAACTGAGCTTTGACATAAGCATTATTCAAGTCATGTTCACTTATTTTTTTCTTGTTTTTTGCCTTGCAATAGTATTGTAATCTACCTATAATAGTAGGTAGTTCGATAATTAAGTCTATATCTGAGTTTCTTTTTATAATTTCAGTTCTTATAACATTTATATTATTTTTTTCAAAAAATTTTGTTATATCAGTAAGGAATGCGTCTTCTTGAAGTAGTTTTTCCTGAGATTGTTTTTCATATTCTCTTACCTCTTTCATCTTTTTTATCTCTTTTTTTTCTTTTATTTCAGTTAAGTTATTTTTTGGTTCATTTGTTTCATTTAGTTCATCTTTGATTTTATCAATACCTATGAGCTTTGACCTTATACCTCCTTCTACCTCCTGATCAGGTGTCAAGTGCCATTTCCAGAAAATCTCTTTGTTATTATTGTACATAACATTTAATGGAATTGCAAAATCTTTTATTTCTTTTAGTGCAACCCTTATTACAGGATCTTGATCAGAATCCCTTAATACCTTGCTTTGCTTTAGTAATTCAAAAGCTTTTAGTTCCTTATCATTTAGGTTGTTGATGATAAACTTTTGTAATAGCTCTTCTTGACCTGGAAGGTAGTACAATGGTGAGCCACCTACTTTAAGAGAAGACACATTTAATTTATGACTGGAGGTCAGTTCAGCAAGATATGCAGATGCAATTAATATGTTAGTACCTATCTCTTTTGAGATCTGTACAGGCAATACTGGACCTTTAATCTTCACAATTTCCAGTATTTTATCTCTGATTTCCATTGTTTTGATAATTCTTACTTTGATAATTCTTTAGTAATCCCAAAATTTTCTCATATATCTTACCATTAGAAACAATATATTTTTTTTCATTCACTTTGCTCCCCCTACTCTCGAGCTCAGTGATAGTACCTCCAGCTTCTTGAACAATAAGAAATCCTGCTGCAACATCCCATTCTTTAGTATACAATATAATATATGCATCACTTCTTCCTGATGCAACAAGCAGTAGATGATAAATAGCACTACCAAAATTTCTTACATCTATTGGGTTATCTGATAATTTTTCCAAAAAATCTATCTTTTCTTTTCTGTTGTTATAGAAAAATTCGAAAAATAAAAAAGAATGGTTTAGTCCTTTTTTATTAGAAACTTTAATCTTTTTTCCATTTAAGAAAGCGCCTTTGCCTTTTTCAGCAATAGCAATAAGTTGTAATGCTGGTAAGGCTATTACCCCTAATACTACTTTATTTTTGTATGCCAGTGCAATTGATGTTCCGAATATTGGAATGTTATGTAAAAAATTGTGAGTCCCATCTATTGGGTCTATAATCCATTTATAATCTGATTTTTTTATATCGAGTCCACTTTCTTCTGAAAGAGTATTGTGATCAGGAAAGCTTTTTTTGATTATTCCTATAATTGCTTCATTTACTTTCAAGTCAACATTTGATACAAAGCTTTTGTCTGATTTTTCCTTAATAAAATGATTTTTACCAAAGTATTGCATCATAATTTTACAAGCTTTGTTTGCTGCAAGTGTTGCAATAGCTTTTTCTTTTTTAAGATTCATTTTTTTTAATTTATAGTTGTCTTTAATTTATAGATAACTTTCTCAATCCTCTTCAAAACATTTTCATTTTTTGCAATAAATGGTTTGCCAGTTATCATTTCATAGGCTTTTATGTACCTATTTACAGCTTCTATTTTTACCTCATCAGGAATCTCAGGAATTAAGCCATCTCCTGTAAATCCTTTATCTGAAAGCCACTGCCTTAAATATTCCTTATCAAGCTTATGTGGCTCTTTTCTTTCAGAAAATAATTCTTTATAAGTATCCTTAATCCAAAACCTTGAGGAATCTGGAGTATGTACTTCGTCTATTAAAACCAACTTACCATTTAAATTGCCAAATTCATATTTTGTATCTACCAAGATTAAATTATTTTTAGCAACAAGGGCTGTGCCAGATTCAAATAATTTTAGTGCTGTACTTTCAATATTTTTGTAGGTTTTTTCATCTATCATTCCTTTTTTTATAATTTCATCTCTTGAAGTAAGCTCGTCATGAGCATGCATTGCTTTTGTGGTTGGAGTTATGATCGGCCTGTCAAATTTCTGATTTTTTGTCAAGCCATCAGGAAGTTCATTACCACAGAAAATTCTAACTCCCTGTTCATAATTGTACCAAGCAGATGTTTTTGTTACACCAGTGATGTATCCTCTTACAACTACCTCGACAGGGTAAGTTTCACATTCATTAACTAACATCACATTTGGATCTATTACCTCAATGAGATGGTTATCCACTATACCCCTAGTTTTTTCAAACCAAAATGCAGATGTTTGGTTAAGTATTTGACCTTTAAAGGGGATTGTACCTATTATTCTATCAAAAGCAGATACCCTATCTGTGGTTATTATTACCCTCTTCCCATTTAAGATATAGTTATCTCTTACTTTGCCTTCGTACCTTTTTCCAATATTAAACTTAGTTTTATCTAAAACACAATCCAATTGTTTTTTGATAATTTCTCTTGATAACATTTAGTTAGTTTATTCTATAATTACTTATTTTTTGTTTGCATCAAAAACTTTTTTTGCCATGTCTCTCCTATAGGATATTAATTGTTCTTCGTAACTATTATCAATGTTCATTATCTCGATTGAGGCAATTGCTGCATTAATTCCATTGTTTATGCCAACCCACAAACCATGATTTGTATGCTTTAGAAAGTTTAAAGCAGCTACTGCCTTGTCATCTTTTTGTAACAATAAAGGACAGTAAATGATTAATTCACCTTTTTTTTCAACAGGCTCATCAAAATAGGTGAATTTTATGTTGACTGTGTTTGGGTTTGGATGGTCATCAAAAACATATGGTGCGTTAAACATCTTGAATGTTTCAACTGCCTTTTTTACTGCATCATTATTTTTATCTCCTATCAAAGTAACACTCTCATATTTTTTCATGATCTTTGAACAGTTTTCAGCAGCTATGATTGCTTGGTTGACTCCAACAGCTAAAACTGGAATACCTGATGGCATTTGAGCTATTGAAAGCAGTGCATCCAAACCTTGATAATTGCCTTCACATGGCACCCCAATAACAGGTCTTAAAACCCTTGCAGCAACTACTCCAGCTAAGTGGGCAGCTAATCCTGCTCCTGCAATTATCACTGAATAATCATCTTCTAACACTTTATTAACATCATTAGGTGTTTTATGAGCAGAGCTTACCCTCAATTCAAAATCAATACAATTTTTTTTTAGATTATTGGCAATTTTTTCGTAAACATCCTTATCACTTTTAGATCCAAAGATGATTAATGCTTTATGTGTTGATTTGTACATATTCCATGAAATAATCTGTTTTTTTACTCGAGAAAAGTATATTCCTGATAGTTTGTATTTGCCAATAACTGTTCTGCCACATCTTTTGCAATATTTTGGATGTTTTTTTTATTTGATTTTGTTTTGTTTGAATCTATGTATAAAGTCCATAAAGTCCCTTTTTCAAACTCTTTTATGTTCTTAAACCCCAATCTTTTTTTAAGAATTTTTAAAAGTCCATCTCCATCATCAAGATTCTTTACCAATATTCTTACATTGCTTACATTGTTATGTGCTTGTGTCTCTTGATATTCTTTTTTTACTGAAAAACTATAAAAGTTCTTGTTGGCATTAACCAACATATCGACTTTGCATATACCATCTTTAAACTTTTCTATCACTTCTTGGTTCCCTTCTATTGAAAACTTATAATATTCCTCTCTTTTAACATCAGTTACCTCCTTAAATCCAATATTCTGAATTGTATGAAGAGCTGTAATAGCTGTTGTATCTGGAACTTTTAAGCTGACTATCATTGTTATTTGGTTAAGCATTTTATTATTGACATTAAATTTATAAAAGCAGATTATCCAACATTTAAACCTTTGGGTAGACACATTTTTAAATCAATTAGTATTAATAAAAAAACAATATGACATCAACAAAAACAGTATTGTCCTTTTACAGGTATGTGGATATAGAAAATCCAGTAGAGTTGCAACAACAGCATCTTGAGTTATGTAAGGCTATGGATTTTAAAGGGAGGATATTTATTTCTGAAGAAGGGATAAATGGGTCAATTTATGGGGACAAAGATAGTATTGAGGGATACAAAAAAATACTAAAAAGCAATCCATTATTCCTTGATGCAGAATTCAATGAACAGATAACAAAAAAGTCGCCTTTTAAGAAACTGTTTGTAAGATTAAAAAAAGAATTGGTTAATTCTGGATTAACTGTAAATTTTAAAGACAGTGGGGATTACATAACTCCCAAAGAACTAAAAGAAAAACTTGATAGTAAGAGTGATACAAAAGAGGATATTGTTCTTCTTGATGTAAGAAATGATTATGAAACATTTATAGGTAAATTCAAAGATGCAATAACTCTAAATCTAAAAAAATTTAGGGATTTACCTGAATTAATTTATGGGATTGAGAATTTAAAGAACAAAAAAATAGTTACTTATTGTACTGGTGGCATAAGATGTGAGAAAGCCAGTGCATTTCTTAAACAGAATGGATTTAGTGATGTATCTCAATTAAAAGGAGGAATATTAAGTTTTGGAAAACAATTTCCTGATACTTATTGGCAAGGAAAATGTTTCGTTTTTGATGACAGGCTTGCAATTCAAATGGGTGATGTAGTTACAGAGCCATTAACAAAGTGCACTTGGTGTGGTAATCAAGAGGATTCTTATTTAAATTGTCACAACTTAAAATGTGATAAGCTCTTCATTTGTTGTGAAGGGTGCAAAGAAGATCCATAATGCAAGCTGTTCTGAAGAATGTGTATCTGCTCCAAAAAGGAGAAAAAAATAACTAAAATCTTTCAAGAGATACCCTTATCCAAATATACTTAAGAATCCTTTAGCCTTTTTTTGCTTTGATTTGATCAAACTTTCTATTTCTTGTTGTTGAGTTTTTAATTCTTTTACCTGTTCATTTAAAACAGCTTTTGCAATATCACTTGGAATCTCATCAACCAGCTTCTTTAATTTTTCAATTGATTCGCTTAGTTTTTCCTTGCTATTCTCTAATTGAATTATCTCTTTTTTTTCAGATTTTTTTGCTAATCCCAAAAATAATCTTATCTTGTAGCCGAATCCTTTTTCTCCTTCTTTTATCTCTATTTCCTTCAATTCATCTGAAACATTTAGGATATCATCTGCTTCATCTTCAATAATGTAGATATATTCGCTTGGAACATCAGACTCTCTTAAAGACATCAATTCACCTGCTACCCCCTTTACTTTCTGCCTAGCAACTATTCCTGCCTTGACATCTTTTGATACTTCAGAACTAACAACTGAACTGAGCTTCGCATTGACAACAAAATTAAATAATCTTATATCTCCAAATCTATTTGGATCTATTGTCCCTCTATAGATAATTGTATCCTGCAACTTCATATCTTCATGAAGATTGTCCACAAAAAGTTTTAATCTACCTAAATCCTCATCAGTTGCTGTATTTAAAACTGCCAATATAATCTCTTTTTTATCAGTCTTTCTAACCTCTTCTTCGTCTTGTATTATTTCAACAAATCTGCATCTTTTCTTTGCCTCTTCTATTATAAAATTTCTTAGGCTTTCCTCTTTTATAAATTCTTTACACTGCTCTGCCATACCCTTCATATGTTCACATCTTCTCTTACCAAATTTATTACAGCGTTCTCTATCTTCTTCAATTCTTTGACATTTTTTCTCAGCATGATTTAACTCAGCTTTTATCTGAAGTTGACAATTCTTCTCAATCTCTAAATCGAAATCAACATAATGTTTCCTCTCATTTTCCTTACATTTCTTAATGAAAATATCTTTATCACAGATTGTAGGGGCGTTTAAACACTTTTTCTCTTGGTTTGACCAGGAATGCTCACACTGATTTAACAATTCATCATATTTATTTTGGGTTGTACTTCCAGTAATATCCCTGATTGAGTTTGTAGTTATAACTCCAATAGGTGCATTTTGGGAAGTAGTTGCAGTAACTTTTATAACAGGTATACATTCATAATAAACACATCCTCTGTCATCGGTTCTTTTTTCTATATTTCCTATTTGACCATCTCTACAAGTTGGAGTTACAGGCTCAGGACATTGTGTTTGGCATGGGTAAAAATTGCAATTATCTGCTGGATTTCTTGAAACATAGCTTCCATCTAGGCAGGTTTTTACATCTTGAGTGCATATTTCTCCAGGTTTAATAGATTCACACCTATAATTTGGACAGCCTTCACTTGCAGTTCCACCTCTAGGATCACCATATATCAAATGTGTATCTTCTGGACATTGTGGCGGTGGACACTCAACTTTTGGACAATTTATTACTTCCCACCCGCATACCCCATTATTATGAAGCAAGCATCTTCCTGTTGGCCCAGCAGTTGTCTTTCCATCTGAGCAAAGATGATTTGGCATACCTAGTTGAGGACCACAATCAGAAATCTTGCATTCATTTTTTTGAAAATCATCTTTTTTTAAATCATCTTTTTTAAGTCCACCCATACATTTTTCTATGAACTCCTCTTTGTTACATGACATACTTTGCTTAAAACGTTCACACTCATTAATCAGTCTTTCACCCTCAAAATCAAATCTTTCTTTACATTTTTTATCTACATCTTCTAATCTTTTTTCCCCGTAAAACTTTTGCCTTATCTTACACGCCTCAATAATTGCATCTTTATTAACAGGACATGAATATGCTACTGCTTGTATCCTGCCTAAATCTGTTGTATCTTCTTCTACAAAAGGAGTACCTATTTTGGAGCAGGCGTATTCTAAGTTTTTAAGGCATTGTGATTCCTGGTCTTCCATCTCTCTACATATTTCATTTAAGTCAGTCCCTACCTTTTCCTTTAGTTTGACAATTACAATATCTGCAATTTTATTTGGCTCATTGCAATATTGTTTTATTTCCCTTGGATCTATCTTGTCTCCAATATGCTCAAAAAATCTACCAAAAAATTTCTTTTCTTTAGAATATCCTTCATAGGAAGGCCCCTCATCATATATTTTATATCTATTTTCGAATCCTTCATTTTCATAGGAGAATGCATCTTTTCTTTTCTTCATTTCTTCATTATCAAAATCAGAACTGAAATCAGAGTAAGCAAAAGCTAAACTATTAATAATTAGAAAGAAGATTACAGATGCTGTAAGAATTTTTTTTATTTTGATCACTTTTTTATTATATTTATATAACTAATATAAATAATTAACTAATTTAATACATAAATTTATTAATAATAAGTTTTTAGGAATTAATAAAAAATAATATTTAAAATATATATAATATCAGGTAAAATGGCAAATCCCATACTTGCAATATTGATAGCACTTATACTTGCATTTTTAGTTTCTGAAATATTTAGATATTTTAAACTGCCAAGGGTAATCGGGCAGATTTTAGCTGGAATCCTTTTGGGTATACCCATAATAAAAAGCACCATTTTCACAAAAGATGTAACAGATATCTTCTTATTCATAACCAATATAGGTATGATATTACTTTTCTTTTTTGTTGGATTGGAGATAAACCTTAAAAGTTTCAGAAAAAATTTTAAAGAATCTTCTCTCATAGCAATTTTTAATACCCTTTTGCCATTGACTATCGGATTTCTTGTAGCAAAATATATATTTAATTTTGATAATATTGTTTCTTTGATATTAGGGGTTTCTGTTTCTGTAAGTTCTCAATCTATCTCTTTAGACATTCTAGAAGAATTAAAGTTTTTGAAGAGCAAAATAGGGAATTTAATAATAATTTCTGGAACAGTGGATGATGTATTTGAATTACTACTAATAGGTATTCTTTTGGTTTTTTTTCATTCAGTTACTTTAGAGCAGCCATCCATCTATAAATCAGTTTTTGGAATGTTGATATTTATTATTATTGTCATCATATCAAAAATTCTATTAGTGCCATTTGCTATGAGGATATTTGAGAAAGAAAAATCAAAATCAACTTTATTTATGGGTTCTTTAATCATTGTATTTTTGATATCTTACCTATCAGAACTATTCGGTTTTGGCTCTTTTATAGGCGCTTTAATAGCAGGAATGCTTATAAGGCAAACTCTTTTAATAGGCGAGGACAGAAAGCCATGGAGAATTAATGAGATTTCACATACCATCCACATGATATCCTTTGGGTTTTTAGTTCCATTATTCTTTGTTAATGTAGGACTCAACACAAATATAGCAACAATTTCATCCAGCTTTTTATTGATTTTTGTTTTTATAATTATTGATATAGCAGGGACATTGGCTGGCACTATTATAGGTGTATTACTTAGCAAAGGAACTTTTTCTGATGGGATTATAGTGGGTTGGGGTGTGATACCCAAAGGAGATACAGAACTTGCAATAGCAACTTTGGCACTAAACAATGGATTGATAAATATAGAGATATTCACTGTAATAATAACAGTAGCAATTTTTAGTACTTTTGTTGCCCCGATAATTTTTAAGCTATTGATCAATAAAACATATCTATCTCGATAGTGGCTGAATTACAGGGACTTCTTTTGATAAATAATTCTTGGAATACCAATTAAAAAAACTATCAAGTTCATTTTTTGAGGCTTTCTTATCACAAAAAAATTTTTCTTCTCCTTCTTTGAATGCTTTCCTCACTTCTGATATTCCTCTAATATTAAATGATATCAGGTAATCAATAAAAGGTAATCTAGGTTCATAAAATTCTTGAAAATTTATAAATCCAAATGTACATTCACAATTTTTATAATTAGCAAATCTTAATATATAGCCAATCTCGTTTACAAATTTTGGTTTAGTCTCTTCTATATTAGCTTTTGTTATTTCGGGATAAGATTCAAAACGTTTTTTTAAATAATTGAATAATAAGTCATGTAGATACGACTTAATATCTTGCTCATTATAATTCTTTTTAATTCGTAAATATACCCCACCATATTGTGTTTTTTTAATTTCACAACTTATTGTTCCTTCTAAACCATCCATATAACTTTCAAGATGAGCTATTTGGATTATAAATGTTTCTCTCAAAATTCAACAATATGTTTTCAAGTTCTTAAGCATAAGTTTATCATGCCGATAACTAGGAATCATAAATTAAAAGAACTTGAGTTGTCCATTAAGTACCCTAACAGAATTATTTTATATATGGTTCAAACAACTGTAATCTCCAAAAAATTTATATTAAAATAATAATTCATTAATTTATGATATTGTTAACTATCTTTATAGTTGGATTTACAATATTAATCCTGCTGGTACTGCTCATTATCTCTTTTCTATTGAACTTCTATAAAGATCCAGTTAGAATTGTACCAGAAGGCAATGATGTAGTAGCTTCTGCAGATGGCAGGATAATCAGTATAATAGACACTTCAATAGATGAGATGGAAAGAAAGATCAAAATCAAGAAAGGCATACTTGGAAAGATAAGTACATTATCAAAAGAGATAGCAAATGAATGTTATGTCATATCTATTTTCATGTCCCCACTAAATTGCCATTATAACCGAGCTCCAATAGAAGGAACTGTAAAATCAGTCAAACATACTAAAGGCAAATTCTTCAAGGCATACGATCTTGAAAAGAGTTTTGAAAATGAGAAAAATGAAATAGTTATCCAAAATGAAAAACTAAAAGTTAAGGTGATTCAAATAGCTGGCTTTTTAGCCAGAAGAATAAAGTGCTACGTTACTAAAAATAAAAAAGTTAATAAAGGTGAAAAAATAGGCATGATAGCATTAGGCAGTCAAACAACTATTATACTGCCAAATCATCTCAGACTAAATGTCAAAGTAGGAGATAAGGTTATAGCTGGAGAGACCGTAATAGCAGTTTAAACTAAATAAAATGAAAATAACCAATAACAAGATCTTATTTTTTTTATTGTTTTTTAAGCACCCAAAAGAGGTTGGTTCTGTGATTCCAAGCTCCAGGTTTTTAGTAAATAGTATGTTAAAATCCATTGATTTTGAAAATGCCAGGAACATTGTAGAGTTTGGACCAGGTACTGGGTGCATGACCACCGAGATCCTTAAGAGAGCAAGAAAAGATGCAAAGCTATTGTGTTTTGAAGTAAACAAAATATTTTGTAAGGTTTTGAAGAAAAATATAAAAGACAAAAGATTGATAATAATAAATGATGATGCAGAAAAAATTAGTAAGTATATGGAAAGATACAAAATAAAAAAAGTGAATAATGTAATCAGTTCCTTACCTTTTTTTAACCTGGGCGAAATAAAAAAGACAGACA
This sequence comes from uncultured Methanosarcinales archaeon, assembly GCA_964538135.1. Lineage (GTDB taxonomy): Archaea > Nanobdellota > Nanobdellia > Woesearchaeales > GW2011-AR4. Next base: position 12,373 of record CAZIEE010000010.1, read on the forward strand.
TTATAAAAGAAACAAAAAAGGTTTTATTAAAAAATGGAAAATTTGTGTTTTATCAGTATTTTCCTCATTTTGACTTTAGCTTGGACAACTACTTTTCTCGTATTTCTATGAAGTTTATACTTTTAAATATTCCTCCTACTATTACATACGTTTATGAAAATCGACAAAACCAGTAAATGACAATAAGAATTAAAGATATCAAAAAAATTAAATATATCAAAAAAGAAAAGATATTTTTTAGTTTGACATGGCTTAGGGGGATACTTGCATTTGTAGTTGCTATATCACTTATTTTAAACAGAAGGAATACTGCTTTATTCATTTTTATATTCACCGCATTAGTTGGTTTTTTTGAGAATTTTGCAAGTAAAAAATATGTATCTGCAAATAGTTCTAATTTTCTCTCGGTAATAGATTTTTTTATGGACAAGCTTCTTATTAACCTTACATCAATTGCCTTAACTATAAAAGGGGTTATACCAATATGGATTACAATAATCATACTTCTAAGGGATATGCTTACAATAAGTGGTACGTTAATACTAATCTACCATAATGTAAGAAAGGAAATAAAAACGAATCTACTTGGTAAGGCAACTTACTTCTTTCAGCTTCTGGCATTCATCCAACCTATAATCAATCAATCCATTGATTGGTATATTATGTCCATAGCACTTGGACTTACATTTGCTTCTGGGGCTTATGCACTTTTAAAGTCTGAGTTTAGGTTTATAAAAAAGAAAACTGAACTTGAAGATTATAGAATGTTTAAACTAATAAAATTTGCAGATATTTTTACCTTGGTTAATGCAGCAATTGGGCTTATAATCATAGTTTTTTCAATAAACGAGGTATTTACTTATGCTGCTATTTTGATGATTGCTGCAGTTATTATAGACTATCTTGATGGAAAAATAGCAAGGCAAACAAAGTCAATCTATCATCAGAACGCATTTGGCAAAGAGCTGGACTCTCTTGCAGATACTGTTTCTTTTGGAGTTGCTCCTGCAATATTTGGATTTAGTTTAATGCAATTAGAGCTAAATGCAAGTAATTTAAGCATAAACAATCTTCAAATAACATTTGGATTGATAGCCTTCACAATATTCCTATCATGTGGTATTTTGCGACTTGCTAGATTTAACATTATGAACCTAAAAGGTATCTACCAGGGTATCCCAATAACATTAAACGGAATTATCATACCAATAGTCTATTTTTTAGGTATCCCAACCAAGTTTTACCCTTATCTATTCCTTTTACTTGGACTATTGATGGTCTCTTCATTTAAGGTAAGGAAATTACTATAATCACAAAAATTAAAATAAATGAGTTATGCACATACGATTTTGTAGTATGTGAACCAAATATTTAAATATTAGTTGTTTAATAAATAATAGAATATGGATAAAAAGGCACAAAGCATATCAATCAATACAATCATTATTGCTGCTATGGGACTAGCTGTTCTTGTAATTTTATTTGCAATACTCACTGGTAGAATAGGTCTTTTTAGTCAAGGGCTGCAAGAAACTGATACGTGTGTTCAGAAATGCAATAGTCTAAATCTTCTTAAAAAAGAAAGCTTAGATTCAAAAGATTGTTCAGAATTGGAATCCAGCAAATTCATTCCTGGAAAATACAAAGATGCTCCAGACGGATGTTGTTGTTTACCATAATTATATAAAAAGCTAAAAATTACCTGACAAGCCTTAGTTTTTGTGCAATTACTTCATTCTTCCCTTTATAGCTCTGTATTTTTCCAATAACCTCAATACTTTGATTGGTTTTTAGTTTTAAATTCTCTTTGTCTTGATCATCTCTAAAAACCACAACTGTAATTGGAAAAAGTTGGTTTAATTCAACAAAAGCTACATTATCTTTTTCAGTTATTTTTGTTATAATCCCTTTTAATTCCACATCTTTTCCAATGTCAATATTCATATTAAAGTTTGGATTGTAGTCTTCTATCCTGATTCTTGTAGAGATAAAATACAATGCAACTAAACCAACCAAAGAACAAATTAATGCAATTTTTAGTAATGTATTCTCTCTCATTCTGATTTATTTTATGTGCATAGCAGATTTTTCTTTACTACACTAAGCAAAAATTTTTAATCCTTGAATAACCTTTTCTTTCTCAAATCTTAATAAGGGGACTATAAATATTTAAATATATAGCTCTAGAACAATTATCGTTGAGAAAACAAAACTTCAAAAAGAACATCTAGAAGTAGTACCTACATTCTCATCTATTTGGGTATAATAATTTCGCTATTACAGAATATAATTCAAGAAAAAACAAGTCAGTTCGTTAAACGATTACATTTATCAACAACTTTTATAAACTAAATAAAATTTGTTATTGGCGGGCCAGTAGTATTGGGCTAGTAGCTCAGTTGGATTTGTTTTGGAGTAATGGCTATTACCTTTACCACACCAAAAAGAGCGACAGCCTTCTAAGCTGAGAAGACTTAAACTTCGCTTAATAGGTCGGGGGTTCAAAAAAGCATTTTGAAAAAAATGTATGAAAATCCTCCCTGGCCCGTTTTATTGATTTAAACTATAACCTAAACGTTAATTATTTAAACATATCAAGCTTTTGATAAGTTTACAATGGATGTATCTGAATGTATTAGAACAAGAAGGTCCATAAGAAAGTATAAAGACAAGCCTGTTCCATGGGAAATAATAGTTGATGTTCTACAAGCTGGAAAATATGCTCCGTTTGCAGGCAATATTTTTAATGTTAAATTTATTGTTATCAAAAACGAAAACAAAAGAAAAGCTATTGCAGAAGCCAGTAGCCAACAATATTGGATGCAAGATGCACCTATCCATATTGTAGTAGTTGGTGAGCCAGAAAAAGCAGAGAGGTATTATGGAACCAGAGGAGCAAGACTATACACAATTCAGGGGGCAGCTGCTGCAATTGAAAACATGCTTTTAACAGCTCATGACTTGGGGTTAGGTTCCTGCTGGATTGGCACTTTTGATGAAGATGAAATAAGGAGGCTTTGTAATCTTCCAGAACATGTTAATGTCCAGGGAATTGTGATGATAGGTTATTCTGATGAAAATCCATCTCCACCACCAAAATATAGGATAGAACATGCTATATTTTTTGAAAAATGGTGGGGAAGAATTGAAGGACCGAAAACAGGACTGGGGATGTGGAGTCCTTATTTAAAGAACGTGACAACCAGAATACATAAGAAGGTTAAAAAAGATATTGATAAGGCTATTAAAAATGTAAAAGGAAAATTTAAGAAAAAAACTTAAAGTTTATACAAATTTCACAAATTTATTATTTTTATCAACAATAACATTTTTTGCCTTAATCTTTTTGTTGGTTAACTCAAAACCCATTACAATTATTTGTTCTCCGGTTTTTATTAAGCGTGCTGATGCACCATTCATACATATAATTCCAGAATTTCTTTTTCCAACTATAACATAAGTTTCTAATCTTGCTCCAGAAGTATTACTTACAATCAAAACTTTTTCACCTGACCAAAACCCTGCCCTTTCTGTTAAATCTTCATCAATAGTGATACTCCCAAGATAGTTAAGATTAGTTTCAGTTACTGTTGCATTATGAATTTTTGATCTTAAAAGTGATCTCATTTTTGAAAATTATTTTCTTATTAATTGGATTTATAGTAGGATTTTGCAATATTGATAAATCTATCGCACCCTTTTTGGTTTAAGATTCCAATTTGGTACGCTATATCATTCCCTTTTGATTCTACATTCATGTTAATTTTTACCTTACATGCGCTTTTATTGATATTAATTTGGAAAAAATTTTATAGGTCTCAAACTTAGAGACTGATCAAAATAATTTCTTATAATTCATGTCCTACTCGTTGAATATACTCGACCTTATATCGCTAACCACTTTTCGGACAAAGCCATTGTTTTAGGAATCTTTATAAATCTACTTAACCCGCTTTTCTTCTCTATGCTCAATTCAAGTAATGTCTCTGATGTATTGGTTGTTGGAACTGTTGCATTTGATACTATAAAAACTCCATTTGGAAGGGTAGAAAAAGTTCTAGGGGGGAGTGCAACTTATGCCTCTTTTGGTGCAAGATTTTTTTCAAAGCCAGCAGTAATTTCTATTGTTGGAGATGACTTCCCAAAAGAACATATTGAATTAATGAACAAAAGTGGCATCTCCACAGATGGGCTTCAAAGAAGAGGAAAGACATTTCATTGGGAAGGGTTTTATGATTATGATATGAATGAGGCAAAGACAATAAAAACAGAGATTAATTCACTAGAGAACTTTAAAGTTAAGATTCCTGAACAATACAAGAAAATAAAATATGTTTTTTTAGCTAATATAGATCCAGAACTTCAAATTGAAACATTAAATAAAATGAACAAACCAGATCTGGTTGTAATGGATACTATGAATTTTTGGATAGAAAATAAGAGAAAAGCTCTCCAGGAGGTCATAAAAAAGGTAGATGTTTTATTGATTAACGATGGCGAAGCAAGGCAATTTTTCAATACAACTAATCTTGTAAAGTCAGCTAATAAAGCCCTTAGTCTGGGTCCAAGAGCAGTAATAATTAAAAAAGGGGAACATGGTGCATTACTGTTCACAAAAAATAAACATTTTAGTTCACCAAGTTACCCTCTTGAGATTATTAAAGATCCAACTGGATGTGGAGATTCTTTTGGGGGAGGTTTTATCGGATATTTAACAAAAACAAAAGACCTGAGTGAAAAGAATTTTAGAAAAGCAATTGTTTTTGGAAGTGTAATTGCATCATACAATGCAGAAAATTTTGGTACAATCAGACTGCAAAATCTGACAATGAATGAAATAAAAAGGAGATACAAAGAACTTCGAGACATAAGGGAATTCTAGTTTTCAAATACAAATCAAGTTAAAAATGGAAGGAATAAAAAATTATAATGCAAACGAATCTGAGGAAAAATGGATTGATTTCTGGGAAAAAGAAAAAATATATTCTTTTGATCCTCAAAGCGAGGCAGAGGTTTTTTCTGTTGATACCCCTCCACCTACAATGAGTGGTAAAATGCACCTTGGGCATCTTTTTTCTTATTCTCAACAGGATTTTATTGTAAGATTCAATCGTATGCAGGGTAAAAATATTTTCTACCCTTTTGGTATTGATGATAATGGTTTGGCTACAGAAAGAATGGTAGAAAAAATAAAGAAGGTTAAAGGTCAGTTAATTAAAAGAAAGGAGTTTTTTAATTTATGCTTATCAACATTGGAAGAGCTAAGGCCAGAAATAGTTTATGACTGGAAAAGAATAGGTATAAGTGCAGATTTCAGTATATTTTATAGTACAATTAATGAACATTCTCAAATAATATCTCAAAAATCTTTTTTGGATTTATACGCTCTCGGTAGAATTTATAAGAAAAGGGCTCCATTTATGTGGTGCCCAGAATGTCAAACTGCAATAGCCCAGGTAGAGATGAAAGATAATCCAAAAAAAAGCAAGATAGTTTATATGAAATTTGACACAAGTTTAGGTGGTCAGATGACAAAGCAGATAACCATAGCCACCACAAGGCCAGAGTTATTACCAGCTTGCATTGCAATTTATGTCCATCCAGATGACAAAAGATTCAAAAAATTTATTGGTGCCAAAGCTAAAATTCCATTTTCAAATAGAGAGGTAAACATAATGGTAAATAATGATGTTGATATGGAGTTTGGCTCAGGAGTTGTGTATCATTGTACTTTTGGAGATATGAATGATGTAAAATGGGTTGAAGAATACAAACTAGAGCCAATTGAAATATTGAATAAGGATGGTACTTTAAATGACAAGGCTGGACGCTTTAAAGGATTGCATATAAAAGATGCCAGAGATTATGTAATTAAGGCATTAGAAGAAGAGAATAGAATTGAAAAAATAGAGCCTACAGATAACGTTGTTAATGTCCATGAAAGATGTGAAACTGAAATTGAGATTCTTACTACAGATCAATGGTTTATAAAATACTTGGATTTAAAAGATAATTTTTTAGATTATGGTAGAAAAATAAAATGGTATCCTCCTCATATGCGTTTGAGGTACGAAAACTGGATTAATGGATTGAAGTGGGATTGGAACTTATCTAGACAAAGGAATTTTGGAATTCCAATTCCAGTTTGGTACTGCAAAAAATGCTCTGAGATAATTGTTCCAGAAGAAAGTCAGTTGCCCTTAGAGCCTTTAGTAGACCAGCCATTTAAAAAATGTAAGTGTGGTTCAAATGATTTTTTAGGAGAGAAAGATGTTTTAGATACATGGGCAACTTCTTCTTTGACTCCAGATATCGCAATTGAACTTTTTAAAGACAAAAAAATATACAAAAAACTATTCCCAATGAGTTTAAGACCACAAGCTCATGATATAATCACCTTTTGGGCATTTAATACGGTTGTTAAAAGTTACTTTCATCATAAAGATATTCCATGGTATAACATAATGGTTTCAGGTTGGGCTCTCGATCCTCATGGTAAGAAGATGAGTAAAAGCAAAGGTAATGTTATTGATCCAAGAGAGATGATTAAAAAGTATTCTGCTGATGCATTAAGATTTTGGGCATCAGGTAGTAAGCTCGGAGATGACTTACCATTCCAGGAAAAAGATTTGGTCACTGGAAAAAAATTCATAATAAAAATATGGAATGCAGCAAGATTTACATTCATGCACCTTGAAGATTACAATCCAAATCAAAAACCAAATGAGCTTGAACCAATGGATAAATGGCTTTTTTCAAAGCTTAGCAAAATTGTAGAATCGTCTACAGAAAGTTTTAATAATTATGATTATTCGCAACCAAAGTTAGCTGTAGAGACATTTTTTTGGCATGTATTCTGTGATAACTATCTTGAAATAATAAAGGACAGGGTATACAATTTTGAAAAAAGAGGAAATGATTCTAAGCTATCTGCCCAACATAGTTTATACCACAGTATGTTAATTATAATAAAATTGATGGCTCCAATAATGCCATTCATAACAGAAGAGATTTACCAGACTTATTATAAAAAGCATGAACATAAAGAAAGTATTCATTTGACAGATTGGCCCAAGATAAGCATTGTTGACAATAAAGCTGAAAAAATCGGTGATTTTGTTGTTAAGATAGCTGAGTTTGTAAGAAAGCAGAAATCTGAAAAAAAGTTGTCTTTAAAGACTACAGTCAAAAAACTTATGATCATGACAAAAATAAACGGAATAAGAGAAGAGGACTTCTACAGTGTTGAGCCAGATATCAAAGCAGTGACTACAGCAGAAAATGTTGTTCTTGGACAACCAGCTAAAGAAAATGATTTTGAAATTGATGTTGAGTTTTGAGTGAATAATTCCGAAATTAGTTTACAGATTTTCTCTGTAAAGTTTCTTCTGAATGCTTTTTTCTTCTTTTCTTCATGGTATCAAACCACTTTTCAATCTTGCCGTTTTCTAGGCACTTTCTGATTTATGAGTGATTTCCTTATTTTTGAAATCATTTCCTATGGAAAAATTGTGCTGATTACTGCTTCTGCTGAAATTTAGCCTACTTCGAGGCTAAATTTTACAAAAATTCAACCATTTTGCATAGCTTACACTAAGAAAATTAATTTTTGGATAATAAAATACGTTATGAAGTTACTGCCCTTATTGCAGAATAAATTTCAAGAATAGTCTCTTTTGGCTTGAGTATATCAGTTGCTCTTTTCATAGCTGCAATCTTCATATGGTTTAGTATTCCTTTCTCGCTTCTTAGCTGCTTTTTCCTGTGTGTTTTTAGGCTTGTCGAGTAGAAATTCTCAATAGAATTGTTAGTAGCTGGGCAGTCTTTTATA
>CAZIEE010000011.1:0-18533 GCA_964538135.1 uncultured Methanosarcinales archaeon
GTAGTGGAGAAAAAATATTCTTCTCCGACGACAAATCAATTTCAGTTGGTCAATGTGAGATTCAAAGTAATGATGCCAAAGGCACATTTTGTGCAATTGCGACTGAACTTATGGATAAAAGCCCCCATCTTTAGATTGGGGGGATTATGTTACTTTATACCTACAATACTTTTAGAATTCCAGACCTTAACTCAAAAATCTCTCCTATACTTATCAATTTATAAATAATTTCTTCTATCTTTTTCTCATCGAGATAGTTAAAGTTCTTGATTACATTATCAAAAGCCACTCCATCGCCATAATCTAATTTTTTTATATAAGAACAAATTTCTTCATCTAAATTGGGTATGTCTGTTATTACTTTTGTTGTATCTGCCCCTTTCACCTCTTTGTTTTCTGTTAGGCATATGCCTGCTACACCCTTCTTAAACTCTAATTTTCTAACCTCTACCCAAATGGGATTGGTTAACTTCTTTATTATTTCAGGAAAAATGTAGTTTTCATTGTCAAACTGCCTTATCTTACCAATTACCAAAACAAGATCTCCCACTTCAATATTTGAAAAAATACCATCATTTCCAAAAGCCCTGAGTGTTATTCTTCCACTACCATCGTCAATAATCACACTTTTGTTTAATTCCTGATCTGGTTTATGAATAATTGTGGCAATAACATTTACTCTGGATATTTTGTTATTATTTAAATTGATGTAACCTGCAGAAAGATCATCTTTTACTAAACTGTTGTTTAATATAGTAAATATATCTATCTTGTAGGCTGTTAACCTTTTTTGGAAATCTTTTTTTTCTGTATCTTGAATTGTATCTGTTGCATAGTCCATTTTATTTTTAATTACTCATTATCTTTATACCTATTCACATACTAATAGTAAATATATTTATAAATTTATGGCATTACAATGTAATTAAAAGAGTAATTAAGCAAATGTCACTAACTGAAAGCCAAAAATTTCATTTGAAGAAATTTATAAAAGAACTGGAAAAATGCAGGGCAAGACATACAGAGTTCATTAGTGTTTATATCCCTCAGGATTATGATTTAAATAAGGTTATAAACCATCTATCTCAGGAACAAGGCACTGCTTCCAATATTAAGTCTACTTCTACAAGAAAGAACGTTATAGATTCCCTGGAAAAGATGATTCAACATCTAAGATTGTTTAAAAGCACTCCACCAAATGGATTCGCTGTTTTTGCTGGAAATGTAGCAGAAAGAGAGGGACAACAAGATTTCAAGATTTGGAGTATAGAACCACCTGTGCCTTTAAAGACGAGGATTTACAGGTGTGAAAAGGAATTTGTCTTAGAAAATTTAAGAGATATGTTGGAAACAAGAGAAGTATATGGCCTGGTTGTAATGGATAGAAGGGATGCACATATTGCCTTGCTAAAAGGAAAGGCAATTGTTCCATTAGTCAAAACACATTCTGAAGTACCTGGAAAGTTTAAGGCTGGGGGACAAAGCGCAATGCGTTTCCACCGCTTAATAGAGGGAGCTGCAAAAGACCATTATAAAAAGGTAGCAGAATACATGAAAGAGGCATTTCTTAAGATGGAAGGTCTAAAAGGGATTATCGTAGGAGGTCCAGGACCTACAAAATATGATCTGGTTGAAGGTGGTTTCATAACAAATGAGGTTAAAAGAAAGATAATTGCTATAAAAGATTTAAGTTATACTGGAGACTTCGGATTAGAGGAATTACTTGAAAAAAGCCAGGATGTATTAGCACAAGAAGATGTTACTGAAGAAAAGAAGATTGTTGGAAGATTTTTGGAGATGCTCGCTACAAGGCAGAATCTTGTTGCTTATGGTGAAGCTGATGTTATGAATAAGATAAAAATGGGAGTGGTTGATACATTACTTTTGTCAGATTCCTTATCAGAAGAAAAGATTGAGGAATTTGAAGAAGCATCAAAGCCTTTTGGAACAAATGTAAGGATTATATCTACACAAACAAGAGAGGGAGTCCAGATTCGGGAATTAGGCAAGGTTGCTGCTATTTTGAGGTATGAGGTATACAGTTAATTACATAATCCCAGAATAAATTAAGTTAAAGCTGTGGGGCTTCTCAAAGCAAACCATTTAACGATACAGAACAAAAAATTTAAATATACTTATCTACACGAAAAAAGTATGGCAACTCCTTTTAGACGAGTACTAGAGTTTTTTGATAGCATAGGTGTATATGATGTTGTACTTCCATTCATGCTTGTTTTTACTATTGTTTTTGCTATATTTGAAAAAACAAAGGTATTAGGAACAGACGAAATTGAAGGTAAAAAGTACACAAAAAAAAATCTTAATGCAATTGCTTCTTTTGTCATGGCATTTTTATTCGTTGCTACAAAAGAATTAGTTGCAATAGTAAATCAAACTGTTGCAAATGCGATTATTGTACTCTTTTTTACTGTGTTGTTTCTACTTTTGATTGGTTCTTTCTACAAGGAAGGAGAATCTGTTTTTCTTGAAGGGATGTGGAAAACTATATTTATGATAATTGTATTTTTAGCTATTGTTGGAATTTTCCTCAATGCAATAAAAACAAGCGATGGTAGAAGCTGGCTTCAACTCCTAGGTGATTTTACATCTACTGGTGATGAACTAATAGGCTCTGTTGTTTTATTGGTTTTGATGGTTTTATTTATAGCTTATGCTATCAAAGAACCTGCAAAAGAGGCAAAGCATTAATAAGATTTATATACTACTATATGTATTAAGAATGATTAAAATTATTAAACAAAATAAAATTATTAAAAAAATATTTTAAGATATGGTTACTCAATCATTTAAGTTGGAAGGATTTATCAGAAATTTGGAGGGATGGGGCCTGACAGATGTATTGCTTCCATTTTTGCTTATTTTTGTTATTGTTTATGGTATACTACAAAAAACAAAAATTTTAGGTGAAAGTAAAAAAAACCTAAATGTGATTATTGCTTTGGTTGTTGGTTTGCTTGTTGTTATACCTCATGTTACTGGAAGATTTCCTCCAAATGCTGATCCTGTAATTATACTGAATAATGCGCTGCCTCAAATCTCAATTGTGCTTGTAGCAATAATTTTCTTGCTCATACTCATAGGAGTATTTGGACAAGATCAGGTATTTTTAGGTATGACAATGCCAGGCTGGATTACGCTGTTTTCATTAATAATAATTGTGATGGTTTTTGGAGGTGCAGCTGGTTGGTGGGATGGTGACTTCGGAAGAACATTAGAGGGATTTTTTGGTACAGAGGGAGTTGCTATTTTCATAATGCTTGCTGTCTTTGGTATTGTAATATCATGGATCACTCATGAACCAAAACAAACTCAAAGCTCACTTGGAATAGACTTTAGCAAGCTTTTTGGAAAGGGCGGACATTAGATGATTATAGATTGCATGTAATATGACAGCAACTTTCTTGGACGTATCTGGCTTAGAATATTTTACGAATATTTTTGTATTCCTTTTTGTTTGGATAGTGGTATATGCTGTTTTTTTATGGACAAAGATTTTAGGAGAAAACAAGTTTATTAACGCAATAGTTGGTCTTTTATTAGCAATATTTGTGGTTATATCCAAACTTGCAACCAGCATTGTTGCAGATATTGCCCCATTTCTTGCAGTAGTTTTTGTATTTATAATATTGATATCAGTTACGTCAAAAACTCTTGGTGCAGATATTGAAGGATTTCCTGGATTTAGAGCTATAGCATTAGTATTTATTGTTATTATAGTTATTGCTGGTGCATCTCTAAAAATAAGGGAAAAGGTAAACATTGAATCACCAAGCAATGATTTATCTAAAACAGTAAACCTTATTTTTCATCCTACATTTTTGGGAATGGTTTTGATATTTGCTATAGCAGTTTTTACAATAGCATTACTTACCTCTAAAAGTATATAGGTTGCAGATTATACGATTATACCCTGCTACTAGAAAGAATCTCTACAACAGATGGATCAACTAATGTTGTGATGTTACCATATTGCTTAGAACCTTCTGCTATTGCCTTGAGTATCCTTCTCATTATCTTACCACTTCTTGTTTTTGGAAGATCATCTGCAAACTGTATCTTATCCGGCTTAGCAATTGGACCAACGCTCTTAGCAACATGCTTCGTCAGCTCTTCTTTAAGTTCTTCACTTTTATCAATACCTTTTTTTAAAACAACAAATGCATATATTCCTTGTCCTTTAATTTCGTGAGGAAAGGGTATAACTGCTGCCTCTGCAACTGATTTATGGCTGACTAAAGAGCTTTCAACTTCAGCACTTCCAATTCTATGACCTGCAACCTTTATCACATCATCACTTCTTCCCATGATCCAAAAATAGCCATCTTCATCTATTTTTGCAGTATCTCCTGTTAAATAGATTCCAAATTTTTCAAAGTAAGAGTGCTTGTATCTTTCTGGATCATTCCATACTGTTCTAAGCATTCCTGGCCATGGGTTTCTAATAACAAGATGTCCTCCCTCGTTAACATTTGCTTTTGTTCCATCCTCTTTCAAGACATCTGCTATTATCCCAAAAAAAGGCATTGTCACTGAGCCTGGTTTTAGTGGAGTAGCTCCTGGCAATGGACTTATTAAAATACCCCCGGTTTCTGTTTGCCACCAAGTATCTATTATAGGACATTTTCCTTTTCCTATTAATTTATAGTACCAAATCCATGCTTCTGGATTTATTGGCTCGCCTACTACACCAAGAAGTCTCAAACTTTTTAAGTTGCATTTATTAGGCCAATCATCGCCTTCTTTTGCCAATGCTCTAATAGCAGTTGGTGCTGTATAAAAAATTGTAACTTTGTGTTTATCAATTATTTTCCAGAACCTGTCTGGTTTAGGAAATGTTGGAGAACCTTCATACATAACCACAGTTACCCCATTTGATAATGGCCCATAAACAATATAGGAATGTCCAGTTATCCATCCAATGTCTGCTGTACAAAAATAAACATCATTGTCTCTTATATCAAAAATCCATTTAAAAGTTTGGTAATTATAAAGAAGATAGCCTGCTTGAGTATGTAGAATACCTTTAGGTTTTCCAGTTGTACCACTTGTGTAAAGTATGAATAATGATTCTTCTGAGTGCATGCTTTCTGGCTCACAGTAATCTTCCTGGTCATTTACCAATTCATGCCACCAATTATCTCTTCCAGGCAGGATATTAACTTCCTCGTTAGTCCTTTTCACAATAATGACATCATGTATTGTAGGGCATTCTTTCAAGGCAATATCACAATTATCCTTTAATGGGATTACCTTTCCATTTCTGTATCCACCATCTGCTGTTATTAGTAAACATGCATTTGAATCTTGTATTCTGTCCTTTAATGAATCAGAACTAAAGCCTGCAAAAACTACAGAATGTATAGCACCAATTCTTGCACATGCGAGCATTGCAATTGGTAATTCTGGAATCATTGGAAGGTAGATTACAACAACCTGACCCTTTTTAATTCCTTTTTTCTTTAAAACATTTGAAAACCTACATACTTCTTTAAGTATCTGCTTGTAAGTGTATGTCTTTGAATTGCCATCTTCAGATTCCCATATAATTGCTATCTTTTCTGCTGTCTTTTTTACTATCCTATCCAGACAATTATGAGATACATTAAGGTAGCCCCCTTCAAACCATTTGAAAAATCCCTGATCATTTCTTAGTACACTATCCCATTTCTTGAACCATTCTAATTGAGAGGCATTTTCTGCCCAGAACTCCTCTGGATTTTCAATTGATTTTTTATAAATGCTTAAGTACGCATCCATACTATTGATATGAGCATGCCTGCTAAATTTAGTACTCGGATAGAACTTTCTTTTTTCCTGAAGAATTGAAGTTATGTAAGATGCATTATCTTTAGCATTATCTTCCATATAATACCTCTTTTTTTAAAAAATTCAAAATTCTAATATCGATATTGTGTCAACGGACTAAACCATTGTTATAAATGTCTAAACCTTTCTTTTATAATAGATAAAAAAAGGGTAAACACAAGTATTATTGCTAAAATAAAGCTGATAAAAGATAAAAATGGAACTTCAAGTATCTTTGGACTTTTTTCAACTTGAAACAATATAGCAGAGGTTATTAGAAAAGCAGATATCAATAAGCCATATGCAATTCTGTTGCTGCTTCTATCCATCTCAAGAGCAAGTTTTTTTATATCTGTTTCTTCTATATCAATTTTAAATGTTCCTCTTTGTATTTTATCTAGCGCCATCTCAGCTTTTTCTGGAAAGTCTTCTGCAAATTTTTTATACCTGTGGACATTATGCACAAAGCTCTTCAAAACATAAAATGGGCTTTCTCTTTTCAGCATAATGCGTTCAACAAATGGCTTTGCAGACTCGACAACATTAAAGTTAGGATCATATTCTAAAGCAACGCCTTCTAAAGTCAAAATGGTCTTTCCGAATAAAATAAAAGATACAGGAACCCTTAAATTGTGCTTTAATCCAGTATCTATTATCTCTTCAAGTACTTTGCTTAATTGAACCTCTTTTATAGAAGACCTTTGTAATTTTTGTATGAAAAAACCAATATCTGTTCTTAGTTGAGCATGATCTGTATCGTAGCTTTCCATTCCCATCCCTACAAGGGTATCAATTATAATCTCTTCATCTCGTTCTATAATGCCATAAATCAAATCAATACATTTATTTTTTAGTCTTTCATCAAAGTAGCCAACAATTCCAAAATCAACAAATGCTATAGAATTATTATCTCTAACTATTATATTCCCAGGATGTGGGTCAGCATGGAAAATACCATGTACAAATACCTGAGTCATCATAGCATCAAAGCTGTTTTTCATAATCACATCAAAGTCAAGCTTTCTTCTCTTGATTTCACTTGTATTATGAAGCTGAACTCCTTCTATGAACTCTAAAATCAATAACCTTTTGCTTGTTAACTCCTCATAGATCTTTGGTATGTAAACAGTTTTGCTTCCTTTAAAATTCTCATAAAACCTTTTTACATTTCTTGCCTCTAAATTAAAATCAAGCTCCCTTTCTGTCCATTCCTTAAACTCATTAATAACATTAACTGGCTTAAACTTCTTCAAAGCATCTACATTCGACTCAAGCAGCCTGGCGAAATAGAGCATAATCTCAATATCAGTTTCCATTATATGTTTAATATCAGGTCGTTGAACCTTAACAGCTACTTTCTCACTATTTTTTAAGACTGCTTTGTGTACTTGTGATATAGAAGCAGATGCTAGTGGTTTTTTATCAAAATCAAGAAAAATAGAACCTATACTTTTTCCTGATTCTTTTTCTATGATGGACTTTACTTCAGTAAAAGGAATAGGGGGTACTTCATCCTGAAGCTTTTCTAATTCCTTACAATATTCTTTTGGTATTAAATCAGGCCTTACGCTCAAAAGTTGTCCTAATTTTATAAATGTAGGTCCAAGTCTCTCAAGAGTTCTTCTTAATATTACCTCTGGTTTTTGTTCTTCTCTCCTTTTTATCTTTAATTTTATTTTTTTTGTTATTGGAATAAAACTACTGAGCTTTACTTTTTTTATTAAGAAATCAAAACCTTCTTCAAATAGAACTATGATTATCTGGTTAAACCTTTTTATGTTACGCACCTCTTTTATTAAATGTAACATTTTTTGTCAAAATTATGGTTACTTTGTTGTTATACTTTGCTGTTATATCTACTTTACTAACTCTTTATCAACCCACGTCTGATAATCTTTATCAGCAACTGCATCTACCCTTAAAATACAAGGGATTTTGTATGAGTGCAACTTTTTGACTTCTCTTAAGATATCTTTGAAGTTTTTTTTATTGGTTTTTCCAATGATAAGACATTCATTATCTCTAACAATTTTATTTTCCCACCAATACATGCTTTTTATTGGGATTATATTAGCACAGGCTATATGCCTTTTTTTTAATAAATATAAAGATACCTTTTCAGCTTCTTTTTTATTTTTACATGTAATATAAACTATGCTCATATCCAATTTTAGAAGTATCTGGTTTATTAAGTTTGTTATTATAATGGATATTAATACAGCAATTACTCCAAAATCTTTTCTTTTGCTGTTATTTCTCTAACTTTTAGTGTTCTGAAATTTTACTTTTAATTTCTCCCTCTTTAATTAGATTATTGACACGACTTTTTATATTTTCTAAGTCTGATTTTATTTGATCAACAGATAGTCTTTGATTCTCTATTTGTCCTTCTCCAATACAACATTTTAATTCTTGTTCAAGAATAATTATTCGTTTCCTTAATTTTCTATTCTCATTGTCTTCTGGCTTAAAAAATTTCGCATATTGTACTTCCAGCCCAATCAATTTTTCTATCTTCTCTTTTAATCTATCAATATCTATGTAACTTAAATTCATTCTTATTACAGATTTTCTCATATTTGTAAGATGAGAATAAACTTCTTCTTTTGCCTTTGCCCTATTAACATAAACATCACTTACCAGGAATATGTATCTTGCAAAACGTCTTAAAGGCATAGATTGTTGCATCTTAATCCTATTTCTTAATCTTATTTTTTGAAAACTCCAAATAATCCCTTTTTCTTTTTTTCTTCTTCTAAAGGAAATGGCTCCAATAAACCCAAATCTTTTTCTGAAATAGGGGGAGGAGGTGGAGGGGTCATCTCCTTTAAATTAAAGTCAGCTATATTTGGGGGGTACTTTACAAATTGTTGGCCTGATTGTCTAAGTGGAGAGGTAGGAGTCATTTGTTGAATCGGTGGTGGAGTAGATGGAAGTTGCATCTGTGGGGGTACTTGCATAGGTTGTACCATAGTTTGTCTACTTCCGAAAAATGGTGGTTTCAACTCCTTTTGGAATCCACCTGTAGGGATTCCTCCCCTCATTGATGTATAAATTGAAACAATAACCTCGGCAATAGATTTGTTCTGCTCTGAGATTATATCCAGTTTTGATATTATCTCATCATGTTTTTTTATACAGGGATCATAATCTTTTTCTTCCAACTTAAGTTGTTCTGCAGCTGCTCCAAAAACCTCAAGCATACCTTCAATTACTTTAGAAAGTTTTTGAACAGCCTCATAGAGATCTGTGTTAGAAACATCTTTTTTGTCTTTAAGTCCCTCAAGCTCCTTTTTTAATTCAGAAATATCCTTGTAAGGAACTAATTTTATATCTTCCTTAACCATACAGATCAACCTCTTTTCTTAATACTTTTTAAAATATTGACAAGCATTATGATATATATAAATATTTCTATAAACGCTGATGTTTTGAGGATTCTCCCCAGATGCTCTTGCAACCTTTTTTAGAAAATCTTTATAAACCAAATATGCTATCTTGAAATGATTGAGAAATAAAAAATAAATGATAAAAAGATACAATGAAAACATTTGTAATGATTCCAACCTATAACGAAAGAGAAAACATTAAGGTTTTGATAGATGATATTCTTAAATTAAAAATTAAAAATTTGCACATTGTTGTTGTTGATGACAATAGTCTGGATGGAACATGGAAAATAGTTCAAAAAATTTCCAAAAAAAATAAGAATGTCCATATTTTGTTAAGAAAAAAGGATAAGGGAAGGGGTGCAGCAGGAAAATCTGGATTTGTCTACTGTTTAAAGCATCAAGCTGATATAGTTATTGAGATGGATGCTGATATGTCACATGATCCAAAAGACATACCCCGACTTATTCGTGAACTAAACAATGGAGATTTGATTCTTGGATCAAGAATGCTTAAGGGTAGCAAAGAAATTGGAAGGGGGTTCATAAGAATGGCAATCACCCATTTAGCTAATTTATATATAAGGCTAATACTTGGATTAAATGTAAAGGATTGCAATTCTGGATTCAGGTGCTTTAAAAGAAGTGTTTTGGAAAAAATAAATGTGGAAAAAATTGAATCAAAAGGTCCTGCAATAGTCCAGGAAGTATTATTTAAAGCATATCTAAAGGGTTTTAAAATAAAAGAAATCCCAATAACCTTTGTCAATAGGACAAAAGGCAAATCAAAACTAGGCATTCCTCAACTTGCATCAGGATATTTTATTATTTTAAAGTTTAAAATTATGAAAATCTTTAATATTTTAGACAAATGAAAATAGCTAAAATGAAAATAGCTATATTGACACCGACATTCTGCCATTATAGTGGGATAGATAGAGTTGTTGAATTACAGGCTGGAGAGTATGCTAAAAAACATCAAGTTAAAGTTTTTGCTCTGAAGGCAGACCTAAAACCTGTAAATTTTGATCTTGAAATTATTGGTATGCCTGGAAATTTGTTTATGCAACGATTATATAGATTGTTATTTTTCTTGGATTTTATAAAAATAAAAAATACTATTGGAAAATTAGAAGGTTATAATATTATTATTTCCCACTTTTACCCTATGAACTGGATAGCTTATTATGCAAAGAAAAAATATAAAATTAAGTATATCTACTACAATCACGGAGTTGGCTATAGTGAGCTTTATGGGGGTATTTTTGAAAGATTATATATGAAATTATTTTCTTTTTTTAACAAATTATCATTAAAGAATGTAGATTCTGTTATCTCAATCAGTAAATTTCTGCAAAACGAGTTAAAAAAAGAAACTGGATTGGATAGCAAAGTAGTTTATAATAAAATAGACGAGAAAAGGTTTAACATGGATCTGAACGGTTCAGAAATAAGAAAAAAGCTTGGGATTAAAAATAATGAAAAATTATTGTTGTTTGTAGGAAGGTTGTCACCACATAAAAATTTGCATGGATTATTGAAGATTTTTTGTTTGGTAAACAAAACATTTCCAGGTGTAAAATTATTGATTATTGGAAAACCAACATTTCCTTCTTACTTTAAAAAATTAAAGAATATTACAAATAAAAATGTTATTTTTAAAAATGTTATTTTCAAGGAATTTGTTGATGATGAAGAATTGCCTTTTTATTATGCAGCTTGTGATTTGTACATTACAGCATCTTTATGGGAAGGCTTCAATCTACCGCTTGGTGAATCTCAAGCTTGCGGTAAAAAAGTTGTTGCATTTGATGTTTGCTCGCATCCAGAGGTTGTAAAAAATGGAATTTTGGTGAAAAAAGGTGACATTAAAGAATTTGCAGATGCAATTGTAAGGCTGTTAATATGAATTTTATTAAAAGTTTCAATAAACTTGAAAAATATACTAAATATTCCATATATATCATAATATTATTTTCAATAATTGTACTATCATTAACTTCCTTTTATCATGTATCTGGAGATGGTTGTTGGCATATACAGGCTGGAAAGTTTATTGGAAAGAATTTTTGGATTCCGTTATTAGAGCCTATAGGAAGAGACGAGCCTTTCTGGAGTCCACCACTCTACCACATAATTGTTGCTTTAGTTTATCATCTTTTTAGTGCATTTAACAACAACATTGCTGATTTTGCAATTAAATTTATCTCTCCGATATTTGGAGTACTGTCTCTTATATTTTCATTTCTTGTTATAAAAAAGCTTTTTAATACAAGAATAGCATTTTACTCTCTGCTATTCCTGGCATCCATTCCAATATTTATAGATTATAGTATCCTAAGTTATGTAGAGATGACACTTGTATTCTTTATTGTTTTAAGTATTTATTTTTTAATTATTAATAGGGTGGTATTAGCAGGAATTGCTGTAGGTTTGTCAATCTTGACAAAATACAATGGGATTTTTATAATTCCAGTACTGGTTTGTATGCTGTACCACTATTATAAAAAATCTTCAGATAAAAATCAAGGTAAAATATCTAAAAGATTATTATATAGAAATGCATTAATAATAATTTTACTTCCATTGGTTATATCATCACCCTGGTTTGTAAGAAATTGGATATTGCTTGGTAATCCTGTATGGCCTTTCCTTAATTTTTTTTTCCATGGTTTAGAACTAAAATCTTACACTAATCTTAATTTTTTAAATCTTATCAACCAGGATTTATTTAAAGCAACATACTTTGGAATTTTTGGAGTCCCAGATGGAAATTACAGTTTATTTTCATTTTTTAATATACCCTATTTCTGGTTTTTATTTTCAATTTGGCTGGTTGGAACACTTTTGTTTTTAATGCCTTTACTGATTTGGGCCTTAAATTATAGAAAATATATGAAAGATTATCCTCAAATAAAATTTTTAGTGTTATGGTGTTTATCTTATTTACTATTATTCTTCCTTTACGTAATAAATGTAGGGGTTTTAGTATCGAGAATTATTTTACCAATTTTTCCAGCTTTAGCTATTTTCTGGGCTTTAGGATTACAAAAAATTATAGGTGATAAACCCAACAAAAATTTAAGAATTGCTAAAATAGCATTTGTTATAATTTTTGCAATTGTGATTGGTTTTATATTTACAGAAGCAATTAAGGTAATAGTTGCATCGAAATCATGGAATTTCTACAAACAGGATTTTGACTGGGTGAAGTTCAATACTCATGCAGATGCTATTTTTGTTGTTAATGGCCAATGCATACCCTACAATATAGAAAGGAAATCATTATATTTTAATAAGGATAATCTAAGTAAAGCAGATTATTTGTGGCTTAACCAGAAATTCAGACTTGATAGAATATCAATACTTGATGCAAATACAATAAGATTAATAGAATCAAAAAATTATAGAATAGTTTACAAAAACAAAGAGACTGGAACTGTAATATATAAAACATCCAAATAATTTTATGAGAAAATAGTTTCTTCATAAGTATTTTGATTCTCAGTATATCCCTCTAAGGAAACGCCTTTTCTATAATATAAGTCCTTCCCTTAAATCTTTGTCTTATTGGCTCTAACAACTTGTTAATCTCAATAGAAACAGTATTCTTAATATCCATTGGGTGTAGCTTTTTATCTAAATAATCTTTTTCCAGTTTTTCATAATTTTCGTAAACAATATCCCCTCCAAATTTTTCTGATCTTGTTATAGTTAAAAAATTATTATGATCTTTCTTATTTACAAAAATAACATACTTCAAAAAAGCCAATATTCCATTGTTTTCTGTGCTAAGTGGACAATATGCACTATTAATTTTATTCTTTACAACATCATTTGAGTCTAAAATATCTATCTTTGAATTTTCCTGGGATGCAGACATTTTTTCTCCTTCAAGTCCAGGGAGCATTGGAGTCATGACCTCAATTCTGGATTTATATCCTAACTTAGGCAGGTTTTCTCTCGCAAAAGCAAATATTTTTCTTTGATCTATCCCACCATATTGAACATCCATATCCATGTATTGTTCATCAAGACTCTGTAATATCGGGTAAATAAACCCGCTTAATTTAGGGTTCTCTCCAAGCCTTACAACTCCTGAAGCAGCCCTTTTACATCTATCTAATGTGTTTAGTGTAGCTAATCTGTACACATCCTTTGTATAATCTTTCTCTAACTGAAAATCACTTCCTCGTTTAAATTCCAGATTTTTTGTTTCAATTCCCAGAGCACTTATCATTTCAGAAATAATTTCTTTGTAGTAAGAGACTCTATGATCTAACAATTCAAAAGGTGCCTTTTGATCATCCAAATTAGCATGTAGATCCGCTAAAAGTATTGTAAATTTAAATCCTGCATTTATAAAATCTCCAACTTTTATTATTGGTATAAAGTAGCCAATATGAATCTTTCCTGTAGTTGCTAATCCTATATACCCTTTTGGTTGTTTTTTTTCTATTAGCAACTGCTTTAACTCTTCATCTGTTATGATTTCCTGAGTATTTCTCTTTATAAGTTCAAATCTTTTTTCTATATCCATTTTAATTCGTATTTCAATTTTACTCAGTATATTTTTAGCTATGCACATCCATTTATTAAATTATTTGTTAACCTTAGAGTATGATTGTGTATATCTGCATTTTGGGTAAATATTGCAACCATAAAACTTACCATAAAAGCTATTCCTTAATACAATTGTTCCTTTTTTGCATAATGGGCATTTTGAGTTAACGTCTGGTTCTGGTTTGATTTCAGATGTTTCAGATTTATTGGTATCAACCTTACTGTCACTACCATACATCTTGCCTTCTTTACTTGGACAATTAGGATTCAAACAAAGTTCCAATGCACTTTTCTTTTTAACTACAACTACTTTAGGAAAATTGCAGATATCGCAGTACTTATTGGCTGGTTTTACAAAGGTATTTTTTGGCAAAGAGAATACGGTTTTACACTCAGGATATTTGTTACAGGCTGAGAAATTACCATATTTTCCTCTTCTTATTGTAAGATTCCCATTTTTACATATCGGACACAAACCAAGAAAACACATCTCGTCTTGAGTAGAGCGATTTGCCTTTGAAAGTTCTGTACCTATTTGTTTCTGGTGCTTCTTAAAATCAGCCATTATCTTTGTTATAGCTTCTTTTGCATCATCAAGTATTTTTTGTTTGTTTTGTTTGCCTTCTCTTATCTTTTCCATCTCTATCTCAAAATGTCTTGTCAATTCTTCATCTATTATTTTTTCACAGTATTTTTGTAAAGTGCCTATTGTTGATATTCCCAATTCAGTTGCCTCGATTGACTTTTCTTTCACATAGCCTCTTTTGTAGAGGGTATCTATTATTTCTGATCTAGTGCTTTTTGTTCCAAGATTTCTTCTCTCGAGTTCTTTTATAATCGATGCTGGAGTATATCTCTTTGGTGGCTGAGTTTCTTTGCTTAATAAATCAATTTTATTGACACTTATCTTATCACTCTCCTTAAAGTCAGGCAATTCTATCTCTTCCAATTTAACATAAGGTTCATAAAAAAAATGCCAACCTCTTTCTATTGTTCTGGAACCCTTTGCAATAAATATTTCATCATTACAGTTAATATCTACAGAAACAATTTCTCTTACAGCAGGCTCACCGAACGTGGAAATAAATCTTTTTACAATTAAATCATAGATCTTAGCCTCTCTTTCTTCTAAAACTTTTGGGGCAATGCCTGTTGGAAATATGGCAGGATGAGCTGGATCTGTTTTTTTACCATTATTCGGCAAAAGTTTTGAGTGACTTAATAGTGTTTTAGCTGAGTCTAAATACTGTTTTTGTTTAAGCAGATCACTCAAGATTTTTGCATAGCCTATTGATTCTGGCAATTGCTGGCTTGATGTTCTTGGATAAGAAATAAAGCTCGATACGTAGAGTTCCTGAGCAATCTCCAGTGTTTGTTTAGGAGAGATATTGAAACATCTATAAGCCTCTGTTTGTAAGCTAGTCAAATCAAATGGGTATGGAGCTTGTTGATTAAATTGCCTTTTTTCAATCTTGTCAATTCTTGCATATTCTTTATCCTTTACTTTATTGAATACCCCTTCTGCCTTATCCTTATCCCAAAATTTATCTTCCTTATGAAGTGCTTTTATTAATTGTTTTTTATATTCCCCAAATAGTTGTATTTGCCAGAATTCTTTTGGTATAAATGATTTTATCTCTTTTTCCCTATGTACAATTATTTTTAAGGCAGGGCCTTGAACTCTTCCAGTTGACATTATCTTAAACGAGCCTGCACTTTTTATAGCAGATGTCAGGGCCCTTGAGTAATTTACTCCATTGAAAAAATCAAGGTAATGGCGTGTTTCTCCAGCTTCTATTTGGCCCCAATCAAGATGTTTGCTTTTATTTTTGTATGATTCTCTAAGTTCATCTTTTGTTAATGTGGAGAATTTCATCCTTGCACCATCTTTTTTTTTGCATGCTAATGTTATGATATTTTTTCCAATAACAGAACCTTCTTGATCATAATCACATGCTATTGTAAATTCATTGGCATGCTTAGAAAGCTTCTTTATGGCATTTAGGTACTTCTTGGTAAATTCTGATCCTTTCGTATCTGATGTTGGTTTCCATCCAATATCAAAAACTGGGAATTGCCATCCTTTTTTTTCTTCTTCACCAAGCCCATAAAGATGCCCAACAGCACAAGCTACCACTATCTCTTTTTTACCATGAGTAATCTTATAATATGGAACAGTATTAATATTCTCTTTTATTGGTTCTCCATCAGCTAAAGCTTCAGCTATTTTTTTTGCTGCTGATGGTTTTTCAGTTATTATTAATTCATACATAAATTATAGAATTTAGTAAATCTTATAAAAAACTTTTTAATTTAATTCCAAGGACATATTCAAAGCTTTACAATAATTTGTCAGATGGCCCATGGAAATTATATCAACTCCACAATTTTTGTAATTTATCAGGTTTTCAGGATTTATGTTGCCTGATGCTTCCAAAAGTACATAATCATATAGATTATTTCTCTTAAAATACTCGACACTGGATTTGATTGTTTTAGGATCAATTTTGTCAAACATTATTGCAAAAAGAGTATCATTTCCATAACCAAAATTACCATCACTAATTTTTTTTTTGATTTTTTTAATTGATTTCGCAGCAATTAATGCCTGTTTTTTATTTTCAACTTCAACTTCTACAAATCTCGATTTAGATTTTAAGTTCGATACTGCTAAATCCAGTAACTCCTTTATACTACAGTTTGATATTTTCAAATGGTTATCTTTAATTAAGATCATATCACTTAGACTTAACCTGTGGGTAAGACCATGACCTATACTGACAGCTTTTTTATCTATAAACCCCCAAAATGTTTTTCTTGTTGCAGCTATTTTTGTAGTAATATTATCCATATTATCTGTCCTTAACATTTTACTTAATCCATTAGTTAATGTAGCAATTCCACTCATCCTTTGCAATAAGTTTAAAGATACTCTTTCATTTGAAAGAATCTTTCCAACATCCCCTTTTATTTCTATTAAAACATCACCTTTTTTTATTCTCTGGCCATCATACTTTTGAGGATTGATCTGTAAATCCTGATTTAACAATTTAAATTCATCTACTCCTGCAAAAATTCCATCTTCTTTTGCAATGATTCTGGCAGAAATATCCTTACCAATTTTTATTAAAGAATTCGTTGTTAAATCTATTTCTCCTATGTCTTCTTCCAACTGATAATTCAAAAATTTTTTTACAAAATTTTTGTATTTTTTATTATTGATGCTTAATTTTTCGCTTCTATCCCAAAACTCTAGAATGAGTTTATCCCTATTATAACTTTTTTTATGATGCATTTTTTGAAAACTCGAGCATTCTATCAATAGATTTTCTTGCATTTACCATAATCTCTTCTGGTAGGTTTATCTGGTGGATATTTCTCACTAAAGAGCGTACAACTAAAGGCATTGTTGTTGATTTCATATATGGGCAAACATTGCAAAAAGACAAAAAGTTTTTCTCTGGAACATCTTCCCTGAGCTTTTCAGTCATGCCGCATTCAGTTACAACAATAAAGTTTTTTGATCCATCAAGTTTTGCAAATTTGGCCATGCCTCCTGTCCCGCACACATGATCTGCAAGCTCAAGAAGATCTTCTTTACACTCAGGATGTGCTATAACCTTTGCATCAGGGTGGTTGTGCTTGAACTCCATCAAAGTATCTGCATCTAATTTATCATGCACAAAGCAATAGCCATCCCAAAGAATAATCTCTTTGCTTGTATGCTGTTGAACATACCTTCCTAGATTTTTGTCTGGTAAAAATATAACTTTTTTGTTAGGCAATGAGTTTACTATATCAACTGCATTTGCTGAAGTACAGCAAACATCAGAAATTGCCTTGATATCTGCATTCGTATTAACATAGCTTACAACAGCTGCATCAGGATAAGTTTCCTTAACTTCTTTTAATCTTTCAACTGTAGCCATATCTGCCAATGAACAGCCTGCATCAAATGTCGGAAGAAGTACAGTTTTATTTGGACTTAATATTTTAGCAGTTTCTGCCATAAACTTTACTCCGCAAAATAAGATAATATCAGCATCTGTTTCAGAGGCCTTTATAGATAATCCCAATGAATCTCCAATATAATCTGCAATCCCATATACCTCTGGGCGTTGGTAGTTGTGAACAAGTACTACAGCATTTCTTTGCTGCTTTAATTCTTTTACAAGTTCTACCATCCTATCTATATTCATACTTTCCATATTGATATTGAATCAGTAAAAATTAATTTTTTACTATATTTAAAAACTTAATCAAAAAGGCAAGAAAACATCTTGAGGATCGAAAAAGCGGCAAAGGTTGCCCCTATCTATTATAAAAATAAATTCGAAGCACGAAGCACGAAGCACGAAATTCGAAACAGCAGATAGTTTCGGATTTCGATATTAGAATTTCGTGCTTAATTAAGTATCATTTATCCTACGGTGTTGCACAATTATTTAATATCTCTTTGAATTTGATATAATTTATAAAATATCTTATACTCGTTTCTGAATTTGGTCAGATTGAATTAACATCCAGATTGTTTTCTGATGAAAGTCTGGGAATCAAAGCTCAGGATTATGGTTATTGGCTAAAAGAACAAGGAAGAGCCAACCAACCAATGTTTTTTGACAATGAGAGTTATGCTAAATCTCAAAAAGATCCGTATGTAAATAGGTTGCGTGTCTTGGGCCCTGCCTTCGGTTTCTATGTTCAGACATTCCGAAAGTACATAAATTTATCAATTCTGAACTTTTGAATTCTTTT
>CAZIEE010000012.1:0-18280 GCA_964538135.1 uncultured Methanosarcinales archaeon
TGAATGCGATTTAATAAATGAGATTTATAAATTTTGCTAAGCGTCGCAAAGAAAACATAGTTGTAATACTGAAATCACAAAGTATGCTATCTTCATCTAATAACCAGTCCCTGCATTCTTTTTAGTTTTCCAATAGTCAATAGCTCTCTTACTTAAAGATTAAAACAATACTTGCGAATAATATTAATACATTAATTCCTATTTTAAAATAATACTCATCTATGTTAAACCTCATGGTTTTTAAGGTACTTCTTCACTAATTCCATTACCTTTTTTCCATCAATTTTTCCCCTGTGATTTGCCATTATAAGTCCCATGTAAGCACTTAAGCTCAAGCCTGGTTTTTCATCAATTATTTTTTTGATATCTTCTTCTAATTCCCTTTCAGAAACAGCAACAAATTCTTCAAGATTAATTTTTTCATTCTTTACCTTTTTTATCAACAAGTCAATAATTGCTTCTTTGGAGATTTTCCCATAGTTTAAGTAACCAAGAACTTCCTCAAAATCCTCATCTCTCAATTTGGAAGAATCTAAGTTAAATCTTGTTTTAATCTCTCTAGGGATATTAACCAGGGTATTTGCAATTATAGATGGTTCAACGTTATTGAATTTTTTTACTAAATTCTCAAAACCTTCAAAAAATTGATTTTCAATAAATTTTTTGCAGATGTCTTCTGTAATGTTATATTTTTTTGAGTATTCTACAATATTTTCGGATAATAACTTAGGTAGTTCTCTTTTCAGTTTCTTAATATAATCCTCCCTTATTCTAATTGGTATAACATCTGTTTCAGGATAAAGGCGAGCAGATCCTGGCATTGGCCTTAAAAATGTTGTTGTGAAATCCTGCTCTACCTTCCTTACTTCTTTATTTATCTCATCTCCTTGTTTTATCAAAGCGAGTTGTCTTTTAACTTCATATACAATAACTTTTGGAATGCTTTTTAAGTCCTGAAAGCCTTTTAGTTCAGTTCTAGCTCCTCCTTTAATTGAAATATTAACATCCTGCCTTATTGTTCCCAGGCCTCGTTTTATTCCTTCAACGCTTCTTAACACCATTCCTATATAACCTGCAACCTCCTTTGCATGATCTGGATTTTTAATGTCAGAGCTTGTAGCAATCTCTATAAGAGGGATTCCTAAACGATCAAGTCTGTACTCAACAAAATCATTACCTTCCAGTATCTTCTGTGCAGCTTCCTCTTCTAAACATATTATTGGAATCATCACTCTTCCAAGACTTGTGTCAATATAGCCATCCATTGCAACCAAAGCTGTCCTTTGAAATCCACTGACATTGCTTCCATCAACAACAGTTTTGCGCATAACCTGGATTTCATCAACAGTTTTTGCATTAAGCATCAAAGCAATCTTAATTGTAGTTTCAAGTGCTTGCATGTTAATCTTAATTGGAGGTGATTCATCCATCTCAACCATACACACGTCACTAGAATTTCCTTGATAGATAATCGTATTGTTTTTTGACATTTCAAACTCTGCAGCTATATCTATAGCTCCGGTTTCTCCTGCAACTGCCTTTAATTTTCTTACAAATCTTATATCCGGATATTCTGAACTATTCAAAGTAGGACAATTGCAGAATAGTTTTTTGCCTTCTAATTGCTGATGACACTCCAATCCACATTTAAAACCTAAATCCTCATAATTTAATTCCATTTTGTTAATCTTGCTAAATAATTACCAATCAAACATATCAATTAATCTTTTAAAATTTTTTCTGTTTTGTGAATTCTTATAAATCTTTGCAATCTGAATTACTCTATCCTTATCAATATGTATCCCTTTTTTCTTAAGGATTTCGCTTAGAGTGCTGCTCGTCAAAAACTGGCAGAATTGAGTAACATTCTTTGGTTTTTGAGAGTAATTAGCTCTTTCAAAATCAATAAGAAAAGGTAAACAAGGCTTGGCTTGGGTTATAATTATATGTTTTATGGGGTGTTGCATTTCTTCCTTATCAACTTTTAGTTTATCCAATATGAATAGCTGCTCAAACATTTTCTTTAGTATCCTTTTAATATCCTCCTTGCTGGATTTTTTCAAATAATCTAAAATAAATTTGCCTTCAATATATTCATAGACTAAATAATCGAAATCTGCAAGATCTACAAACAACAATTTTACTCCAATATCATACACGTTTAATCTGGTTAACCATCTTGATTCATTCTTTATCCTGTCAATTGCCTTACTTTTTGGATTTTTAGTTTTTATAGCTATCTTTTTCCCGTTCAAAAATCCTGTAAATATTAACCCCCTATGCCCTTTTCTCAGATATTGGACATGAGTGATTCCTTTACCTTCCAATTTTTTTAATAAGCTGCTTTTATTCAGTAAATAAATAAAAATATCTTCAAAGAATATATGGGTTTTTTCCAATTCCTTGAACTCTAACATGCTATTTACAATTAAATTTTCTACTTCCTCTTTTTTTGTCAGTGAGGAGAATACCATCAAAATAATTCCATCCCTTGTTAAGAAATTGTTGACTTCTTTTAAGAATTCCTGAATAAGCTCATACCCCTTTTTGCCACCCTCAACAGTTAAATCTCTAATTTTCAATTCCTGTGGTAAATAAGGTGGATTGAAGATTATAGTATCAAAAGTTCTCTTTTTTAAATTTTTAAATAAATTAGAATGAATAAATATTATTTTTTTATTTTTTATATTTTTTTTACAATATTCTATAACTCCTTTTTGTACATCAGTTGCCCAAACACAATTTACATCTTCTTTTTTGGCTGCAGCAATAGACTGTATTCCAGAGCCAGTTCCTATATCAAGAACACACCCAGTGGCATATTGGCTAACATATTTTTTAAGCAGTATGCTGTCTTCAGCAGGCTGGTAAACAGAATGTTGTTTATTTTGTTTATTCTTAACGATAAGACCTTGAGTAACGCCTTCTATTTGTTGGGAACTTTCCATGGAATTGTCTATGTTCATGTTGTCTATGCTCATGTTGGAACTTCATTAATTCAATGTGTTCAAATTGTGGAGTTTTCATTTTATGAATTAATAAAGATCTATCCCCAAGAATCCTTCTAAAGTTATCGTGGTCTGCTGCAGACAACAATGAAATCACTTTTCCTTCTTTTCCTGCTCTTGCAGTTCTTCCTATCCTATGAACATACTCCTGTGTAGTTTTAGGTATGTCATAATTTATTATCAAGTTGACATTTTTTATGTCAAGTCCTCGTGCAGCCACATCGCTTGCTACTAAAACATCAAGCTTACCCTCATGAAATGAGTCTATAATATGTTTTCTCCTATTTTGGGTTAGTCCTCCATGAAGTCCCTGTGAGCTTATGTTTTGTTTGTAGAGATTTTTATTTATAATATCAACGAAATGCCTGGTACCACAAAAAACAATTGTTAATCCACTTGGATGTCCTTTAATCATATGAACCAATAAAGAGAACTTATCATTTCTATCGATATCGTAATAGTGCTGTATAATCTTGCTCTTATCCACATATGTTTGCATCCTGATCTTTTCTGGATTATTCATATATTTTTTTGTAATGTTCATTATTTCTGGGGACATTGTTGCTCCGAATAACAACTTTTGACAGTTTTTTGGAATTTTTGAA
Organism: uncultured Methanosarcinales archaeon; assembly: GCA_964538135.1. Lineage (GTDB taxonomy): Archaea > Nanobdellota > Nanobdellia > Woesearchaeales > GW2011-AR4. The sequence continues at coordinate 3,614 of CAZIEE010000012.1, forward strand.
ACAATTTTAGTTACATCATCAACAAAACCCATTTCAAACATTTTGTCAGCCTCGTCTAGAACAAGTATCTTTATGTTGCTTGTGTTGAATACCCCTCTTAAAAGAGTATCTAATAATCTTCCAGGTGTGCCTACAACAGCATCTGCGTACCTTAGTTGATCTATTTGAGGATAAATGGATACTCCCCCATACACTTCAACAATGGAGGTTTTTCTGTATTTTGTGAACTTTCTAAATTCTTTTGCAACCTGATTGCAAAGTTCTCTTGTAGGAACAAGAACTAATAATTGTATACCTTTTCCAGGTATGACTTTTTCAAGAGAAGGAAAACCAAATGCAGCTGTTTTTCCTGAACCAGTATGAGATAAACCAATTACATCTCTTCCTTGTAGGATCAATGGGATACATTTTTCCTGGATTTCTGTGAATTCTGAAAACCCTAAATCCAATATAGCTTTTTCAAACTCAGGTTTAAGTGTTAATCCTTTTGTATTCATTTACGTTAAAAAAAGGGATAGCGGGAGGTGGACTTTCACTAATCTTGTTGTTTTGAACCACCGACCTATGGGTTCCTCAGAATGCCTATGAGCCTTCCGCGATTAGCTTATTTAAAAGCAAATCTCATCGGGCATTCAAGCAAAATTGTCTCCTGACTGCCCTATCCCGCTGTCTCAATATTTTATTAAATATTTTATAAGTTGTGAATTCGTGGTTATTTATAAACGTTGCTTTCATACTTTCATACTACCAATACAAAACTTTAAATATTTTTGGTTAATCAGTAATTTTTATGCTGCACATAGGTGTTTTATCTTCAACAAAAGCAACTGATTTACAAGTTATAATCGATTCTATAAACTCAAAAAAGCTTGATGCTGAAATCTCTGTGGTTATTAGCAACAATAAAAATGCATACGCTCTGGAAAGAGCCAGTAAATACAAAATAAAATCTATTTTTCTTGAACCCAAAAATAAAGAGAAGGAAGATTATGACAGAGAAATTTCAAAAGAGTTAGACCAACACAATGTTGATTTAATCTTGTTAATTGGATATATGAAAATATTAAGTTCATGGTTTGTAAGAAAATACAAAAATAGGATTATGAACATACATCCCAGCTTATTGCCAGCTTTTGCAGCAGGCATGGATAAGAACGTGCATCAAAATGTTTTAAGTTATGGTTGCAAGGTAACTGGGTGCACACTTCATTTTGTTGATGAGAGTGTTGATGGTGGTCCAATAATTATGCAGAAAGCAGTAGAGATAGACAATGATGAAAACGTAGACTCTTTAAAAGCAAAAGTACAAAAGGCTGAGCAAGAAATTATTTTGAAAGCAATAGCTTTATTTGGTAGTGGTAAGCTAAGTATTAAAGGAAGAGTAGTTAAGATAATGAATTCAACATGATTGAATTTTGACCTTATGATGCTATGCACATACAATTGATATGAGGAGATAAACATAGAAAAAAAAGATATAGTAAAACCTTTAGAACCTCCCCTACCCATATTCTGGAAAGATAAAAAACTCTTAGCAGGTTTTTTTATAGTAATAATTAGTATTATCACAGGATTTTACGGTAAGTTCCTTTTTATTGCGAAGATATATGAACCTATCTATTTCTTAACTGGTTTATCTATATATGCATTTAGCTGGATTTTACTGTTTATAGGAATATTTTTTGTAGGAAAAGAAACAATCCATTTGATTCAATTTCATATAAAAAAGAAAGTTAAGGAAACAATTAAAGGTACATATAATTTCACTAAAGAATTGCCTAGAAAGGGTTATCATTATACTAAGGGCTTGCATCAAAAATTAAAAATAAAATGATTAAAACAGCATTTATTTCTGTCTCAAACAAAAAAGGAATTGTTGATTTTGCAAAAGAGCTTTTGAGGCTTGGCATCAGAATAATATCAACTGGAAATACTGCAAAATTATTAAGAGAGCACAAACTAAATGTCAGCCTTGTTTCTGAAATAACAAAATTTCCAGAGATGCTTGATGGTAGAGTTAAGTCCCTACATCCAAATATTTTCGCTGGCATCTTAGCAGACAGAGAAAATAAAAGTCATGTTAATGAATTAAAAAAATTGAAAATATATCCAATAGATATTGTTGTTGTTAACTTTTATGATTTTGAAGGGGCTGTTTCAAAAATTATGAATCCAGCTGAAAATAACAAAATAAGCAGGACAAGCAGGACAAGCAGGACAAGTAGAATAACAAAAATCGATATGGATGGTATAATAAAAGAGATAGATATTGGTGGGAGTGCTTTGGTAAGAGCAGCTGCAAAAAATTATAAAAATGTAGTGGTTATTGTTGATTCAGATGACTACGATTTTTTAGTTGCAAAATTAAAGGCAAATAATAAAAAGAAAAGTGACCAGCTTAATTATAATGATAAGCTAAAGCTTGCAACAAAGGCATTTTCTTATACTGCAAGGTATGATACAACACTAAACATATTTTTCAATTTTTTGGAAAAAGACAATTTCCCTGAGGTACTTAATCTTACCTTTAAAAAGATACAAGACTTAAGATATGGGGAGAATCCATATCAGTTTGCTGCTTTTTATAGTGATATTTTCAAGAATAAAAATTGTGTTTCGAGTTCAAAGCAATTACAGGGAAAAACCTTATCTTTTAACAATATAATTGATGTTAATGCTGCATTTGAATTAGTTAAAGAATTTAAGGAACCAACTGCTAGTATCATTAAACATACCAATCCAAGTGGTGTTGCTTCTGCTTTCACTATAGATGAAGCATATAATCAAGCTTATAAAACAGACCCAAGGTCTGCTTTTGGCAGCATTGTAGCCTTGAATAGAAAATGTAATCTGGAAACTGCGATATTGATGAAGAACGCATTTATTGAGGTTATCATTGCTCCAGAATTTGAGGGAGGGGCTTTGGATATTTTTAAATCAAAGAAAAATTTAAGATTGCTTGTAGGAAATCCTCAACATTTAGAGTCAGCTGATAATTATGATTTTAAAAGGGTTGGAGGAGGGATTCTTGTTCAAAATGATTACTGCCCTGAAATAAATGCAGATAACCTGAAATTAGTAACAGTAAGAAAACCAAATAAAGACGAACTTAGGGAAATGGTATTTGCCTGGAAGGTTAATAAGCATGTAAAATCCAATTCAATTGTTTTAGCAAAAGATCTGGTTACAGTTGGGATAGGTGCAGGCCAAATGTCGAGAGTTGACGCTGTTAAATTGGCTGTAATGAAATCTGAAGGCAAAAGCAAAGGCTCAGTAATGAGTTCTGACGCATTCTTTCCATTTAGAGACGGAATTGACGAAGCAGCAAAAGCAGGAGTAACAGCAATAATACAACCAGGTGGTTCTATACGAGATAAAGAGGTTATTGATGCAGCAAATGAACACAAGATTGCAATGGTATTTACAGGAATAAGGTTGTTTAGGCATTAGGCATTGAAAATTGCTTCACAATTTTCATGGTGTAAAGGTATGTGCATAAGAATCATAACAAATAAATTTAAATACTGATTATATCCCCGATTAACACTGTTTTGGAATATGGAAGAAAAAATAGATTATGACCTTAAAGATAATAATCCTAAATTACTTTCTTCGGAGAAAAAAAATTTTCATCCCAATAAGGAAGTAGTGGATATAGATGCAGAGCTTGAGCAAATACTTACAAGACAAAAAGCAACTATAAAGGTAGTTGGTTGTGGAGGTGGGGGTAATAACACAATTAACAGAATGTCAGAAGTTGGAATAATAGGCGCTGAGACAATTGCCATTAACACAGATGCTCAGGATTTGCTTTACACAACAGCCAATAAAAAAATCTTGATTGGCAGAGAACTTACAAAAGGTCTTGGAGCTGGTTCTGAACCAAGACTTGGAGAAGAAGCTGCTCGGGAAAATGAAGCAGAAATAAAAAAGTCTCTGCAAAATTCTGATATGATCTTTATAACATGTGGTTTAGGTGGGGGTACTGGTACAGGTTCTGCACCTGTTGTAGCTGATGTTGCAAAAAAGTTAGGTGCACTAACAGTAGGTGTTGTTACAATGCCTTTTTCCATGGAAGGACATAGAAGGTATGAAAATGCAGTTGTTGGTTTAGAAAAATTAGAGCAGGCAACAGATACATTAATAGTTATTCCAAATGATAAATTACTTGAAATCGCACCAGATCTACCTTTACATACTGCCTTTAAGGTAGCAGACGAGATCCTGACAAATGCTGTGAAAGGTATTGCAGAGCTTGTTACAAAAGCGGGATTGGTAAATCTTGATTTTGCAGACATACGTGCTGTTATGAAAAGTGGGGGGGTTGCATTAATTGGAGTTGGTGAAAGTGATACGGAAAACAGGGCTATTGAAGCAGTTGAAAAAGCAATAAAAAATCCTTTGTTAGATGTTGATATCTCTGGAGCAAATGGAGCATTAATCAATATAATTGGTGGAGAAGATATGACTTTAGATGAAGCCAGGAAAGTAGTTGAAACAATAAGTGAGAAGCTTGACCAGGATGCAAGAATCATCTGGGGTGCTCAAATCTACAAAGATATGGATAAAACAATAAGGACAATGTTAATAGTTACTGGAGTTAAATCTTCTCAGATTTTTGGCTCAAATAGAAAAGCTTCAAACAAGAAAAAGAAGGAGATTGAACAACATCTTGGCATAGAATTTTTAGATTAATATGATACATGGTGTAAAAAGATATAGGGTAGGAAATAATATATAATGGAAAATGAAAATACAACTTCATTAAAATATAGAATAGTTTCTTTTGTACAAGAGTGTTTTAGGGTTTTAAAGATTACAAAAAGGCCTGATGCAGCAGAGTTCAAAATAATTGTAAAAGTAAGTGGACTGGGTATACTAATTATAGGTTTAATGGGATTTATAGTACAGATGATTAAATTATTATTTTTTTGAAAGAAAATTTACAAATGGAAGAAGAAAATAAATCAAGGGAAGACAAAACCATATTTGCAGTTCGTACAACCGCTAATAGGGAAGACAGGGTTTTAGACTTTATTTCGAGCAATGCTCTAAAAAAGAAGCTTGAGGTTTACTCTGTTATAAGACCTCATGGAATGAGGGGTTATATTTTCATAGAAGCTACCTCAAAAGAAGAGGCTCAGCAAGCAGCATTGAACATACCCTATGCAAGAGGAATCTTAGCACAGCCTGTTAAGTGGTCTGAGATAGAACACATGATCAAACAAGTGAAGTATGAAGCAAATATTCAAAAGAATGATATTGTTGAGATCATATCTGGTCCATTTAAAAGAGAGAGTGCAAAAGTTACAAGAATTGACAAGGTAAAAGAAGAAGTTGTTGTAGAATTGCTTGAATCAGCTGTGATTATCCCAATAACTGTTAAGATGGATGCTGTTAAAGTGATAAGAAGAGAGACAGAAACTACTACCTTAAGGGATAAAGAAGAAATGGGAGATGAAACTGGGTTTTAAATTGTCTGCTGTTTCGTGTTTCTAATTTCGTGCTTCGAATTTAGTTTTTGTGTTTCGTATTTACTCCACCTTCTCCATAAATATTGTAAACTCTTTTTGTTTTAGTTTTTCCTTACTGATAAATTCATGCTTTTTGTTTGGATCCAGTTCAGAAACCCTGAAATTAGATGCACCAACCTTTTCCTTTATTACTAAATTCCAGTCTTTTAATATTTCTTTTAAAGTTTCATCTGTTTTAATGAATAAAGATATAGAATCAGTTTTTTGTAAACCTGATTTTTTCCTAAAAGACTGTACTCTCCTCATTATCTCTCTTGCAAAACCCTCTGCTTCCAGTTCTTCTGTTGTTTCTTTATTTAAGTAAACAAATCCATACTTAAAACCAATTTCTTCATAAGGGACAGGAACCTCTCTTGTAATGATCAAATGCTCTTTTGTGATGTTAACTGTTTTATTATCTATTTTAATAGAGTACTTTCCCTTTTCTTCTATATGCTTCAACACAGTTTCAGGGCTATCAATCAAAAGATGAGCAATTATTTTAGGAGCACTATCCCCAAAATCAGGGCCCATTTGAGAGTAATCTGCTTTAATCTTTAATTTTATGTTAGGCAATGAATCAATCAGGGAAACCTCTTTTACATTTACCTGCTTTTTTATTATACTTTTAAGTCTTTCAATAGGAGCATTAATATTTTTATCCTTTACAGCAACAACAATCTCCTTTAAAGGCCACCTTAAACCAAGCTGGATTTTTTCTCTTAAAGCAAGACAGCTTTGGATTACCTCTCCAGCTATAGACATTGATGTTTCAAGTTCTTTATCTATCAATTTTTCTTCATATTCTGGCCACTTAAAAAAATGTATGCTTTCTTCTTTTAGTTTAAATTCATTCCTTAGATTTTGGTACATCAATTCTGTTATGAATGGCGCAATTGGAGCAAAAAATTTCAATGATTCCAGCAGTACTTTAAATACAGTATAAATTACTACTCTCTTATCATCTTCGCTTCCTACAGATGATTTATCCCTGGTTAAATGAAGGTAAGTTCTGCTTAACTCCAGGAATAGTTCTTCAACAAGCAATGGGCTCTCATTTAGTTTGTAATCATCAAGCACATTTGTAAGTTTTCTTATAGTTGAATTAAGTTTCGAGAATATGTACAACTCTTCGATATCCAACTGGTACTTTTCCAAATCCAAATTAATTGGATTGATATTAAGAGTTTTTGAAAGTTCTATCACATATTTGTGCAGATTCCAAAAAACATTTAGGTTTCTGTGCTTAACCTTCACATCTTCAAGGTTATAGTTTATATCCACACCTGGATCTATACCCCCTATCAAATAGTATCTTAAAGTATCTGCTCCATAATCTATGATAACCTCTGCTGGTAAGATATAGTTGCCCAATGATTTACTCATTTTTCTTCCAAAGGCATCATTTATGAAGCCATGCATATACACTGTTTTGTAGGGTACATTATTCATGGCAACCATTGACGCTATAAACAAAAGATTAAACCATCCTCTAATCTGATCTATTCCCTCCAATATAAAATCAGCAGGATATAATTTTTTAAAGAGGTCTTTTTTTGTAGGGTAATCCAAAGAATTCCATGATGTAGAGCCTGCATCTATCCACACATCTAAAACATCAGGAATTCTTTCTTTTACTGAGCCACATTTACAATTAAACTTAAGCTCATCTATCCATGGTTTATGTAAATCTTCAGGAACATGTCCAATTCTGCCATCTGTATTTTTCAATTCTTCAATAGAACCAAAAACAATAAAATCATTGCATTGCTTGCATTTCCAAATAGGTAAAGGTGTACCCCAATAGCGCTGTCTTGTGATGCCATTATCCCTTAGATTGGCTAGCCAGTTATCAAAATTTCTTGTGCCTGCAAAATCTGGAATCCATTTTATGTTTTTGTTCAACTCCCTCATACTCTCCTTTAGATCCTCAATTTTAAAGAACCATTGTGTTGTTGTCCTATACACAATAGGATTTTTGCAGCGCCAGCAGTGGGCATAATCATGTTGTATTTTTGTTTCATGAGCTACAAAACCCCTTGTCCTTATTTCATCAACTATCCTTTCATCATCTTTTTTTGCGACAAACCCCTTAAAGATTTCAATTGTATCATCAAAGATACCTCTTTCAGTTAAAGTATTGAATGGAGGAATCCCATATTTGTGACCTACTTCATAATCTTCAGGTCCGCATCCAGGAGCCATATGGACTAAGCCTGTACCTTGATCTGTATTTACATATTCCTCGCTCATAACAACTGTATGCACCTTTATATTTTTCTTTAAATCTTCAAATTGAGGAATATCATTCTCAAATGGATGCGAGTACTCTAAACCAAAAAGACTGGTACCTTTTAATTTTTCCAATATTAAGAATTTTTTTTGGGTAAGGCTAAACAAAACTGGTTCCAATACCTCAGCAAAAATCCAGATTTCGTTTTCATTGCTTTTGTTTTCATTGCTTTCACTTTCAACTTTTGCCTTTACATAATTAATGTTTGGGTTTGCCATAACACCTAAGTTAAAAGGGATTGTCCATGGTGTTGTTGTCCATATTATTAAGAATTCATTTTTTTTACCTTTTACTGGAAATTTAACAAAAATAGAAGTATCATTAATACTTTCGTACTCCAATTCATGCTTCGCTAATGACGTTGCACATGCTGAACACCAGTGCATTGTTTTTTCTCCTTCATATAGCCTGCCATTTTCATGTGCTTTCTTTACAAGCCACCATACTCCCTCAATGAAATTGCTTTGGATAGATTGGTATGCATTGTCAAAATCCATCCATACACCTAATCTCTTAAAATCATTATTCATAGAAAGCATGTTGTTTACTGAAAACTCTTTACAGGCATTTACAAAATTAGCTACTCCATAAACCGGGATTTCATTTTTATGCTTTAACCCCAGTTTTTTTTCAACTGCATGTTCTATTGGCATTCCATGCATATCATAGCCAGCCCTGTCCCAAACATCAAAGCCCTGCATTCTTTTGTATCTTAATAAACAGTCTTTTAATGCCTTGTTCCAGGCAGTTCCAAGATGTACCTTCCCAGATGTATAAGGTGGCCCATCTAAAAAATAAAATTTTTTTTTGCCATTATTTTTCGCTTTTACCTTCTCATAAATATTATATTTTTTCCAGAATTCCATTACCTTAGATTCCACTTTGGGTGCATCGTAGTTTTCAATCATCTTTAATCAAAAATTAGTGAAAGTTTGGTATATCACAAATACTTCCTTAGTTCATTCCCTTTTTCTATTCCAATTTTGATCATTTCGTCAATGTCTTCCATCGTTAAAGGGTAATCCCCTCCTTTTTGCAATGCACATAATATATTATCATCTATTGAAGAAACAGTAAGTCTTGAATCAATAACCTTTTCTTCTTCTATATCTGGATCTATAATAAACCCATTTCCTATCTTAACAACTGTAACAGCTATAGGAATTTTTTCCAATGGTAACCCCTGGTTTGTTCTCTCTTTATAATCAACCTTTTCACCATCATATTTTGGAAAACGTGCATCTCTTAATGCAGCTAGTGCACCAAGTGAAGATGCATCAACCAAATTGCCAGCATCGTTCAAGGTACATATATCAATCAAAAGTGTCCATACCTTTTTACCAGGTTCTATACATAATTTTTTAAAATTTATAGCTCTGCTTTCTCTAATACCCCTGTCAACTACTCTAGCAAGTTCAATAGCTTGTATCCCAGGAGGACCAAGTTCGAATTCTGGATTTGATAATGGAAGCAATTCAGCTCCAACAATTATTGTGCCTTCGTCCGGGGTATCTGGATATGGTTCAGTTACCTCCATTTTAACACCAACAATTATTTCTGTTTCACCTATTTTTACTTGTGCAGAACCCTCTGCTGTTTTTGATACTCCATAATGTATCTCGATTGGTTTTCTATACTCAGTTAAACTTCTTCCATCAATCCTTATTTTAACATTCAAAAGGCTTATTATGTGATTCCTAAGTTCTTTGTACATTGTAATTTCCTCTATAACTTCCCCAATTCTAAATCTAATCGGTTTCTTTGTATTTTTCCTTCAAAGCATTTTTTTGTATTTCATAAATGTTCATACATACTTTTTTACCCATCTCAATTAGTTTCATCAACTCTTCTTTTTTAACTTCCCCATCCATCTGAAGCAAGGTTATCTTGCCAGAGTTTGGCATAAAAGCAATTGGTATGTCTGCTACTCCCCCATCTTTGTAATTTTCTTCTAAATTATCTAAATCTACTAATAATTTGTCATCAACCTTCCCCACTGATACAGCGCATACTAAATCTTTCATCTCGAGTCCTGCATTTGCTAATGCCATTGAAGCTGCACAGATACCTGCGCATCTTGAGCCAGCCTCTGTTTGTGATAACTCAATAAAAATGTCAACAACAGAATTGGGGTACTCTTCTAAGTTTAAGACAGGGAGCAATGCCTTTTCTGTCACTAGTGAAATTTCTTTTGATCTTCTTGAGCCACCTGGCCTTACCCTTTCTCCAGAACTCGAGAAAGGCATCATATTATAATTACATCTTAAAATTCCTTTTTGTGGATCTTGCAAAAACTTTGGATGAAGATTTCTTGGTCCGTATACAGCAGCATATGCCCATGTATTCCCTATTTTAAAAAGTGCAGAACCATCTGCCCTTTTTATAACACCAACTTTGGTCTCTATCTGCCTTGTTTCATCAAATCCACGCCCATTTGCTCTTTCTTTGTATGCCATTATTTTTTTTGATTTTTTTCTAAATAATCTTTTATTTTTTCAGTTAAACCACTTGTGTGGCTTTCTTTTTCTATTTTTTTTATTGTTTGTATTGCAAGAAGCTCATTCATAGGTGATCCGTCAATCCATATCAAGCCATTTTGGCCAACTATGATATTGCATTTAGTGGCATCTTTAATCATAGTAACCATCGAACCCTGCTTACCTATAATCCTGGGTACTTTATTAGAATCCACCTCAATTATTCTTCCTCCCTTTAATCTTCTTAACCCTGGACCTTTCATTGTTACATCAATTAATTTCTGGCTTGTTACATTCATGATTCCACAAACTATATAATCCCCTAAATCATAATATTGAGTCAGATTAGCACCCTTTGCAACATAATCAGATACTCCATCTTTAATTGATAACATTGCAGAATAAGCAGAGTTTGTATCCAATCTCCATCCATTGAACCCTATATCAATAACCTTGCATATAACCATATCATCAGTTTTTGGTATATACCTCCCACATAAGCGTATTAGTTTTATTGTGTTGCCTTCTATAGATACTAAACCAACACGGTTCGCTAAGATATTCTCTCCTTCCTTATAAGTTCCATTTCCTACAGTCAATCCGGTTCCAACAGCTATTACTTCTCCTGGAACACATATTGATTTGTCTTGTACCAATAATTTATACATTTTATTTTATTTATACATTTTATTTTGTTTTTAGTACTTTACACTCGATCTCTCCATGGCATATGTTGTTTAATTTGTCATAAAGATCATTCTCCAGTCCACCTGGAATTTCAATAACTGTAACCCAATAACCGTTAATTTGCCATTCCTCCTTCAATATTGTACCAAAGGTCTTAACAACTGAATAGCATTTATGTGCAAACTCTGGGGAGATTTTTATTGAAATTTCCTTGACTTCAAATCTTATTGGGAGTATAGGCATTAGGAGCTTTAATGCTTTTTGAATTTGTTCCTGCACTGGCTTAAATTCATCTGCATGAAATTTTGCTTCAATCAATGCATTTTCTATCCTTTGAGGAGGATGAGGTAAGTGTGTTCTAGGATCAACTCCATTCCTGTGTATTGTTGTTATTATCTGTTTTCGTTTTTCTTCTCTTAATCTCTCCTTGTATTCCTGAGTTAATGGCAGATCACCTTTTTTGATGATTATTTTTGCTACTTGCTCAACATCATCTGTATTAAATATACGTTTTATCTCATTTTCAGAAGCCACTAATCCTTTTTTAGCATCTGAAAATATTTTCATTGCAGCAAGAAGATCATGCACCTCAACATTTTTTCCTTCTCTCAAAGCAATTGCGTTATTGCAATCAACAAGAACCTCAAAATTTTTAGCATCAATTTTTAATCTTGCAATTGCTGCTTTATCAACTCCAATCATTATCTCACATCTTATCGTTATTTCTTAGTAGATTTCTTTTCATCTTTTATCTCTTTTAACTCTGACAAAGTTTTATCTATTTTTGTTTTTTGTATTTTTCTAAATTTCTTTTCAGTGGTTTTTATGTATGCTGCATCTATTCTTTCCACACTAAAGTTATCTCCAAGAACCTTTTTTAAGGCTTTTAATGATAATTTTAATCCTTCATCTATGTTTAATTCTGGCTTATATTCGTTATGAAGGATTTCTTCTACTTCTACTTCTCCTTCACCTATTGCTGTTGCCTTGTATTGGAAATAAATACCTATTGGATCTGTCTCAAATAATTTTGGAGTATTCTCATCGATTCCAGCTACTAAAACTGATACCCCAAAAGGTCTTAAACCACCGCTTTGAGTGCATATTTGTTTTAAATCACAAATATCCTTTACTATTGATAATGTATCAATTTCAGAATCATAGGTAACTCTGTTTTGCTGTGCCCTTAATTGAGCTCTATCGATAAGAACCCTTGCATCACTCAATATACCAGAGGCAGAAGCTCCTATATGATCATCAATCTGCCATATCTTCTCAACAGATTCTGGTACAACTAAAGAGTCAACAATCCTTTTATCAGCCACCAGGAGAACTCCATCTGAACATATCATACCAATTGCTGTTGAACCTTGCCTTACTGTTTTTTTAGCATACTCTACCTGTAATAACCTCCCGTCAGGACTAAACATTGTTATTGCCCTATCATATCCCATCAATTGGTGTGGCATTGGTTGCATTTTTATTTATCCTCCTTATATTCTATTACATTCTATTATATTCTGTTATGTTATTATTATGCACAAAAATGTTTGCTACATTTTTGTGTGGAGTTTAAAACCCCACCCTTTAGTATGTGCATAGCATCATAAGGTCAAAATTCAATCGGACTGAATTCATCTACGAGCTTTGCAGCGAAGGGGATGCTCCTGTGACATGAAAGTCACGGGGACGCGGCTCCTTCCTCCTTCCCGTAGGGAATTTTGAAGATGCTATGCACATACCCCTTTAGGGCTATATTTTTGTGCATGCTTTTTTTAATATACCTGAAACTCCTAAACTTCTAACAATAACCTCATGATTGTTGATTTTATTAGTTAATAGTAAAGCTATTCTTAACTCATCAACATGCTTATGTCCCACTTTTATAATCCCTTTTTGCATATCTGGATTCCACTTATTCTCTAAGGGGATTATTCCTGCTTTTGCTAGACCAAATTGTCCCAGGAAAGTTAATGCATGTTGTGTAATGGAGTTTGAAACCTCTCTAAAGTTAGTTATTTTTTCTTTTGAAATGACCTCAAATGCCAAATAACGTTTTTTTTCCCTTAAACTCGGTAAAACTGGTTTTATTTTTGTTTGAATCATCTCATTTTATGAGAAGAAGTATTTAATTCATTCGTCTTCTCTTTGTTGGTAGCTTGGATTACCAAAAAGTATTTAAAGGTTTTGGTAACTAGTATGGTATAGTATCATAACGAGCCCTATAGAAACCCTGAAGGTAGTGCCAATTTATGAGGCTCTTTTACAAATGACATCCCACTGACAAGGGGGAAGTCCCTTACGGGGAATGTCAGTTTTCACAAATTAGATAAACAGCCGAATTCGGCACTACCCGAACGAAAGTGAGAGGGTTTCTATAGGGTTTCATAACGTTAAGATTTAAATGATTAGATTATTGAATATCTGTGTTTAAATGCTCCCAAAAATAAAAAGAGGTTACTGGTACTTTCTATTTGTGATTATAACAGTAGGGATTACAATAAATACGTCGCTAGTTTACGCTCAGTTATCGTGTAGGATATCGGACTCATGTGATACCCAACAAAAAGAGATAAAGGTTTTAGGTATAAGCAACACTGATCAACAAGCTCATGCAGAACTGCCTTCATATACTAACTATATAAATAACATCTGCTGTAGGGATACAGTTGGTTACCCCTTAGGAAATTCAAAAACAGATAAATTTGTTAAAGTTCTAAATCTATTATCTGAAACCAATTCAGTTGTTGAAGAAACAAATAAAAATAACTATAATTATGGTGCATATTTATCCTCTCCTTTTTATGATATAGCATGTGAATATTTGCAAGATTGTGCTAAACCATCAATTCCTGATACTTTGAATAGTCATACTTGTTTAGCATCTATTAGTGATGATACTAATGCCCATATTGGTGGATGTGATACCTTCACAAAAAAGGTATGTTGTAAGATAATATGTAAATCAACCGAAACAGACTGTCAAGATGGTATAGACAATGACTGTAATGGACTTACTGATTGTTCTGACTCCCAATGTGATGGTGGGTTAGAAGGTACTTTAAAGGAAAAAGACAAAGCTGACTTTTTTATAGCAAAAGCTAATGTTACTGCAAAAATAGATTTACTATTTAATGCTTCTGGAATAACAAATGATCTTGGATACTATAAATTTAGGATTAGTTGTGGTATGTTTAATGTAATAGCTGCACATAAAGATTACATTACTCAAGTCAAAACAAACATAATTGTCAATCCGCAAAGTTACACAAATGTAGATTTCGAACTTGTTCAGGGATTATCTTGTGAATCAGATTGTACATTGTTTGATGAAAATATAATTCGTGTTGATTGTGAAAGTAAAAATGAGTGTAAGTTTTGTGATATTGATGCTGAAACAAATAAAAGGGTAAAAGAAGTTTGTAGTGGTTCGCAACCAGGATGGGTTGAGGAATACAATGCCACTCATTATGTAACATGCCCATCAGGATGCCCTGTACCTAAGGAAGGAGTTACTGCAACAAATGTTAAATGTGAGAGTGGTACATTAGTAAAAGCCACAAGAATTGTCATATATCAAGGCAAGCCTGTGAAATTAGTGGTAGCTGTGTGCAGTTAGTAATCCCAACTATAGTCACGGATTTAAATAATTGAGCATATTATGCTTAAAAGGATTTTTACTCCAATAAGATTCTAA
>CAZIEE010000013.1:0-18042 GCA_964538135.1 uncultured Methanosarcinales archaeon
ATAGACTACGCTGTTACTGGATTAAATTATTGGTATTGTATTACAGCCTGTCGACCCACAAAGTTCACAGATAACCATATTGCATCACCAAAAGAAACAATATGTGAACTTATATTTAAAGATGACGATTAGTAGACTTTACCCATGTATCAAAAGCTTTATAAATCAAACAAAATTCCTAATTTAAAAGATTATGTAATTTATTAACAAATGGCAAAGACAAAACCACACATCAACCTCGTATTCATTGGTCATGTAGACCATGGAAAATCTACAACAGTAGGTAGATTATTATACGACACTGGTGCTGTTGATGAGCAAGCAATGAGGAAGTTGAAAGACCAAGCTAAACAACTTGGAAAAGAAGGATTTGAATTCGCATTTGTTATGGACAATCTTAAAGAAGAAAGAGAAAGGGGTGTTACAATAGACTTAAGTCACAAAAAATTTGAGACACCAAAATACTACTTTACAATAATTGATGCACCAGGACACAAAGATTTCATTAAAAATATGATTACAGGTGCATCTCAAGCAGATGCTGGTGTTTTAGTAGTTTCAGCAAATCCTGGTGATGGAGTACAAGCCCAAACAAAAGAACACATATTCTTATCCAGAACCCTTGGAGTTACTCAAATAATTGTATACATTAATAAGATGGATATGGCAGGTTATGATGAAAAAAGATTTAATGAAGTTAAAGAGGAAGTCTCAAAACAAATGAAATTAGTTGGTTACAAGACAGATGAAATTCAATTTATTCCTGGTGCATCATTCTTAGGAGATAATGTTGCAAAGAAAACAACAAATATGCCATGGTACAAAGGAAAATCATTATTGGAAGCATTAGACTCATTTAAAGAACCACAAAAACCAACACAACTACCTTTAAGATTACCTATTCAAGATGTATACAGTATAACTGGTATAGGAGTTGTCCCAGTTGGTAAGGTATTGACTGGTATTATGAAGATTAATGATAAAGTCATCGTAGTTCCAGCAAGAGAAGGTAAAGGAGTAACAGGAGAAGTTAAAAGTATAGAAATGCATCACGAACAATTAGATCAAGCAGAGCCTGGAGATAATGTTGGATTTAATTTAAGAGGTATTGAAAAGAAGGATATTGCAAGAGGGGATGTACTAGGTCCAGTTTCTAATGTTCCTACTGTTGCAACAGAATTTACAGCACAGATAATTGTTTTAAATCATCCTACAGTTATAACTGTGGGTTATACTCCAGTTTTCCATGTTCATACAGCACAAGTTGCATGTCAGATTACTGAAATAGTAAAGAAAATAGATCCAGCAACAGGTACAACAAAGGAAGAAAAACCCGATTTCATCAAAAATGGAGATGCTGCTATAATTAAAATAAAGCCAATACAACCATTATGTATAGAAAAACAGAGTGAAATACCTCAAATGGCAAGATTTGCTGTTCGTGATTCTGGTGTTACTGTAGCTGCTGGAATGTGTATAGATTTTGTTAAAAAGTAGTTCTCAAAAATGCAAAAAGCAAGAATAAAATTAGCAAGTATAGAAATAAAGAATCTCAACGATATTTGTAATTCCATTAAGGATATTGCTGATAAAACCGGAGTACTTATGAGGGGACCAATTCCTTTGCCTAAAAAGCATTTGAGAGTAACAACAAGAAAAAGTCCAGATGGGGAAGGTACAGCAACATGGGAAAGGTACCAAATGAGAATTCATAAAAGATTAATTGATCTTCCACTTGATGAGCGTACACTACGATTAGTGATGAGGGTACCTGTTCCAGAAGGATTGAATATTGAGATAGAGATGGTGGAATAAGGCAATTTTAGTCCACTAACGATTAACAATTATATGTCCTCTCCTTTATTCCTTTTCTAAAATTATCCCATGCTTTTTCATATAACTTTTTACCATGAGGTGTAGGGTATTCTCCTGTAATACATGCCATACACAAGTCTTTCTTTGGTTTTCCTATACTTTTTACTAAGCCTTGTATGCTTTGATAATTTAAGGAATCTGCACCTAAGGATTTAGCTATTTTATCAATAATATCCTTTGAAACCTCTCCAGTTTTTGGTTCTTTTTCATATTGAGGGATTAATAATTCAGAAACAGTTGACATATCAATACCATAAAAGCATGGTCCCCTTATTGGAGGACAGGAAACTCGAATATGTACTTCTTTTGCACCACCTACTTTTTTGATATAGTTAATTATCTCCTTGGTTGTTGTCCCTCTAACAATACTATCATCAACAAGTATCACTTTTTTTCCTTCAAGGATTTCTCTTAGCGCGGTATATTTATTTCTTACCCTATTCTCTCTTGATGTTCCCTCTATGAATGTCCTGCCAACATATCTATTTCTGATCAAACCCTCTGATAATGGTATCTTTAATTCATAAGCAAATGAATCGCCAGCTGCCTTTGCAGTATCTGGAACAGGGACAACTATAAATTTATCATCCAACTTAAGATTTTCTTCTTTTGCCAGTTCTTTCCCAAGATTTCTCCTTGTTACATATACAGACTGTGAATCAAGAACAGAACTCACATTTGCAAAGTAGACCCATTCAAACATGCAGTGTGCTATCCTTGGGGTTTCTACATATTTCTTAACTTCTACACCTTTATCAGTAACAAAAATCAAATGGCCTGGGGGCAAGTGATTGTATTCAGTCACTCCACAATTTATTAATGCATTTGATTCAGAAGCAACCAGGAACATGGAATTTTTCCAACCATAGACAATTGGTCTGAAACCATAAGGATCACGAAGAATGATCATCTCACCAAAGGCATTTATAAAAGCAATATTATAACAACCATCAAGTTTTTGAGAAAGCCTTGTAAAAACTTTAACAAGGTTTGGTTTTACAGAACCTTTTAATTCTCTTGATAGGTAATGCATTAAAATTTCTGTATCACTTTCATAAATAATGTGGTAGTCCACTTTTTCCATAAGATGTTTTTTTAATTCCACATAATTTGCAAGATTCCCGTTCCAACAAAAAGAAAACCATTTCCATTTCCTGCCATGATGCCTTTCAAATGGCTGGGCTAATGTTCTTGCCTCATCTCCAGATGTAGCGTATCTGACATGGCCTATACCCCTGCTGCCTACATATCTTTTAAAAATCTCTATTGACTTTTTCTTGTCACTTGTACAGAACACCTCATTAACTGTACCAAGTTCTTTATGCGTATCAAGTATTTGATTCCTGGAAGTGTCATATGTTGTAAAACCAGCACTTAATTGTCCCCTGTTTTGTTGATTTAGAAGAAGTTTGTAAAGGTAGAACATTGCAAGATTAGATTGTTTAGAACCCTTTTTGATGTATACAGCAGCTATCCCACATTGATGTTTTGCTTCATCAGCCATATGAAGATTGAATATATATTAGATTATATAAATTTATGGATACTGCAAAAATAAATTTAATCATCAAAAGATTTTAAAAGTATAGATAATTGCATTGATTTATTGTATTAAATCAGAAATCAAAAGTATGGTGATGTAAGATCCTGGAAAAACTTGGAGAATCGTTAAGAACTGCACTTCAAAAAATTGCCAAATCGATTTTTGTAGATGACAAGCTGATTAATGAACTAACAAAAGATATACAAAGAGCATTACTCTATTCTGATGTTAATGTTAAACTTGTTTTTCAATTAACTGAAAAAATAAAAAAAAGAGCTTTGAGTGAAGAGATTAAAGGCCTGACAAAAAGAGAAAGCTTAATCAACATAGTTTATGATGAACTGGCTAATCTTGTTGGCAAAGAGAGTGAACAAAAATCAAAATTAGATATTGAAAACTTAATCAAAGAAAAGCCATATAAGATAATGCTTGTTGGTTTGTTTGGATCTGGAAAGACCACCACAGCAGGTAAGTTAGCAAGATTCTATAAAAAAAGGGGTTTTAAGGTTGCTCTTGTTGGACTGGACATACACCGTCCTGCTGCAATGGAACAAATTGAGCAAATTGCAGAGAAAGCAAATGTTGAGGTATTCTTAGATAAAACTAAAAAAGTAGATGCATTGGACATATGGAATAATTTCAAAGACAAATACAGTAATTTTGATATTATTATTATAGATAGTGCTGGAAGAGATGCCCTTTCAAGAGAGCTAATCAGCGAAATAGAGGAGCTTAATAGGGTGATAAAGCCTAATGAGAATTTGTTGGTTATATCTGCTGATATAGGCCAGGCAGCACAAAAACAGGCTGAGCAGTTTCATAAAAGCTGTGGTGTATCTGGCATAATTGTTTCTAAAATGGATGGAACTGCAAAGGGAGGAGGGGCTTTAACTGCCTGTGCAGTTTCAGGAGCTACGATAAAATTTATTGGTACTGGAGAAAAAATTGAAGATCTTGAGCAGTTCAATCCACAAGGTTTTGTAGGCAGGCTTCTTGGGATGGGTGATCTTAAATTATTGTTGGAAAAAGTAAAAGAGGTAGTAAAAGTAGAGGAAGCAGAGGACCTTGGTGAAAGATTTCTTAAAGGCGAATTTAGTTTGATTGATTTGTATCAACAGATGGAAGCTATGTCCAAAATGGGCCCCTTAAGTCAAATTGTTGAGATGATCCCAGGATTTAGCCAGTTAAAATTGCCTAAAGATATGATTCAAATTCAGGAATCAAAACTAAAAAAATGGAGGTTTGCAATGAACAGCTTTACTAAATCTGAACTGGAAGATCCAGACATTGTTGACAATTCAAGAGTAGAACGTATCTCCAAAGGTTCAGGTATTTCATCAACTGATATAAAGGAGATGTTAAAACAATACAAACAATTTAAAAAAATTACAAAGATGTTTAAAGGCAACAAAAACGATATGTCAAAATTCATGAGGAAATTTCAGGGAAGAATGCCTGGTGGGATCCAAATGTAAAGCCTTAAGCTCCTGTCCCTTTAGGCGCGGCATGACCTGCTGAACCCTCGCGGATTGAGCGAAGCGAAATCCGTAGATGAAAGCATGTCTATAGTTATGCAGATTGATTACAGTGATTGAATGAATTCAACATGATTGAATTTTGACCTTATGATGCTATGCACATACTTTCAGTGTTCTACTAACAACTCTCTATTTATAGAAGCATTATCTAATGCTTCTGCAATTAGAGTTTTTTCAAGTTCAATAATTTTTTGTGTTACAGGATTTTTAGAATTTAATGTATAAAGTTTTGTTTTTCCAAAACTCCTTGTTACCTTAACAATACCATGCCTTTCAAGTTCACTCCAATAGTTAAATAATGATGCTCTTGAAATTTCAGCTCCTTTTGCTATGTCTTTCTTGCTGAAGTCCATTCCTTTATTGTCTAGTAAAAAATCAATTACTTTAAATAATAGCATTTCCCCAGTTAGATTTAATAATAATGATGTTTCTGACATTTTGCTACCTTACATATTTGTAAGGAAAAGTATATAAATGGGTAAGTTTTATTAGCAGTATCAATTCTATCATCTCTTTTTTAATATGAAAATTCATTCCATCTCTTCTGACTGTTCCTCCTTCTTCCCAAATTCCATCCTGTATAGCTTATCATCAGCATCGTCTTCTTCAATGACTTCCTTTTTTATTTCAGGATTTACTAGCATTTTTTGTAGATCTTTTATTATTTTTTCTTTATCTACTTTTGTCAGGACAGATAAAGAATCAGCAACTTCGGGAATGTAATTTTCAAACATATTTGAACGCTCAAGTTGTTCAGATAACCTTACTTTTTTTCTAACATATGCTCCCAATATTCTTCCACATTCTTGCAGGGCTAATTTTATCTCTTTGATAATTTCTGGGTAGTGTGCAATTGCCTCTTTGCTCTCGCTTGTAAATGGAACCCATACAGATGCCATATGCACTAGAATGACTAAAGGTCCAATTGGTACAGAATCATTTGATTGTTGTAAACCATAAGACTTCCAGTTTGTTTCCATAATTGACTTTGTCATGGCACAAGCACCTTCCTGGTACAATAAAGGAACTCTGTTGGCGAACCTTAAAATATTGGATTTTTGTTCTTTTGGAATTTCTCCTCCATAAGCTATACCAACCTCCATTATGAATGGATTACCTCTATAAACAGAAGGTGCTCTCGAAGTTGCGCAGTAAAACTCTGCCTTTAGTTCTTTCCTTAATCCTTTTTCAAGAAGATCCTTTCCAATGGGGCTTAGACAATCAGTTGGGGGAGCAATTATCTTTGTTTTTTGTATTCCTTGCAATAATCTTTCTGCCATGTCCCTGCTTAGTTGGATTGGTTTTGTATTTGGAAGCACTGTAGCATTTTCACAAATATCTTTTGCAGTTTGTGGACCAACTCTGGAAAACTCTGATGTTAGAAAACCTTGTAATGTCCTCGATTCAGTCCACCTTAATTTATCCATCAACATTCCAAGTTCTATGCCATAAGGGTGTGGTTTTATCTCTTTTGACGCACTTGGTAGATTGTCAGTTGCTCTTGCATAGATCACCTGCTCAGATTTTGGATTTGTATAGACAATGGTAACATGTGGATTTATTACTGCTGTTTGTTTTATGTACTCATCAACAGACTGGGAACCTTTTATATAATCTGCCTCCAAGTCCAGCTCAATTTTTGTGCCATTTTCTTTGTCCCACTCAACTGAGCTTTCTTTTGCAATAACTGGTTTGTTACCTTGTGTGTCTATATTCAACTCGTAATAGGATGAAGGTTCATTTTTTGAAACCCTTGACGTTATCTTTGCAGTTCTACCTGTTGTTAATTGGGAGTAAAGTACTGCAGCGCTTATACCAATGCCTTGCTGACCTCTACTATTATGGCATGCTAATCCGCCAAAACCTCCAACAAAATTTTCAAAACCAGGCACAGAAAGGTCATAAACATAATCATATCCCTGATCAATAATTTCCATCTCTTTTATTTTTATAAGGCATAGTTGTGAAAGTTGAAGAATTAGTCCAGATTTTCCATCTATTTCTGAATTCAGTATATCCTTACCATAAATATTTATAATATGGATAGTTGATATTTTTTTTCCTAGCCCTTTTCCTTGTTTTTCGAGATAAGTTGCCAAAACACCTTGCATTAGCCAAAGATACAGTAAATCATTTGCTAATTGCCAGCTAACTGTTGAAAGCGTCAAGCAATTTCTGTTTTTGAATAAATTACCATCACCTTGGTAAAGTGCATCTATAAATTCTTGTCTCATCTCATTTGATACTCTAAAAACAAATTCTGGAACTTTTTTATTATGGGCTCCCTGACCGCACCATTTTTTAAGCAGAAGAGATAAAATACCTCCAAATGTAAAGCCTGACTGTCTAATATCAGAATGTCCTTCAGCAACATAAAACCCCAGGAATCTCATAAGGCTCTTTGTAATCTGCCATGAAACAGGTATTTTAGTTGGTTTGCCATGATAGTATGCCTGAAGTATGCAATTTTTAATCTTTTCCTGCAGCCCAAATTTTAGAATTATTTTTAATGGCAAAAAACCTTTGTTGAAGTATTGCTTAGCAGTATCATCCAGAATATCCACAAAGTTTCCATCAGATTTTTTAAAGCGATAAAATTTTCTGCTTTTATCAGTTTTTTTATGAATGATCTCTGCTTTTGAAAAAATATTTTTTAAAAATTCTTTGTCCAGGCCGTAAACATAGATACAAAATTTCTCTACATCTTTTAATTCTATGTAGTCCAGGATATTTATCTCGTTTACTTCTTCAGGAGCAGGCAATGCCTTTGGAGCTACTATTGAATCACCAACTCTTAAATTGCGAGCTTCCACTTCTTCTATTTTATTTGTTTTATCATTATAGCTAAATAAACTGTGGCATCCAGTAACTTTTATTATTCTGCCTGTATCTGTTTTTACTTTAATTATTTCATTTTGCCTTTTGTGTTTTATAACATGACTAACTTTTTTCCAAGAATATATTTTTGTATCTTTATCAAAAGCTGGAACTGATAATCCTAAATCACTTATATCTTTTATTCCTTCTTCATCTATTTCATCTGTTAAGGAATCTACTAAATCACCAATAGGTAATATTTTAACATTATTATTTCTATGAATTATAATAGGCTCGTCAGCAGTTAAAGATTGCCTCAAAGTATGGAATTTGCTTCCATAAAGAAGCTTTGCAAAGATATTTGGAATTTGCTTCTTAACAATACCAGGTCCATTGTCTTCTACAATAAGTTTGTATCTAAACTCACCTACTTGAATAATCTCAATATTCAGCTCTGGTAATATTCTTGCTTCCTCGCATGCATCAAGGCTGTTATCTACAGCTTCTTTAGCAGCCATTAGCAGTGCCTTTCTTTTGTTGTCAAATCCCAGAAGATGCCTGTTTTTTGTAAAAAATTCAGCTACTGAAATCTCTTTTTGTTTTTTGGCAAGTTCATAAGCTATTGGAATTTCTTTATCTTCTATTTTTGAGTCTTGATTTGCCATTTTATTTTTAGCGCATTAAACATCGAGTTCATCGAGTTGTGCTCTTTTTTTAAGTTCTCCTCTCCTGCCTTCAAGCCATCTATAAACATTTGAATGTGGTGAGCCTCTTAATAATGATTCAACAGCATGCTTTGCATTGGCAGATTCCTCAGTTTTGCCTATAATACTCACTGTTTTCCCAAATATAGAGATATGGCATCCTGTTAATTCTTCCAGCAGTCTTCTTGATTTTCCTTCTTTTCCTATCACCCTTCCTTTCAGACGCAGAATTGCATCTTTTGATTTAGCATATTCACCTATCTCAATAATCTCAAAAACATAATCTGGTTTAAGCAAAAGCTTTGCTATATCCGGGTTGAATCCACGACTAACAGCCTTGATCACTTCTTTTGCTATATATAATCCCAGCCCGTCTTCTCCATGTATGGATACATCCCCCTCTTTTGAATCTATGTCCAGTCTTGTTTTTGTTGATTCTTCTATATCCTTCTTTGTACTCCCTTCCTTTCCAATAAGAACTGCCACTCTGCTTTTAGGGACTTTTAACTCATAAAAATATTCCATGAAACATTGAAATGTCAATTTATTTTTAAGCATTTTGATTAACCTACTTTCATTTAATAAATTCATCCAAATTAAAGAACTCAATTTCTTCTCTATTTTCCGTAATAGTTGTAAATTTGCATCCTTTGCACTCCACTCAACATCCCCCAATAAGAATCTAGTGTTTGATTGACAACCTCCAAAACTTTTGCTTGATTATCTTCAGTTACATATTTTTTTAAAAGTTGTCTTTCTGATTTTGAATGTTCTATATCTGCATGCATATGTACTTTGAAATACTTCAAACCTTCTTCACTATCGACACCATAAAACTCCTTTAATCCTTTTATCTTTTCTTCACTAACTTCTGGTATTTGTGATTCATATGTATACAAAGCAGCAACTCCTTCTGCTATGCCTTTTTTAGAAGTTACTAACTTAAAATGATTTACAAATGCATTTGTTTCTGGGGTATAAGAAGTTGTTATTACCTCTTTTCTTTCTAAACCAAGAGCATCACAAAACCTAAGCCATAGCTCAGGATGATTTTCTTGTCCAGATTCCTCATCTATGAGATTTTGTAGTATAAGCTTTCTATCATCAAAGTTATCAATCTTGCTATGCAGAGCACTTAGATATCTTGGAAATGCCGCGACATGTTTATAATACTGCTTTGCATAATCTTGTAATGTGGGAGTTGTGAGCTTCCCCATTTTCCAATCCTGATAAAATGGGTGGTTTAGAATATGTCTTTCCTTTATGTTCTCCTCAATCTTAAAGATTATATTGTTCATTTACATAATTAAATTCATCATCAATTATATAAATTTTTTCTTTTTCCAGCCCCATAGAAACCCTCTCACTTTCGTTCGGGTAGTGCCGAATTCGGTTGTTTATCTAATTATGGGGATATTTTTCCTATATTGTTATGTCATTTTTTAACTAGCTTCCTCCCAAGAACTTATCCACATTGTACAGTGTTTTTTTCCTTCCCAATAATACCAACAGCTCCTGCCAAACTTTTGCCATCTGACACAGCCAACACAGCATGCAGGAACACTTTTATCTGGCTTATTTTCATTTTCTGTTTTTTGCTCACTCTCAACTGATTTCATTTTTTTCCATCTGTTTGTTTAATGATATAATTTTTTCTCAGAATAAAAAACTTTCTATAATAAAAACAACCTTTATAAAAACAACCTTAAACATATCTAAATAAACATAAATAAATAAACATACATAAATACAATAGGTAAGAGGCTACTTATGAAGATAGTCCTGATTGGTCATGGTGCCAGAGAGCATGTTATTGCAGAGACTTTGAAGAAAAACCACTATACTACTCTTTATTCTTATCTTAAGTCAAAAAATCCAGGAATAATCAATTTATCTGAAAATTTTTTTATTGGTGATTATAGTGATTTGGAAGATATAAGTGGCTATGTTAAAAAGATAAAACCAGATTTTGCTTTTATTGGATCTGAGGATCCATTGATAAATGGTGCTGTTGATTTGTTAAATGAGATGGGTATTGAAGCTGTAGCTCCTACAAAAAATCTTGCAAGGCTTGAGACAAGCAAATCTTTTACAAGGGATCTATTGGAGAAATATAAAATAAAAGGGAATCCAATGTTTAAGACATTCAATAAAGACAATGTTGATGATGCTTACAATTTTATTAATAGTTTGGAATCGTGTGTTATTAAGCCAGATGGATTAACTGGAGGTAAAGGAGTAAAAGTTCAAGGAGATCATTTTAGTACAAACAGCGAGGCATTTGAATACTGTAAAGAAGTTTTAAAAAAGCATCCTTGGGTTATTGTCGAGGAAAAACTTGATGGTGAGGAATTTTCCCTGCAGTGTTTTACTGATGGAAAAACAGTTATAACAATGCCGCCTGCGCAGGACCACAAAAGAGCGCTTATTGATGATAAAGGAGAAAATACTGGAGGTATGGGTTCTTATTCATGTGAAGATCATTTACTTCCATTCTTAACAAAAAATGATATAGAGGAAGGGTTGGATATAACAAAAAAGGTTGTTAATGCATTAAAAAAAGAAACAGGGCAGTATTATAAAGGAATTATGTATGGGGGATTTATTCTCACAAAATATGGTGTTAAACTTCTGGAGTACAATGCAAGATTTGGTGATCCAGAGGCTATGAATGTACTTCCTTTGTTAGAAACAGATTTTGTTGATGTTTGTAATGCAATAATCAATCAAAAATTGGGTAGTATAAAAGTAAAGTTTGAAGAAAAGGCAACTGTTTGTAAGTACTTAGTTCCAGAAGGTTATCCTGATGCTCCACTTAAGAATCAGAAAATAGAGATTATTTCACCACCAAAAGAAGCAAAGATTTATTATGCATCTGTTGAACAGAGGGATAATAAAATCTACACCACAAGCTCAAGAGCAATAGCATGCCTGGGAATTGGAGATACTTTAGAAAAAGCAGAAAAGATTTCAGAAGAATCAGCAAAATCAATAAAAGGCAAAGTGGTTTATAGGAAAGATATTGGAACTGCTCATTTAATAGAAAAAAGAGTAAGGCATATAAAAGAATTGTTATTACTTTAATTAAAATTTTTACCAGTACGGAAAGAAAAATCAGCTATATACATACGAATGAGTTATGGTTCGACAGAATAGCATCAAAAATAAAAACAAGGAAGGTAATTTTGTTCCTGCTTTGCTTTGGAAAAGAATTTGTGCATTTTTAATGGATGTGTTAATTCTTAATATATTTGTTTTATACCCTTTTAATGTGATAATACAAAATTCCATACCAGAAATACCTAAAGATTCTTCTTTTTTAGATACATATAGGTTGATAATTGGAAGTTTAGATTTAGAATATATCAACTTGATCATTTTTGTAATGTCGATTTTTATTATTTTATACTTTATATTTTTAGAAAAAAAGATGTCTCAAACAATAGGGAAAAAACTAATGAAACTTTATTTAGTAAGTGAAACAGGGGATAATGTAAAGATATGGCAGTTGATTGTAAGAAACATTTTTTTTATTCCACTATTCCCATTTTTTTTACTATGGATAATTGATCCTTTATTCATGTTTTTTAGTAAGAATAATCAAAGATTAACTGAGATTTTAAGCAAAACCAAAGTAGTTCAATACGCTGACAAATATGACAATACTTTTTTGGATATATCAACCTGAAAAAAGGCAGGAAAGATATATTCCAGGCTTATAAAAAGGAAGGGGCAGAGTAAATTTAAGAAGGGAAATGAGGATATTATGATGGAAAAATCTAACAAATGGCAGGATAATGTACCTGATGCACCTCAATTTAATTGGGGGTATACAATCTTTATTGTATTGTTATTAAGTATACTTGGATTTATAACAATAGGTGTAATCTCCTTATTTGTAGGAGTTGATGTAAAGAGCTTAAGCAGTAATGTAGCGTTAATACCTATAAAGGGAGTTATCACGAGTGAGAAAGAAAGCAATTTTATGTTTGAAACTGCAACATCATCCCAGGAAATAATCGATTTTATAGAGAAAGCAAATAAAAACAAAAATATCAGGGCTATAATCTTGGAAATCAACAGTCCTGGTGGTTCTGCTGTTGCATCTGAAGAAATCGCTAATGCTTTAAAGAAGACGAACAAAACAACTGTTGCATGGATACGTGAGGTTGGGGCGTCTGGAGCATATTGGGTTGCGTCAGCCTCAGACTATATTATAGCAAGCAGGGCATCAATAACTGGCTCAATAGGGGTTATATCTTCTTATCTCGAATTTCAGGGATTATTAGAGAAAAATAACATAACTTATCAAAGATTGGTTGCTGGAGAGTACAAGGATATTGGAAGTCCATTTAAGAAAATGACTTCTGAGGAAAAATTAATATTCCAGCAATCATTAGATAGTATAAGGAGTATATTTGTAAGTGAAGTTGCCAGAAATAGAAATTTAAATAAAAAAGAGGTTGATAAGCTGGCTAATGGCTTGTTTTACTTAGGAATCCAGGCAAAAGAGCTTGGCTTAGTTGATCAGTTAGGTAGCAAAGATGAAGTTATCAGTTACATAGAAAAAAAAGAGAATATAACTGTAGATATTATTGAGTATGAAAGGGAGAGTACCTTATTGGAAGTGTTGAGTGGGCTATTGAGTAAGCAATCATTTTTGGTTGGGAAAGGCATTGGAAGCTCATTATTCAATAAAATTGGTATGTCCGATATTGATGTAACAACTTGATATGCAATTAAAAATAATCAAAAAAATTTTTGGAATAATATTAATAATTTTTGGAATAATTGGCCTTTTTCTTCCAATACTCCAGGGCATACTAATGATAAGTGCAGGATTATTTATGCTAGGTATAAAACTTGAAGATGTTAAAAAATGGTTTAAAAGAATTAAATTCTAAAGAGAAATTTGAAAAACCAGAGGGAAAAACAGATAAGGTCTGGTATCTATTTGTTTTGTGCATCCTTCTTATATCCCTAAATTATTCTATTTATGCTGAACCTCAAGTTAATACCCAGATTACTCAGATTACCCAGATTAATAACGAGCTGCAAGAGTTATTTGGGGATAAAAACGAAGTAGAAGTTATTGTTGTTTTGAAAGATGATTACAATGTATTAAGCACTTATAGAGATAGTAATTATAACTCTAAAGATAACTATAAAGATAACTATAAAGATAACTATAAAGATGATTTTGAAATGAAAAAGTTCATGATAAGCGAGCAGCAAGAAGATGTCTTTGCAGATTTAAAATTAAAGAAAAAAGATACTGATACAAATTATGATTTTGAATTAACAAATACCTACACAACAATTAATGGATTTGCTGGAAAACTAAAAAAATCAAGCTATCAAAAATTAAGAGATAATTCAAATGTTGTAAAAATTTATAAATCCAGAAGTGCGAGTATTTTTCTAAGTGATTCTGCTGGGATCATAAATGCAACAAAAACATGGGGACTTATATATGATGGGACAAATGTAACTGGCAAGGGTGAATCTGTGTGCGTTATTGACACTGGTGTTGATTATACCCATCCTGCACTTGGAAATTGTTCAAACACAACTTTTACAAATGGAACTTGTGCAAAGGTTATTAGCGGTTATGATTTTGTGAATAACGATAATGATAGTATGGATGATAATGGCCATGGCACCCACGTTTCAGGAATTGTTGCATCAACAAATGAAACCGTAAGGGGTATTGCGCCTGATTCAAATATTGTTGCGATAAAAGTTCTAGACTCTAATGGTGATGGCTCATCTCCAAATATTATAAGTGGGATTGATTGGTGTGTTAATAATGCTTCTCGCTTTAATATTTCAGTAATCTCAATGAGCCTGGGAACATTAACATTATTTGCATCAAATTGTGATAATGATGATCCTTTATTAACAAGCGCTATAGCAAATGCAATAGCAAAAAATATTAGTGTTATTGCAGCAACAGGCAATAATGGTGATACCACAAGAATTGCTAGCCCTGCATGCATTACGAATGTTACAGCTGTAGGATCAACAACAAAGTCTAATGGGATATCCTCTTTTAGTAACAGAAACAATATAACTGATTTATTCGCACCAGGTTCTGGTATTCAGTCATTAAAAGCATCAAATGTTGGTTGCTCTGGATGTTCTTGTTCAGGAAATTTAATGACATGCTCAGGCACCTCAATGGCAGCTCCGCATGTTGCAGCAGCATTTGCTTTATTGAGGCAATATAAAAAGCTGGAGCAAAAAAGTATAAACAGTACAAATATTACACTGACTCCTGCTGAGATTCAAAGTGCACTCAATAAGACTGGCAAATTAATTAATGATTCATCAAACAATCTAACATTTTCTATAATAAACATTTTGTCTGCTTTATTCTCCCTGGATACAATTACTCCAAACATCACTTTTGTTCCTCCAACTCCTCCAAACAACTCAAACATTTACAACTCAACAACAAATTCATCTTCATTTATTGTAAACATCACATCAAATGAAGTATTGTCAACAGCAATACTTGAATTTAGTGGAGTAAACAGTACATTTAATTCAACTTCAAATCCTTTAAATTGGATTATAAATAAGAGTACAGAAAGTGGAACTTTTAATTATAGGGTATATGGTAATGACTCAGCAGGGAATATGATGATAAGCTCAATATTTCAGGTGGTAAGTAACAATTCTGCTTTGAATAATACAAACATTGCTCCAACCATAACTTCTGTGAATATAACAAATAAAGATTTCTTAAACAGAACAAATGGGACTTTGGAAACATCCTATAAGTTTATAGATCCAGATGGTAATATCATAACTTTGAATGAAACATTGTGGTATGTAAACAATACAAAAGCTGAAAATTACACTAACAAGAGCTTTATCCATCCATCCAATACTACAAAATTAGAAAACTGGACATTCAGTATCAGAATTTTTGATGGTTTTAACTGGAGCGAATTTGCAAACAGCTCTACAATATCAATATTAAATGCAAAGCCATTGATAAATGCAGTCAACATTTCAATATCGATACAAGAGTCCCAACTCGTTAATATATCTAATGTGTTATTGAATGCATATGATTTGGATAATGATCCATTGATACTTAGTGCCAATAGAAGCGAATTTTTGAGTGTGAATTTGAATGGGAACAACTCGCTATTATGGTATACTAATTTAACCAATAGTGGGAATTATGATGTCAATCTCACAATAAATGATAGTTCTCAAGATGGTTTCGGGGTAGAATCATCAATTGTACATATCACAATAAATGATGCCAGAGACATTGATAATGATGGTAATCCTGACTTCAATGATACAGACGATGATAATGACAATATATTAGACGAGGTTGATTTTTTAACAGGGAATCTTTCTGTGGTTAATACAAGTATCCCAATAAACATAACCATAAACGGAACTTCAAACCTATCACAATTATTCAATGGAACTTTTACTATAAATATAACTTTTAAAAATATAATTTCTAACTTAACTAATTTGACTAATGCAACTTTGCCTTTGATAGAGTTTAACTTTACATTTAATTCTTTAAATAACCTAGACCTTGGCAATTTAACAATCAATAGAACAATAAATGGAAGCAGTGCAGTTACTATAAGGGGCATGACTAATAGATCTTTAAATTCTACAAAAACATTTTTCCTTGAAAAAATCAATGTAACTGTAAGATCAGTTTGCGTAAAAGATGCAGATGTCAGCTTTGAAAATATAAGCTCAAACTGTGATTCTTCAAATGAAACATTGGTTGTTTGTGATAATATAACAACTACAGCTTACACGTGTTTTGATACAGGATTAAGGTACAAGGTAATCGGATTAACACATTCTGCTGTGAAGGAACTATGCAGAGACAATGATGGAGATACATATGGGACTGGATGCTCTTCTGGTGTTGATTGTGATGATAATGACAAAACAAAAACAACAGATTGTTCAACCCCGAGTTCTTCAAGTGGCAGTAGTGGAGGGGGCGGATCAGGTGGAGGAGGTGGAGGGGGAGGGGGAGGTGGTGTAGCAATTAAAAAGATTTTTTTCTGTAACCATGACTGGGACTGTAGTAAGTGGTCAGTTTGTGTTAATGGAGAGCAAACAAGGGGATGTACATTTGTTAAAGTAACTCAGTACACTCAAAAAACAAGTTGCCCAAGCTTGGCTAAGCCACTTTTATTAAGTACTAAATGTGAGAGTACAAGTAAGAACTTAACAATAAAAAAAATAAATATGACTGATACAAATATAACCATAGGAGTAGTTGAAAAAACAAAGATTGAATCAGATGTAAATGAAGTATTAACTAGTCTTACAAATAAAAGTACTGTAAATGAAGCAATTAAGCAGAAAAGTACAACTAACTATACTTCTGCTCAAGTAATTGTGATTTTTTTATCAGTTATTACCTTTTTGTTAGTTGTTTCAACAATATTTTTTAAATTTAGAAGGTTGTGAAAGGGAAAAAATTTTCTATGCCAGTAATTGTGTCTTTTATTTTTTTCTTACATAATCCATACAGTTTAATATTAAATTATACTTCTTCTCTTTTCTTAAATCTGTTGATATGTTCTGAATAATTTTAAACATCTCAACTCTTTTAGGATGTAGATCTTCTGCATCCAAATAAACCTTTAGACCACCCATATTATCATCCATATTTCGAGTTAATGATGTTTGGTAATTACCATCATCATACTGTGAGAAACCTTTATGCATTAAAAGATATTGAAGAATAAATTTTTCAATAGGTTTTGCTCTCTTTCCTCCTTTTCTGAGACTTGAAATTTCTGCTGTACTTTTTGTTATCAATTTAGAGAGGTATGCTCCAAGATCATGTTCATATAAACATTCAGCAGAAGAAATAAGTGAAGGTTCAGGAACTTCTACTGCCCTTTTTAATATTTCATATGCTAAATTAGCTTTTTGTTCTAATGAAATAATATCCTGTTTCGTAATTTTTATGTATGCCATCTATGTTAAACCTCGTGGTTTTTAAGTATTTTGCCCTCTAATGTACGGTATTGCACAATTATTTAATCTCTCTTTGAATTTGATATAATTTATAAAATATCTTATACTCGTTTAATAACTTCCTAACTTTATTAAGATATTTATTTTCAAAAATAATAACAGACCTTATGGGTTTTTCATGATTTTTTAAGATGCCTTTTGATGTTGTTTGGTATTTTCCTTTGTGCGACTGTAACCTGTAGTTGAATAGTTTTCTGTTAAAGCTAATCCTGCTTGAATCTTTTCCATTGAGATTGTAAATCATGATTATTCTTCCCATATTTCAATGTGAAAAAACATAAAGTATTTAAATCTTTCTGTTCTTTAAAGAACATGAAATAAAAAAGAGGTTGATAATTATGAAAAATGGCAGATGGAATCAAAACAGGAGCTTTCCAAGAGATTGGAAAGTAACAAATGAAAGGCTTGTAGTAAGAGGAAAATTCTTACTGGAATTAGACTGGGTTAAGTCTTGGAGAGTAGAACTAGTACCTTGACACATAAATTATGAAACATAATATTTTCTTAATTTTTTATT